>JAQYSN010000034.1 GCA_028725265.1 Spirochaetales bacterium | reverse complement strand
AATCGAAGAGGTTGGAGGCACGTTGATTGTCAATCCTGGTAGTTGTTCAAGGCCACGAGGTACGGATATTCCAAGCTTTTCTGTGGTTGAGTATCCCGGAAAAACAGAGCGCTATGAAGTCCAGCATTATGGTATTGAGTGCTCGGCTTTCGGTAAAAATTCATTTTATCCGATGAATTTTTAACTTCGAATTTAACATTTATGAAAAATTTAGTTTTCTCCATTGAACAGCTGTTCTGCTGCAGGAAAGTCATTAGTATTGAATGAGTTGAAAATATCATTTTCCATATCAAAATCATCGATGCTCATGTTTGAAAGTCGAGTTTGCTCTGATATTACAAGACCAAAGGCCATTTTTTCAAATTCTGGTGTTGGAATAGGCTTTGAGAAAAAGAAGCCTTGAATCATGTCGCATTTTGCATCCTTTAGGAAAGCGACCTGTTTTTCATCTTCAATACCTTCCGAAACCGTCTTCATATCAAGATTTTTTGCAAGATTAATAACGCTTCGAACGATTGTTGCACTCTGAAGTGAGCCTGCATTTTTTCCAGAGAAGAATCCCTTGTCGAGTTTAATCGTATCAACTGGGATTTCCTTAAGCAAGTTGAGCGATGAGTAGCCCGAACCAAAGTCATCTATTGAACAATAGTAGCCTAGTTTGTGGATCACATTCACGATGTCTGTAAGGATTGACGTGTTTTCAATTACGGCTGTTTCGGTTATTTCGAGTTCGATGTATTTTGGAGGAACGTCATATTTTTTACGGACGGCTTCAAACGATTCGATGAAACTCATGTCATGCAAATAGGCACGCGAAAGATTTACAGAAATCAAAATAGGATCTAATCCACGGTCAATCCAAGATCGAATCATGTGACAGACTTTTTCAAATACATAAAGGTCCAAGTCCAGAATAAAGCCATTATTTTCAAAGATTGGAATGAAGCTACCTGGCATTTCGGTACCACGATTTGATGATTCCCAACGAACGAGAGCTTCTGCTCCAAGAATCTTGTTTTCCGTAAGGCTATATTTTGGCTGAAGATAAACGAGGAATTCTTCATCCCTCAATGCATTTCTCATTCTATTTTCGATAATTTTCTGGGAATTCATGGCTATCAAATCGTCTTCCCTAAAGATTCCGCAGTGGAGGAATGAGTTTAGTTCTGGTTTTGCACCGTTCATAGCAATTGAACTTCGGTCGCAACAAGAAAGTATATCGAGCTTTGACATTTTTCCGCTTTCAAGTTGAACATCCACAGGACAAATACCTGCACAAAGAGTTATCAGGTACGGATTTTTTCCCTTTATATCAAGTTCAATTTTGTTTATTTCATTAGAAACGGCTTTTAGGCGTTCGACGATAAAGTTTACATCATCAGTATATTTCATCAAAATTCTGTAGTTATCGGCGTTTGATCGTGCCAGAATTTCTTCGTCAATCAAGATGTCTTCGATGTTTTTGAATACTGAAATCAGTTTTGAATCTCCCTTTAAGCGACCAAACTGCTTGTTGTAAAGCTTAAAGTGGATGATATTTATTGAAATTATTGCATACTTTGTTTTAGGATTTTCTTCAATGATTTTTTCAGCTTCATCTAAAAACCATTTGTAGTTGCCTTTTCCCGTCAAAGGATCTGTGTAGGCAAGGTAGTGTAGCTTTTTCTGGTAGTTGAGCTGGAAAATTGCAATGTATCCGAGTGCTCCAATCATGGCGACACTCAGAAGAAGGCTGATTGAAACCATTATGATTGCGTTGATTACACGCTTTTTGGAAAATGTGTTTTCAGGAATTGCAGAACAGACGAACCATCGGTTGTATTTGATAGGCGTGTAGATGTTCATGTACATTATGCCGTCTCGTTTGTGAAGTACGTATCCTGTTGAATTGTTTAATCTGGCCTCTCTAAGAACTTTTCGGCCTTTTTCGGTATCATCCCACATGTTGTCGATATCTTCGAGTACGGATTTTGCACTGTTAAGTTCGTAATTGTCTGAGGCTGCAAGATAATTTCCCATTTCGTCAGAAAGTCTGATGAAAGAGTTTTGGGAAAATGTATTTGATGATTTTAGAATATCTTCCACGGATGAAAGAGATTCTTCTGCAATTAAAACTCCGATAGGGTTTTCGTTTTGAAATATCGGTGCACAGAAAAGAAATACATCATTGCCCGAAACTGGAGATTTTGTCAGGCTAGAAAGAGTTTCTTTGCCGTTCAGGGCTTCCTTGAAAAAAGGCTCGTTTTCTAATCCTGTTTTTTTGCCAGTAACAAAAATCGATGCATCCTTGTCTAATATAACGACATTTTCGATTCCGAAATCCTCTGAAGATTTTTTTAGTACAGTTTCGATAACAGGAATAAAACGGCTCGATGCGACTGAAGTGCTTGAAAAGTTTTCATCAACGATTTTTTGCGCAAATGTCAGGAACATGAAGTTCGAGTCGAATTTTTTCTCAACTGCATTTACGATTGAATCATTGAGTTCTAGACGGAGTTTTTCTGTCTGCTTTTTCATTGATGACGTCGTAAGGTAATAAAGAGAAAAAGACACTGCTATCACAGCCAATAAAGCTGCAATTGCGATACATATGATGAATATTAAATTTTTAGCAGATAACTCTTTTTTCTTCGACATAATTTACTTCTTTAATATGACGTACTTTTTTATTTCTTTTCAATTCTAAATCGTATGTTTGATATGTCAAGAATTTTTTTTTAAGATTTTTTTACGAAGTTTTTGAGCTTGGCTTTTGTTTCAGTAATGCGGTTGCCCTGAAGAGACAATTTGCCTTAATTGACAAATTTATGTGTTTCTCGTACCATTAAATATTGATGGCACTAATTGAATTAAAAGACATCAAAAAAATCTATCAAATGGGTTCTATCCAAATAGAGGCTCTTAAAGATATTAATCTTTCAATTGAAAAAGGTGAGTTTCTGACGATTTCAGGTCCTTCTGGAAGCGGCAAATCTACTATATTAAATATTTTAGGTTTGATTGATATGCCCAATGCCGGAAAAGTCTTTATAAACAATTCTCCGGTTTTTACTGATGAAGATCAAAAGTTTTACATAAAAAACGGCAAGATTTCACGAGATGCCGATAGTCGTATTTGTAGAATTCGAAAGAACAATATAGGTATCATTTTTCAAAGTTTCAATCTTTTTCCTGTTCTTAATGTTTATCAGAATATTGAATATCCGTTCCACTTGGGAATTGAAAATATCCGCGGAATGAAGAAAAAAGAACGGAAAGAATGGATTATGTATTTGATAAACCGTGTGGGATTGGAAAAATGGGTTACCCACAAACCGAACGAACTTTCAGGCGGACAAAGACAGCGTGTTGCAATTGCAAGAGCTCTTGCAACAAAATCTCCTATAATACTAGCCGATGAACCTACGGCCAATTTGGATTCTGAAACGGGGAATCAGATTCTTCAATTGATGAAAGAGATGAACAAGGAATTTGAGACTACCTTCATTTTTTCAACGCATGATCAGAAAATCGTAGATTTGGCAGACCGCGTTGTGAAAATTTTGGATGGAAAAATTATAAGCAATTAAAAGTTATAAAACGGAGGAAGAGAAAAAATGGATTTGGTTTATAAAATCAAGGATAAACCTAGTTTTGGCAAAATTATTCTGTTTGCTATTCAGCAGCTTTTGGCTATCATGGCTGCTACAATTGCCGTACCTGCTATCGTAGGACACGGTCTTACGGCTTCTGCAGCTCTTTTTGGAGCCGGAATCGGAACATTCGTGTATTTGCTTTTCACAAAAAGCGCAAGTCCTGTATTTTTGGGCAGTTCTTTTGCTTTTATCGGCTCAATGTTCAGTGCTTTCGGAGGAGCCGCTTCAATCTCGGTTGGTTACTGGGGTTTGATTATCGGTGCAATCATGGCCGGTCTCGTTTACGTAATTATCGCGATTGTAGTTAAATTTTGTGGTGTAAAATGGATTGATAAGTTAATGCCACCTGTAATTATCGGACCTACGGTTGCAATCATCGGTTTGAGCCTTTCTGGAAATGCAGTTGGCGATTTGATGAGATCAAATGTAGAAGGCGGAAGTTCTAATGTCGCTATGGTTTGTGGACTTATCACTTTGTTTGTAACTATGATTTGTTCAACTTACGGAAAGAAAATCGGAAAACTTATTCCTTTTATCATCGGAATTCTTGCAGGATATGTTGTAGCTTCAATCTGTGCTCTGATTGGATATCTTGCTGATGTTCCATCATTTATCGTTATCAATTACAGTGCTCTTACAAATCTTGACTGGCATTCAGTTTCTGGATATATCGCACTTCCTGAATTTGCTTTTGTAAAGGGAGGCATTGAAGGTCTTAAAGGTATTACGGGGTCTTACATCCTTACTTTGTTTGCTGCCTATGTACCAGTTGCATTTGTAGTATTTGCAGAACATCTTGCAGACCACAAAAACCTTTCTTCAATCGTTGGAGTAAACCTTCTTGAAGAGCCTGGTCTTACGAGAACTCTTTTAGGTGATGGTGTTGGAACTATGGTAAGTACACTGTTTGGTGGATGTCCTAACACAACATACGGTGAGTCAATCGGATGTGTTGCAATTACAAGAAACGCTTCTACCATTTCAATTTGGTGGTGCGCAATCCTTTGTATTGTCTTTTCTCTTCTTTCTCCTCTCGTAGCTTTTCTTGAAACAATTCCAAGTTGCGTAATGGGTGGTGTTTGTATCGCATTGTACGGATTTATCGCTATTTCTGGATTCAAGATGTTCCAGACTGTTGATTTGAATAAAAATAAAAACCTTTTCGTTGCATCAATAATTTTTATCACAGGTGTAGGTGGAATGGTCGTTCATTTTGGACAGGTTGAAATTCGAACAGTTGCATGCGCTTTGATTCTTGGAATCGTTACTAACTTGGTGCTTTCCAAAGAGTCTGACTAATTTTAAGAAGGTAGTTGAATGAGAGTTATCATTTTGGATGATTATGAAAAATGCAGTGTTTGGGCAGCAAATCATATTGCGAAACGTATAAATGATTTTGCGCCGACTGCAAAAAAACCGTTTGTGCTTGGATTGCCTACTGGAAGTACTCCACTTGGAACTTATAAGGCTTTGATTTCTCTTTATGAGCAGGGAAAAGTTTCATTTGAGCATGTTGTTACTTTCAATATGGATGAATATGTTGGACTTCCTGAAGATCATCCGCAGAGTTATCATAGATTTATGTGGGATAACTTTTTCAGCAAGATTAATATCAAAAAAGAAAATGTTCATATTCTGAACGGAATGGCCCAAGATTTGGAAGCTGAATGTGCAGCATACGAAAAAGCAATTGCTGCAAGCGGTGGAATCCGATTGTTTTTGGGTGGTGTCGGTGTTGATGGCCATATCGCTTTTAACGAACCGGGCTCGTCTCTTTCTAGTCGTACAAGAATCAAGACTTTGACAAAAGAAACAATACAGGTAAATTCACGCTTTTTTGACGGTGATATTTCGCAGGTGCCTGATACGGCTTTGACTGTTGGGGTTGGCACAATCTGTGATGCTGATGAGGTGATGATTCTGATAACCGGTCATAACAAGGCTCGAGCTTTGCAGCACGCCATCGAAGGTGGAGTTAGCCAGATGTGGACGGTCAGTGCTTTGCAACTTCATAAAAAGGCAGTAATCGTTTGCGATGAAGATGCAACGGATGAAATTAAATGCGGAACCGCAAAATATTTTAAGGATATTGAAAGCGAAAATTTGAACAACGCATTGTAGTTTTTAAAATTTGGCGCAATATCCAAGATAAAAATCAAAGGCAGTGTTTGAATCAGCTGAGTCTGATTTGGACGCTGCTTTTTTTATTGTGCATCCGGCCGTTGCTCCAAAACATGAAAACGATGCCTTTCCCGAAAATGAGGGGCTTTGCAAAATATAGTCATTTTGAATGGAAACGGATGTAGTCAAGAAAAACGATTCTTTTTTTGAATGAAAGGTACATCGAACAAGGCCTGTCGCCGTCCAGTATTCTTGGAAAAATTTAAACTGTCCGTTAAGATTAAGAGTTGCCGTTTTGTTTTTCAATGCTTGAACCCAAAATCCAAAAAAATATTCATCGTCATCTGAATGGGTGTATTTTATCCGCAAATTCCAGTAGAGAAATTCAAGTTTCATTGCTGCTTGATAAAGATTTGAGTTGAGATTTAGGGAATCTTTTCCTCCAGAATATTTGTATTCTGAATCGAACAGGAATGACACTGAAAGACTTGAGTTTTTGAAATCAAAGCAGAAGTTTGGGAGAATGCAATAGTGAAGAGGAGTTCGTAGCGTTCTGAGCGAAAGCGTATGCACGTCATTCTGGCATAAAAAGATTCGCCCTTCCGTTGAAAAATGAATGTTCTGTGAAAAATCAATTGATAAGACGACATCAGTTCTTTCGTAGAGCTTGGCACCGCCTTGCGGACAGGTGTTTTGCCCAAAAATCGTTTTGAGCGAAAAATACTTGTTGTAAAAATAAAGTGCTTCCATAAAAAAATGTTCCCGCTCACCAATGAAAAAAGGTTCATCTATATACCATTTCTGGTCGTTGGTTTCGAGAAAGTTCGTGCCGTAGTTTATCGTTAAGTCCAGATGACAATTTTTATTTTTTTCTTTTCCTTTGAATTTGAACGGAAACAATACGCTTGAAAAGTAAAGTCCCTTATCAGTGTAAAGAGTATCGCTCTTGTTTGCATTTTCATCTTTTGAAAATGATGGTGTCCACGCAAGGGACATAACTGGTTTGAAAGAAACACTGTTTTCAAATGGAATTGTATAGCTTGCAAAGAGGGAAAAAGGTGTTGAATTTGACCAATTTGACGGATTTTTGCTTTTAGTTGTGGGTGAATCAATCTTTATTGTTTTGAGAGCATCGATGCTATACCAGTTTGGATTGTTCATACAGTTTTTTAGACCAGAAAAACTTAAATTCCCTAAATTTATGAAAAGATTTTCTTCATAAAATCTTGTTCCCCAATTTTTCAAACCGCTTTCTGGATATAGGTTAGCGTGCATGATGGTAGAAAAAATAGAGTCCTGTAGTTTTAAAGACAATAAATTTGATTCGTTTTCGTATTTGTATTTTCCCTGCAAAATAATGTTGTTGCTTTGCAAAGTCTTGGCGTTTGAGGTGAACAGACTAATTATGCAAAGAACTAGATACAAAATTGTTTTTTTTAGCTCCATACTTAATTTATTGTGCGAAAAATCAATTTTGCGTTAAAAAATAAAAAAACGGCAGAAATTTTTGCTTTTTGAAGCGTTATTCCTGCCGTTCTATGTTTAAGTATAAAACTTATTTTGCCTTGGCTGCTGAATTGGTTATGTAAGTCTGTGTGTTTGCAAACTTACTGATGGATTTAATTCTTGTCTGCCAATATTCGGCTTCGCTTTTTGTTGAATATGGACCGACTCGGACTCTGTAGAAAAGCGTGCCTTTTGCATCGGTGTAAGTAAAGATTTCTGCAGGGATTTTTTCTGCACTTAGGGCGTTTCGAGCTTCTTCAGCATTTTTCTTGCTTGAGTAAGATGAAGCCTGAATCCAGTATTTAGGAATGTTTTGTGAAGCAGAATTTGTTGAGGCAACCTTTGCAGCAGGTTTTGATTGAGCCTTAGGTTTTGTAGATGCCTGCGTTGTTTTTGCAACAGTTTTGGTTTCTGTTTTTGACTCTGTTGTTTTGGTCGATGGAGCTTCAGAAACAGCTTTGCTCTGGTTTACTGTTGGTTGATTTGTATTGATGATTCCTGTCAAGTCGATTGTCTGTCCGTTTGAAACGAATTTTGTGTTTTCACTGATGACGGTAAGGTCTTTTACTCTCATCTGAGCAGAATCAACGTTCTGTGATGAAAGTTCTTCTTCTGTAGTCTTTGCAACGTTGTTTTCGCCATTGATTTGCATTAAATCGCTAGGAAGATAGTTTTCATCGTTTTCTGTTCCAGTTGATGTGCGTTTTTCAGGATAAATTGGAATGAAATCTGAGTTTTCTGCAGAAGTCCAAATGTCATTTGAAGACTGAAGAGAATTCGCCGGTCTTGAAGAGCTGGCTTTTGGTGCATAAATAATTGCAGCAAATCCAATTACAACGAGCAGGAACAATCCTACTGCAGCAACAATCCAAAGAGTTCGTTTTTGATCCATATCTAAATTCCTTATATTTATAGAGAAATAATTTCCTTGAAAACTTTCGCCAAAGAGCGTTCAAGTTTTGCTTTTGAACCAAAGTTCATTACTCTATATATATCGGAATTTAATTTTTTATATTTAGTAAATAAATGCTTTTGACTGTGAAATCTTTGCAAAATTTGCTTCG
This sequence comes from Spirochaetales bacterium, assembly GCA_028725265.1. Lineage (GTDB taxonomy): Bacteria > Spirochaetota > Spirochaetia > Treponematales > Treponemataceae > RGIG9060. The sequence goes on along the minus strand of JAQYSN010000034.1, from coordinate 4,120 downwards.
TGCTAAGATGATCGCGCTTTTTTGCACGGAAAAGTCGCTTTAGAGTAGGTGCTGTGATAAAAATCAGTGCATCACAATTTTTAACAAGTTCAATTTTGTGGAGAACGGTGGCATTTACGATTACGACTTTATCGGAATTTTGTTCTATAAAATCGAGAGTGAGTTTTTCAACGATTGGATGGACAATCTGTTCCTGTTTTCGAAGATTTTCCTCGGATTGAAAAACAATTCTTGCAAGCTGTCTTCTGTTTATCGTTCCGTCAGGATTTAATATTTCGATTTTCATTTCTTTCGCATTGATTCCGAAGATTTCAATAATCTGGTCTTTTGCTGTTTCAACGGCCTGATGAACTAATTTGTCGGCATCGACACTGACGCAGCCAAATCCTTCCAGAATTGAGGCCGCTAGATTTTTTCCGCTTGCCATAGGGCCCGTAAGTCCGATGAGCTTAGTGCTTGAAAAACGATCGTGATTTTTCAATGGAACTCACCCCATCTCTTTCCGATTTCAACTGAGACCCTAAGTGGAACATTTAGTTTTACGACATTTTCCATGCAGTCTTTGATCAAGGCTGCTACATTCTGAGCTTGTTCTTCGGGACATTCGACGATAAGTTCATCGTGCACTTGGAGCAACATTTTTGCCTGAGGAAATTTTTCCTGAAGGGCATTGTAAACGCTTATCATTGCTTTTTTTACGACGTCGGCCGCAGTTCCTTGAATCGGGGTGTTCACGGCTATTCGTTCAGCTCCTGCTTTTTCGATTTTGTTTGCGCTGTTTATTGCTCTGATGTAGCGTTTTCTTCCGAAAAGAGTTTCTACATAACCTGTTTCTCCGCAATTCGTGATGATGTCAGTGATTAACTTGTGGACTCCAGAATACTTCGAAAAATATTGTTTGATAAATTCAGATGCCTGGGTTCGCGTGATTCCAAGATCATTTGCAAGTTTGAAGGCACTCATTCCGTAAATGACTCCAAAATTTATGACTTTTGCACTTCGTCGCATTTCGGGAGTTACATTTTCGGCATCAACACCGAAAATCAATGCAGCCGTTGATTTATGGACGTCAACACCTTTGTTGAAGGCGTCGCACATATTTTTGTCTTTTGAAAGATGAGCGAGAATTACGAGTTCAATTTGTGCATAGTCGGCAGAAATCAGTGAATTTCCTTTTGAGGCGCTGAAACTCTGTCTGATTCGTCTTCCACTTTCATCTCTTACCGGAATGTTTTGAAGGTTTGGATCCCTGCTTGAAAGACGGCCGGTAGCTGTTCCTGTCTGGAAAAAGTTTGTATGAAGTTTATCGTTTTTGTCAGCAAGTGCTCCAAGAGAATCGACATAGGTCGATTTTAGTTTTGTGTTCTTTCGGTATTCAAGGATTTTTCCAGGAAGTTCGTCTTGGTCTTTAAGTTCTTCGAGTACTTCTGAATCCGTAGAGCCTTTTTTTCCTTTTGTAGGTGAAAGCCCTCGTTCATTGAACAGAACATCCGCTAGTTGCTTGGGAGATGCGATGTTAAATTCATGACCAGTTATTTCAAATATTTCATGTTCCAGATTTTCTATGTTCGAAGAAAGTTCTTGCCCGTAAAGTGCAAGTTCATCTTTTTCAATATGTATTCCAGATATTTCCATTTGTGCAAGAATTGGGATAAGAGGCATTTCGAGGTTTTCAAATAAATCAAAAAGATTCTGCTCTTTGAGAATTGGCTCAAAGTGATGCCAAAGCATCAGCGTAAGGTCAGAATCTTCGGCACCGTATTTGACGGCTGTCTCAAGTGGAACATCAAAGAAAGTTTCACCTTTTTTAACCAAGCTTTCGAACGGAATTGTCTTGAGATGCAGTTTCGTTTCGGCAAGTTTTTCGAGTGAAATGGATTGTTTTTCACTTTGTAAAAGCCAGGCTGCAATCATAGTATCGTAAACTTTGCATTTGAAATTTGCTCGTTCTCCGCTTGGTTCACCGCCGAATTTCGTAAAAAATCCGTTTGAAATAAGAATTTCGATGTCAAATTTTGCGTTGTGCATCAGCATCGTGACATCAGGATTAAAGAAAAGTCTTGAAAGTTCTTCGAATGCCTGATTTTGTGATACATATTCAGGGGCATCCGAAAATAAATCTGTCGGATTCAAGTTTTCTTTTGTGACGAAAGGAACGTAATAGGACTTTCGCTCTTGGGCACAAATTGAAAAGCCTGCAAGTTTTGAAGTCATTATATCAAGCCCGTTTGTTTCAGTGTCGAAAGCGACGTAAATTCTGCCATCATCTGCCTTGTTCGCCAAAAAACCGTCTATGATTTGATGAAGTTTCTCTTTGTTCAATATGCTCTGATAGTCGCCCGTGTTTTCCGTAAGTTCAAACGTTTCTGTTCCTAGATTTTCTTCATCGCTCAAGTCTGATGTGACTTGTGCTTTTTTCGGCTCAGTTTTTGGTTCACCGTTTTTTTCAAAAGTCGATTGTCCTGTTTTGCCTGTTTTTTTTGCAAGTCCTTCATAGCGTTTAGCGACCGAAGGAATCCCGTATTTATATAGGACTTTTGCAGTCTCAGCGAAATCTGCATTTTCAATTGAAAAGTCGTCCATGCAACAGTCGAGTGGAACATCATAACGAAGTTTTATCAATTCGCGCGAGAATTTTGCACTTTCCCTTCCTTCCTGAATTTTCTTTCCTGTGCTTCCTGAAATTTCAGAAGCATGCTCAAGTATTGAATCAAGGTTTTTGTATTCTGAAAGAAGTTTGATGGCCGTTTTTTCACCGATGCCTTTGATTCCAGGAACATTATCCGCCGTATCACCAATCAACGAAAGAATATCAAGCATCTGTTCTGGCAAAACGCCCCATTCTTTTTGAACTTCTTCGATTCCGCTGAAAATCCATCCTCCAGTTTTGTCACTTTTAACCATCTGCGTCTTTTCGTTTATGAGTTGCATCAAATCTTTATCGCTTGAAAGAATCTTGCATTCCCATCCGTTTTCGTTTGCTTTTTTGCAAAGGCTTGCTATGATGTCGTCTGCTTCAAAACCTTCGTTTTGTAGAACCTTAAGCCCTGCTTTTTCAAGGGCTTCTTGTATGAAAGGAATTTGCGCGTGTAAGTCTTCTGGAGTTTTTTGACGGGTTGCCTTGTATTCGCTAAACATTTCGTGTCTGAATGTCTTGCCTTTTGAATCGAAGGCGGCTGCCAAATATTTGACATCATTTTTTTGTATCAGCGATAGAAGGTTGTTGAAAAATCCGTAGAGGGCGCTTACATTTTCATTTTTTTCGTTTACCAAAGGCCGAGAAATGAAAGCGTAGTAGGAACGATAGATTAATCCGTAAGAATCGATTATATAAAGTGTCTTATCCATAAAAAAACTCCGCTTTAGAATAGCACTGATTAATTCAAATAAGAGAATTAATTAGTGCATTCAATAGTGAGAGCATTTTGTAGCAACTTATTGGCATATAAAGAGTTGCGAAAAATGCAAAGGAAACGCAGATTTATGCATCGAGTATAAATTTGCGTTTCCTTATTATAGATGAAGCGGAGTTTATTCACAAGTAAGGTTTTTGCTTATGATTTAACCTTGAATGTCGAATACGCTTGCCGTATGAAGGAGATGAGAATAGATGTTCTTGCGTTTTGCGTACGGGTTGAATCGAGGATCGTTCATTTTCTCCATTTTTTCCTTGATTTCGCTCATATGCAGTTTGAGAAGCTCTCGGTTTTGTTCATTTTTAACAAGAACTTCACTTTGGAGCTTGCTCAGTTCGTGCTTGAGCTGAGGAATTTCAGCCGAAATCGGGCATCCAATCTGCTTGTACATATTCTCAATAGGATTTATGACTTTTTGGAGGTTTTGGATATTTGCAACAATCTGTGCTTCGAGTTCTGCATGCGCGATAATGGCATTGTCATCTTCGTTTTCGATACCTTCTGTTTGCTTTTCGAGAACTTCCAAATATTCCTGAAATTTTGCCCTCTGCTGTTCCAAAAGTTTTTTGAATCTTTTGAGAATGGCAACTCTCTCGTTAATCTGTTCTTGTGTCAAATTTTCCATAAAATTCTCCTTAGCCACTTATGCTGAAAGAAGGTTTTCCTTCTGATGTGTGAGTCTGTGTCATTGCATCTGCTTGAGC
>JAQYSN010000033.1 GCA_028725265.1 Spirochaetales bacterium | reverse complement strand
GAAGATGACCTGAAGAAAGCAAAGCAAAAGAAGATTGAAAATGAGGAAGAGAAAGCTATAGAATCTGAAAAGGACGTTCTTTAATCTTCCATCAAACTTTTCTTGTATTTCTCAAGGTCTACTCTGAAAGCAACAACAGGAATTGAACCTTCTTGAGAAAGGGCTTTGTCCAAAGCTTGGGATGCTTCTGTAATGATTCTTTCTGCTGGTATTATTCTCAAAGACCTTGTTGAAATACCAATTGCAAGACGTGCATTTATTCCGTTGTCCTCGATTGCATTTTCAATATTAGCATAAAGTTGCTGGATAAACATCATTGATTTGTCCAGATTAAATGAAGGCAAAATTACAGCGTATGTTTCATCATCATATTCGAAAATCAAATCCCTGTATTTTATATCCTTGATAAGAACTTCTATAATCTGTTCGCTTTTGTTCGAATCGATAGACAGCCCCTCTGTTTTTATCAAAAAGAAAGCAAGATCCTGTTCTGAAGAAACTGTATTGGAAAGTTCATTGTCCAATCGGCTTTCTAGAAAACTCTTTTGTGAAATACCGTTTTTAGTCAAAACTTCTTCCGTTTTTTCAAGTTCTTCAATTTGGTCATCATCTTCACGATTTTCATCTGTTATCGAATCCTGTTTTTTTGTTGTGTCATTTTCAGATTCAACTTCTTCTTTCATTTCCGAATCTACTTGTTTTTCAGCAAAAAGTTCAGGATTTGAGTCTTTTTTTTCTTCAGAAATATCAGTTGTCTCAGCAATTTTTACTTCCATTTCTGAATCTGTATTTTTCATTTTCACATAAACGACGATAAGTACGATGAAAACCAGCATTGTGGCACACAAAATTACGAAGAATGTGATTTTTGCAAAAAAGAAAATTCTTTCTGGCGTGATAGTATAGACTGCAACGGAAAGTACAACTCCAGGATAATCGCAATCAAGGTTCGAACTGAACATTTTTACGCAAGGTGAACTTCCTTTCATTTCTGGTTCTGAAAATTCATTGATATAAAACAGAGGAGAGGTAACAGGATAAGCATAAAAAACATCACCATCTTTTAGTATCATCACTGCTGCAACATCAGCTATTCCTTTGATTTTTTCTCCATATTTTAGAGAAAAGTCCTCATTCAAACCTATCTGATTCAAATAGTTGACGGTTAGATTGGAAAAGTTCGAATATAATTCCTGTGATTTGTTTTTACCAATGGAATTTTCAACTAAAACTGAACTTATAAAAAATACGATTGCAAGAGCAAAAACGATAAGTACAAAAATGGAAAAAAGATTAATTTTTTTAGACTTCATATACATAGTATAATTGTCTAAAGATTTTATTGCAAGATTTGTTTTGAATTTAACCAAGCTTTATATGGTAACAAAGCATAGTCATCGTCAATTTTATTAAAAACATTCGGATTTATGTCAGGATTCGAAAGTTCTATTATTTTGTCATAATTAATGTCATATTTTATGTCAAGTTTATTGTCATATTTTGTATTTATTATGACAGATTTGTCATATTTTAAGACTTTAATAGAAGATTTTTCGCTCATTTGTGATTGAATTTCTTTATACTCACTTAGCAATTTCGTAGTATAAAAACCATCTCCATTTTCGATGAGTTCTGTTCGATACATTAAATTATCGTACTGATTTTCGATAGAGTTTAACCTATTCGAACAATTCACAAATTTTTTTTCTAGATACGTTCCTTTGCAATATGGCTTATAATCTTGATAGGAAAAATCCGCACCGATAAAGATACATTCTTTAAAATTACAATACTCGCAAAAAGAAAAGCATGCAGAAGTTACCGTACCGCGCCCTGTCGATAGAGTCATAAAAGTAGATGAACTTTTTTCTTCACAATAATTTGCCAAAGGATGGCCACTTTTGAAAAAGATAATTTTTGCATTCTTTCGAGAAAGTTTTCTGACTGTGGACGAATCGGCACATATATCCATCAAAAAAGTTGTTTTTTCATATAATTTTGATAAATTACAGACAAAATGCTCGTGAGAAAAAATTTGTGCATCAATCGAAACAACAAATTCTGGAAAAATCTGGTTTGAAAGAAGAGTCGGAAGTGTAGTATCAGTGGCTATAATCGTAAGTTGATTCAGATTTTTCTTGATGAAGTCTATTGATTTATCAAGGCTAGGTCCTGCCGCAACTATACAGGCTGTTTTTGTTATTTTGTGAATGTATTTTTGGCCATTGCAATAATTGCTGTTATAAATTATGTTTTTTTGCCATATTTTTCCAAATCTAGTCTGAACTGAGTAATCTGCGCTTATTTTATCAAGCGCTTCTTTAATTGCCTTTTGAATTTGTTTTTTTTGCTCATTGTGAAAATCTTCCCATGATCGTACGCAGGTAAAACAAAAATTTTTGTACAGGGCCGGAAGATAATGAGTCAAAAGTTCTTGTTCTAGATTTTCAAGGGAGGTCAAGATTATTTTTGAATCATCGGCAAAACGTGATAAATCTGCATTTTTCTTCAAGAAATCAAGCGAAATTTCATTATCTTCGAATGCAACTATGAATTTTTCGGGGTATAAATTTCTTAATTCGTCTAGATGATAGCCGTTTGCGATTCCTCCTATACAAATGAAGTCGGCGTTTGCTAAGGCTTCTGCATGGGCAAAATTTTCAGCATCTCTTCTCGGATTGTATTTTGAATAAAAACTTTTTCCATCTGAAAAAATTGCTATTTTTTGATTATTTTTTGCAAATTCAATGCTAGAGTAAGAACTTGTCATAATGCTTTTATTCCTTTTTCAAGGCAAGAAAGAACATCGTCCTTTGCGTTTTGGAACGAAGAACTATCAGAAAACTTTTGGAAATGGAGATAGTGACCTAATGAAAACATTTTAAAAATCTCATCGTATTCTTTTAGGGAATGTGATTTTTCATCTAAGAGTTCAATTTCTTTGCTTAATTTCACTAAAAAATCTTTAATTTTATCGTTTTTATTTGAAAAGGATTGTTTTTCAAACAAAAATTCAAATTTATTTTCCGTAACGAAGTCATTTTCTGAAAAATTTATATTTTCCCAAAAGCATGTTTTTATGAATCCCAAATCTGCTAACGCTTTTGTTTTTATACAAAGCCTTTTGATTCTACAAGCTCTTTCCTTTTCAATAGATGAAAACCAATTTTTGTATACTTCAAGGCTAGAAGAAAAGACATTTCTTTTTGTTATTCTTGTTTCCGTATTGCTGAGTTTAAAATCTCTTAGTTTGTCAAAATTTTCCAGAACGTTTGGCTGAGAATGAGGAAATCCTTTTCCAGATTGAAGGTCGACTCCGACCATATATACGTTTTTATTCGTCAACTTCAGGGCAATTTCCAAGGCATTCCCACTTACTGTTCCATTTCTAGAAAGATTTATTGAATCGATATCAGAAAGTTTAAAAAGAGCGTTTTCAAGAAAATCATCGTAATTTATCGGAACGATTCTATTTTGATAAACTGAATAGGGCAATGCACTTTCACATGATATACAAAGAGGAATATCTCTGTTTTTTTCTAGGATTTCAAGGTGCTTTTTTGCCCAATATCCGCCATCTGTTGAAATTACTAAATCAGGGATAATGTTATTTTCAATAAGGCAATTTACTGATGATGATACGGCCAAAAGAAAAAATCTTGAGCGATATTGAATTACATATGGCAAAGAATCTTTTAATGTCGGTCCGCTGGCAGCAATTAAAACATCACAGGTTAGTTTTTGGGAATTATATCGATATGGGGCATGTATGTTTTTGAAAAATCTTACTGTATTTAAAAACCATTTTTTTGAAAAAAAAGTTCTAGTAGCAATTACATCACGACTTTTCTTTAAATATAGGCTTATCCCCTCAAAAACCGTTTTTATCTGAGATTGAAGTAGGTTTTCGCATGGTTTGTATGAAACGAATAGAATTCTTGAAGCAACTTCTTCTCCAAAGTAATCGAAAAGCATTTCTGAAAAATCAACAGCTGTAAGTTCATTTTTGTAATAGAGACTTAAAAAGCTAGTAGAATCGTATTTTTCAAATTCCCTGAAAAAATGAAGGAGAATCAATTTTGCATCTGGAAATTTATCCTTAAAAAAAGATGAACAATAGGGGATTCCAGGTGCAATAACAAAAACGAAAAGTGGCTTAAAATCGCATTGAATGCTATCAACCCATCGTTTTATTTCATTCGATGGTGCATAACGGGAATGTATATACGTTGAATCAATAATGCAAGTTTCTTCGCCATTTTTCGAAGTAGAAAAAGATACGGACAATTTGTTATCCTAAAACGAAATGCAAAACCTCATCCATAACATCGGTAACGTGAAAATCAGAAAATTGCAGATCCTTGAATGAAGATTGTCCTAAAGAAGCCGTCAAATCATTCTTGACATGGAATTCCAAAGCCTCCACGTCTACGCTATATTTACAGAAATAAACGACTTTAATGTCATTGTCTGTAACATAAACGACATTAGGGAGCGGAAAAAGTTTATTCATTTCTTTTGAAAGAAGATTTTTGAATGCATTTCTGTTTGTTTCACTTATCGATTCATCTGAATTTACATTAGAGTAATCGATAGAAAAAATAACAGATGAACCCAAATCAAATGTATTTATGATATGGGACTTTATTTTATCTTTTTCGATATTTGATGAAGTTGATTCGGTAAGTTTTGCAAGATTTACAAGAGAAGCCTTTAACGCATAAATCTCATCTTCAATATCTATCGTTGCATAATCTTCAAAATTGCAGTTTATAGCAAAGAAAATGAAGTTTTGCCCTGAAAAACTGAATCTCTTTAAAGCGATGTTGCAGATATTTTCAAAAACATCATCTGAAAAGATAGGCGAGTAAATTGCTACGTCTTCACCTTCAAGTACTTGCCATGCATAATTGGTCAGGTTTTCGTCCCAGAATTCTTTTGTACATTCACCGGACCTAAAATCCTTGTCATTAACGTTGTAAGAAACTGATAGTTTGCATTCATTTTCTTTGAACTCAAAAATTCCTGCTTTTTCTATCTGCATATTTTGGCATGTATTCGTAAATTTGCTGCTTACATCATTAAAAGTAGAATCGATTTTTTCCGAAACATTTTCTTGTTGTTCAGATGTTGTTTCTGGATTTTCTACAACAATCTCTTCATCATTGTTTACACTGTTGTCCCATTGGGAGTTTTTGAACATTTCTGAGGTTGTAGAATCATCGATTTCGTCGTCTTTATTTTCGTCAATGAGGTTTTCATTGCTTATTTCGATATTATCTTCTAATTTCTCATCACAAGATTCGACAATTGGTTCTTCACATTCTTTTGATTCTTCAATAACAGATTCTTCATCATTGTTTATGCTATTGTCCCACTGGGAGTTTTTGAACATTTCTGAGGTTGTAGAATCATCGATTTCGTCGTCTGTAACGCTTTCTTCTACCACAGCAGGCTCTTCGGCGGCAATTTCGCCTACAGCAGGCTCTTCGACAATAGCTGATTCTTCGGCGGCAATTTCGTCTACAGCAGGCTCTTCGGCAGCAATTTCATCTACAGCAGGCTCTTCGGCAATAACATCGCCCACAGCAGGTTCTTCTGCGGCAACATCGTCTACAGCAGGCTCTTCAGAATTAGGCTCTTCGGCAACAACTTCGTCTACAGCAGGTTCTTCTGCGGCAACATCGTCTACAGCAGGCTCAGTAATTTCTATCGTTTCTTCTGATTCGAGCATCTCAGTTGTCGCAGTTTCGGTTGAATCAATAGCTTCATCAAGGGAAGATTCGTCCGTAGCAACATCTTCATCAACTGAATCAAGATAATGCTGCGCTTTTTTCAAAAGACCTTCATGTTTTGAGAAATATTTTTTATTAATATGACTTAACAAACCCATATTATTCAGAAATTCCTAATTCATTGAAAAGTTTTTTGTATGTTTCAAAATGTTCTGATTTTGCAAACTCTTCAATTTTGCTTTCCGGAAGACTTTCCAAAAGCTGATCCATATAAGCCAATACAGATTTTATATCTTTCTGAACTTCAGGATTTTCAATATCTGTGCTTACCGAAGCAGTTTCTGCGATAGGTTCAACATCAGAAGTTTCTTCAAGATAATCAATATTTTCATCAGAAAGCGATTCTTCGATTGAAGGAGTAGGTGTTTCAATTGATTTGATAAAATCATTTGTGTCAGATTCAACAATCAAACCATTTCCGATGTTAAGTTCTGCATTATCTTCAGTTTCTTCAGAATCGTCGTCGATAATGTCCATTGGATTTGTGTCTAAATCTGGAACCTGTTCGTTTTCTGAGAATGTAAGCGTACTATCAACTTCTGATTCAGAATCAGAATCATATTCAGACAAGGCATCTTCTTCAGACATAGAAGAATCGATAGATTCATCTGCTTCAACGACTTCTGTTGTAAAATCAGCCGTGTTCAGGATGTTGTTCAACTCGTCTCCTGAAAGTGCGATTGTTTCGTCTTCATCATCATCGAAGAATCCTGAAGTTGTCTGTTCATTTTCTTTTTGCTCAAATTCAGGGATTTCTTCTTGTTCAATACAAACTTCATTATTCTTCGAAGCTTTTAATGAATCAAATTCACTTCGTAAAGAACTTAATTCTTCTCTCAAAGCTTTTAATTCGGCTGCCATCTGAGAAATTATTGCAGCTCCAGCTTCATTAATCTCTGAACTTTCGGTCTCTGTTGGTATTTCATCGAAACTTGGTTCTTCAAATGAAATTTCTGCACTTTCAACAGGATCATTTGCAATTACTGAATCAAGGCCTGGTTTTTCATCTGTTTCTTGGTCATCTGAAGGTTCTGTTACATCCGTGGTGATGGCAAAATCATCCAAAGCTTCGTCTGCAGGAACTTCTTCTGTAGAAATTTCTTCTGCGACTGTTTCATCAATCGATAAGTCAGGTTCACTTTCAGTAGCAGTTTCTGTTTCATCTGCTGGTTCTTCGGCATTATCAAATGAAAAATCATCAATTCCATCGAAAGAAGGCAAGTCATCTGACAAATCAGATTCAGCACTGTCTGTTACCGGAATGTCAATTTCACCTTCATCTTCCGACATCACATCGTCTTGTGCTTCCGTTACGTCCTCATCAATTGAGAATGTCAAATCGTTTTCAACTGAATCTTCAACAGAATCTTCTGTAGATGACGTCTGTTCAACAACCGTTTCTTCGATAGGCTCTGTAGATTCAGAATCCAAATTGAAATCCGAAAGATCATCGGTAAATGAAATGCTATCATTCAAAGATTCATCTAAATTTTCTGTTGAAAAATCATC
>JAQYSN010000032.1 GCA_028725265.1 Spirochaetales bacterium | reverse complement strand
GCATTCTGTACCACCAGACCGGGCAGACAATGACGATTTTGTCATACTGCGCCATGTTCTGAACGTGTGTACAGGGTTGAAAAGATGAAACAACTGAATTCTGTGCGTAAATAACCTTGAACTCTAAATTGAACACATGACGGGAAAGCTGGAGAATGAGTCGTAGAAGAAACTCTAGTACATTTCCGCTAATGTAACCAGTGTAAGATTTTTAGAATTTCCAATGACAGAATCTGTAAAGCCTGAAAGTGAGAATAGCATTATTTTTAGATTTGAAGCTGGCAAATAATTTACTTTATTCAGGAAGTTATCAAGATCTCCATTGTCAAATTTTTCAGTCTTGAACTTACACTCACCGGCCAGAACATAGTTTTTTCCATCCAGTCCAAGAAGGTCTATTTCAATAAGGACAATATTTTTTCCAGTTTTTACCGAATTCTGGCATTCAACAATATCTGTTAAAAAGCAAGGAATTTTTTTTGTTCCGACATTACTCAGAATATAATCTTTTGCCATTTTTTCGAAAACGCTGCCCATAAAATTATGCAAACTCTCTTTTACCTTCTGCTCATAATAAAGCTTTCCTTTTCCACTATTGATTAGACTTGCACCTGGGGCAACATATTTGAAATAGAAATTTATCATTGAATCTGAAATTATATAATATGGTTTAGGAGTTTCACGACGCTCTACTATTTCTGCTGAAATAAGATTATTCAGACAGTAACTGATATCTGACATTCCTGTGCTTGACTGAATTTCATTATATTTAGTTTTTCCTTTTGCAATGGCATCTATTATAGAATTATAGGCAACAGGATTCATTTTTTCCGCCGTAATAACTGTCTTAACTTGTTCTTCAGAGAAAAATGCATTTCTAGAGAAAAATAGTTTTTCGATATTTTCATCAAGTGAAAGCTTACTGTCAAATTGTTCCAGATATTTTGCAACTCCTCCTGTAAGACCATAAACGATGGCCTTATCTTCTACATTATAATCAGGAACGAACAAAGCCGTGTCCTTGTAATCAAATGGATTAATTTTGAATTCCAGATTAGCTCTTCCATGAAGCGGAGCGGAGGAACCAAGAACCTCATCCCGCATAAAAGAAACGAGAGAACCCAGTAAAATAAAAAACAGATTTGACTTCTTCCACTTGTTATCAATATATTTCTGCAACAACGAATCCATAAATGGACAAGATTTTGAGAGATAAGGATATTCATCAATTACAAAAACAAGTCTTTCTTTTTCAGATTCTTCTGCAATAAAATCAAAAATAGAATCAAAAGAATCAAATTTTAATTTTCCGCTAAGAGACGGCGCAAGACTATCCAGAACATCATTTCCCATTCTTTCCAGGAGTTCTGCTTCTGACATTTCTGTGCTGACAAATGAAACAGATTTGCATTTGTTTTTTTCAATAAATCTGTTTATTAATGTAGTTTTACCAACTCGTCTACGACCAAAAAGAACAGCCATTTGAAAGCCTTTCTTGTTATAAAGCTCCTGAAGAGAGGCAAGTTCTTCTTTTCTGCCTATAAATTTTTCCATATTGATAATCCTCTTTGGTCTGTGATAAATAATACTAGAGTAATATCTACTAGAGAACTCTCTACTAGAGTGCTCTCTACTAGAGTGCTCTCTACTAGAGTGCTCTCTAGTAATATTATATGGGTAAAATATATTTGTCAATGAAAATGATATTTAATTCTCTGCTTTTTCATAAGGCAGTTACTCTAGTTGGAAGCGCAAAATATATCATTCCGATAAACACTACTATTTTATTCCGATAATTGCAGATTGTTCCGATACATGCTATAATCATAATGATGAAGTCAGACGGAACCTTTTTGACAGCAAGTCAAGTTGCGGAAAAATGGAATATCTCAGAGCGAAGAATCCGGGTCTTGTGTTCACAGGGAAAAATTCCTGGAGCCATGCAAATCGGTCGCGGCTGGCGTATTCCCCTTGATGCTGTAAAACCCCGCGACGGGCGGCTTACAAAGCAGGAAAATCTTCTTTCCCTTATCGATGAAAAGAAGCGACACCTTGACACTCTTCGTCCTCTCACCCAGGGTGAACTCAAACGCCTTAACGAGCAATTTGTCACCGAATATACTTACAACTCAAATGCCATAGAAGGCAACACTCTTACGCTGAGGGAAACTGACCTTGTTCTTCGTGGACTTACAATAGACAGGAAGCCTCTTTCCCATCACCTTGAAGCAATCGGTCATAAAGAAGCGTTCGACTATGTTGCAAGCCTTGTTCAGAAAAAAGAGCCGCTTTCAGAGCGTGTCATAAAAGACATTCACTATCTTGTCCTTGCAGATAAAAAAGATGACCGCGGCATATACAGAAAAATTCCTGTAATAATGCTAGGTTCCGCCCAGGAGCCAGTCCAGCCATATTTGATTCAGCCAAAATTAGAAAGTCTTCTTCAAGATTTTGCAAGGGATGAAAGTCACATAATCACAAAATTAGCCCGGTTCCATATTGACTTTGAAGCAATTCATCCTTTTATTGACGGCAACGGAAGGACTGGACGGCTTTTAGTAAATCTTGAACTTATGAAGGCCGGCTTTCCGCCAATAAACATTAAATTTGCAGACCGACTTGCCTATTACGACGCATTTGATTCATACCATGTCCACCACAATCTTGGCGCGATGGAATCTCTTTTTGCAAAAGCCCTTCTGGAACAGCTAGAGTTTTATATCGGGCTGAGAGGGAAACAGGAGTAGATTGAATGATAAGGACAGACAGCAATTATTTTGAAAATCTTATAAAAAATGATCCTGGCTACTCACTCCTAAAGTCAAATTCAGCGAGTCTTGTTATTTCTTTCTTTTATCAGGAATTCATTGTTTTCAGCAAGATGTCTGTGCTGGCTGCAGATTTAGAAATTCATCTCGATGCATTTCTAAAAGACCATAAAGAAGAACTTAATGATTTTGATGCAGAAAATTTAGATGAACCAGAAGAAGCTTCTTTAGAGCAAAAAGACAGAAAACAGAAAGTCCGGGCTTATATCGAAAAATGGTGCAAGAAAGGCTATCTTCTGCGCTACCACAACAACGAGCGTGAGGCGGTTCTTGAACTGACACCAAGCATTTTAAAACTTTTCAACTGGCTTGATGACTTAAAACCAAAAAAATTCATTGGTACAGAATCCCAGTTCAAATCAATTTTAGACCAGATGCACGATTTGTATCAGCACATTACGGAAGACACGGCAGCACGGCTAAAAGCATTGCGGCAAGAAAAAGAAAACATTGAAAGAGAAATCAAGCGGTTAGAAGAAGGTGGTAAAGTCGAATCCTATTCTCCAGTACAGATTTTCGAAATGGTTGACCTATGCCTTAGAAACGGTAAGGACTTATTGAACGATTTCCGCCAAGTCGAGGATAATTTCAGACAGGCAGGTGCAGAGATTTACAAAAAGCAGAGTGAACTGAACTATTCAAAGGGTGACATTCTTGGCTTTGCGCTTGATACTGATGAAAAATTGCGTGAATCTCCGCAGGGACAATCTTTTGATGCCTTCTGGAAATTCATCGCAGAAGACAATGACAACGAAATTAATTCAATCGCAAACGTAATCATAGAAAAAGTTTCCTCAACATCCGAAATAAATCAGCTGGATACTCTAGACACCGATTTTCTTTTGAACTTCAAGAAAAATCTCTTTGAAGCAGGAAGCAAAATCATAGACACAAAGCATGGAATCACAGACAGATTGAGTCGTGTTCTCCAGCAGAATCAGAACGGAAACTATCAGAAACTCAACTCACTCATCAATGACATAAAGAAAACTGCATCGGAAAAATTTAAAGCAAACGATTACACAAACCGACACGACTTTATGAATTTTGACACCAAAGCGATACTTACACGTTCTTTTGTGCCAGTTCATCCGAACATGCAGAAAGAATTCAGCGAGATGGAAAAGTTTGATTCATCTGACATTGACATTTCTGATTACAATGATTTGCTTACCCAATTTTTTGTTGACCGAAAGCAGCTACTTCAGAATATATCTGCATACCGAAAAAAACATATTTTGCAGTTTACATTGGGAGACTTACTTTCCGAGTACCCCATCACAAAAGGAATGGCAGAAATTGCTGTCTATTATGATTTGTTAAATTCCGAAAAAGATTTGACAATTGATGAAAATTCAAAGGAAATGATTCAATATGAAAATAATGGAAATATAATAAAGGTGACTGTGCCAAAACTAATTTTCAAAGGAGACCTCAATGGCTGATTCAAATTTAAAACCTTGGTCACAAGTCTGCATAAAACTGCTACAAGGACCGCTTTTCAGGCAGAATGTAAACGACAAGCTGTGGGAAAAACTTGAAATGTATGAAAGCGATATTCAGGCTTTCTTTGCAATTCTTGGCGTGAGCGTTGCGATTGACAAGGCTGATGGTTTTGCATTTTTGCAGCAGAATGATTTGAATGAAGAAGATGACAATGTTTCCAGATTAATACGGCAGATTCCACTTACCGAAGAGCAGTCTTTTTTATGCATTTTGCTTCGAGATGAACTGAATAAATTTGACAATCCGAATAATTCCCAAAATAAATCTTCAATTTTGATTCTACGAGAGAGTGAACTTTACGAGCAGTACGCAATGTTCTACACATCAAAAACAGACCAGATTACGGCACGAAATAATTTCAAGAAAAATTTGAACCGTCTGTGTGAACTAGGGCTTTTAAAAGAACAGAATCCAGACGATATGGAAAAAGAAAGTGAATACGAGGTGCGTCGTTATGTCCGTGCAAAAATAGACTCAGAGTTTTGTGAGGAATTTATGAGAAAGCTTAAAGAGAGAGATGCTGACAATGAATAACGAATTTATTTTTGATGAGTCCGAGCAGGCAGGATTCCGCCTTAATACACTGCAACTGTACAACTGGGGTATTCTCCAGAACGACAAGATTTTCACTTTTGATTTTAACGACAAATCAACACTTCTGACAGGACGAAACGGAAGCGGAAAAACAACGATTGTTGATGCAATAATCACCCTGCTTGTTCCAAAGCGCTACCGACTTTATAATCAGTCTTCATCAGGAAACACTAAGGACAAGGAACGCGATGAAGAAAGTTATGTTCTCGGAGCTTACGGAACATCTTCTGATGAATCTTCACATTCTGGGAAAACAAAATTTCTGCGTGATAAAAACTGCATTTCAATAATCAACGGCATTTTCTGCAATGAAGTCACAAAGCAAAATATTTCTTTGATGCAAGTCAGATATTTTTCAAGCAGTGAGCTTGTGGCCTATGAATGTGTTACAGAAAGTAAACTTTTAATAGAAGATATAAATTCAATTTTACAAAAAGAGAATGCCAAGTTAGACCGTGACAAAAAATGGCGGCAAATTCTAAAAAACAAATGCGGTACGGATTTTTGGGATTCTGACGGATTTTCAAAATATGCAGCCCGATTCAAGAATCTTTTTGGTCTTCGGGAAGACAGCGAAAACAAAGCATTAAAATTGTTCGCCCAAATTGTCGGTATGAAAGAGCTTGGAAACCTTAATGAATTTATACGTCAAAAAATGATTGAGGGAATTGATGTCGATGCAGAATTTGAGAATCTGCAAGGCAACTATGAAAAGCTCATTCAGTGTGAGAATGAAATCGCAAAGACAAAATGTCAGCTTGAACTTTTAAAGCCAGTTGTTGACACAGGCAAAAAAATTGAGGAATCAGAGCAGAAGAAAGAAAAACTGACTAATGATCAGGACATCCTTCCTGCATGGTATTCAAAAACTGCAATTGAAATTCTTACCGAAGAAATTAATGCCAAAAAGCAGGAAAAAGAAAATCTTGAAAGCCAGAACAAAGCAATAAAATCACAGATTGAAAGACTTTCTAACGACATTGAAGTTCTGTCAAACAATTCTGGAATTCAGATTGTCAGGGAAAAAGAGAGACAGATAGATGAAAAGAAAAATGAAAAACAGGATATTCAGAACGACAGGAATATCTTTGAGCGAAATGCAAATGTACTGGGATTACAAATTCCTCATTCTGATGAAGAGTTTTCAAAATTTATAAAAGATACTGAATCTTGTAAAAAGAAATTTCAAGACGAAGAAAATGAACTTGACGAGTTAAAATATTCAGTCCGCAAACGATATGATGACTTGAAAGAAAACCTTGACGCTTGTTCAGAAGAGTTGCAGTCTTTAGGGGCACGCAGTTCAAATATTCCTTTAAAAAATATAGAAATTCGCCGTCAGATAGCAGAAGGCACAAGACTTTCGGAAAAGGCAATTCCATTTGTTGGCGAGCTGGTTCAAGTCAAGGAAGAAGAAAAATACTGGAACTATGCGATTGAGAGACTCCTGCATAATCTTGCACTTACAATTCTTGTTACCGAACAAAACTATCAGAAGGTGACGGAATATGTAAAAAGCCATGATCTGAATGGAAGAGTCGTCTATCTGCGTACAGATTTGCAACTTGGCGATTTTATTCCCGAATCAAGTAAAGATACAGTTTTGGGGAAAATTGAAATAAAACAGGGACATGAACTTTCATCTTGGCTTTGCCGTCACATTTACGAAAAATGGAATTATATCTGCTCAGATGATTTTTCTGTTATAGAGAAGACCGATAAAGTCATATCTTCTACAGGACTTGTCAAGAACGGAATAAAACACGAAAAAGATGATTCTGTAAAGGAACGAACAAACGCAATAAATGTACTCGGCTGGAACAATCTGGACAAGCGAAAATCTCTTTCATCACAGATTGAAAAGATTCGAGAGGAACTTACTGAAATTAAATCACAGGAAAATGAAATAAAAGAAAAGCTTGAAAATCTTGACAGCAAAAACGACTGCGTAAAGGAGATCCTTAAATTCAAATCATATTCAGAAATCGACACGGACACAATCACAATAGAAATTCAGAAATTAATTGAAGAAAAGAACCGTTTGGCAAAAGAAAACAATGTTGAGGATATTGAGCGGCAAATAGACGAAAAGAAATATGAAAGACAGAAACTGACAACACAGAACGAGACAGTTCTTACACAAATAGGTGCAATTAAAAATGAGGTTGAAGGAAAAGAAAAGTCACTGTCGCAAAATAAGTCTGCATGGCAAATATTTTTGCAGAATACAGATGAAAGTGTTGTCAAAAACACAATTCAGAATTTAATTGCTGATTATACAATAAAAACTATAGTTGATATTACAAAACTTGAAGCAGAAAGAGCAAGAATTCATAGCAGAATCGAAAATGAATTAAAAAACGAAAACAAATCCTATGCTGCGTATATCAAAAATTTGGGCGATTATATGCGGAATATTCGCAGTCCAAAAGAAGAGCATAAAAAGAAATTCGGTGACTGGACAATTCAGTTTGCGGATTTGCTTGAAGGGCGGGAATACCTTACTGACTGGAATAATTGTTATGAACGGCTGGTAAAGGACGAACTTCCAAAATATCAGAAAAAATTTAAGGAATACTTGCACCAGAATCTGAATGCCGATATTATCCGATTCAAAAATTTTATAGATAATGGAAATCAGGAAATCAAAAAAGCAATTGCCACGCTTAATGACAATCTTAAGAAAATTCCTTACGGCGACAATCCTAAGACATTTCTCCAGCTTAAAATAGCAGACAGCCGAGACCAAAAGATTGTGGAATTCAACAGAATGCTAAAAAATGCAATTCCTAATGCCGCCGGCTACGAAAGTGACGATGAGGAAGAAAAAGCATTCCGCCGCATTAAGGACTTTATTGATTTTGTCCGTGAAAATGAGCGCAACCGAAAATTTATTCTTGACTTGAGAAATTGGCACAGTTTTGCAGCAACAGAACTGAAATATGAAGATGAAACAGAGACTCATTATTACAGCGACAGCAACAGCCTGAGTGGTGGTGAAAAAGCGAAACTCACCTACACGATTCTTGCCTCTGCAATTGCATATCAGTTTGGTATAAATGAAAGTACAAGCCGTTCGCTTCGCTTTGTCATTGTTGATGAGGTTTTCAGCAAAAGCGACAGCATAAACGCTCAATATGCAATGCAGCTTTTCAAGCAGCTGGATTTACAAGTTATGATAGTAACTCCACTCGATAAATTGAATATTGCCGAAGAGTATATTTCTTCCGTTCATCAGGTTCAAAAAACAGGAGATGCCTCACGCGTGCTTTCATTAACGATGGAGCGTTTTAGAGAACGAAGAGCAGAATTGGAGAGTAAGTAAATGATCAGCCCAGAAGAAATCAGAATCAAAGCAAAAAATAAATACAAGGATTTTCTTCGTTATAAAGTTGATTTGTCAGTAACTTTTCCTGTGGAAGATTTTTTTCCGTTGATTATAAAAGCCGATAAGGGAAAAGTAAATGATGATTTATTATCTCGTCAAAAAGAACTGCAACTTCTAATAAGCAAAAGCAAAAATAAAACTGGCTCAGGATATAAACTTGATTTTGAAACTGTAAATTCGCGAAAAAACGGAGAGCAGACAGAAGTATCTAAAATCTATTTTGAAAATGAAAGTGATTATCTGTCATTTATAAATGAAAATAAGTCTTACAAACTGTTTTGCACCGCCATTTCTCAAATTAAAGACAGCAATTTACTTTCAAATGAGAAATTTGTTGAATGGGCAAAATCGCATCTGACTGATTTATGCGCAGAACCGGAAAGCAATCATTTTTGGACAGATGTTTACCTTTGTGCCGATTGGCTGAACAAAAATCAAGATTCAAATATCTATATCAGAGAAATTCCTTTGCCTGTTCATACAAAATTCATTGAGCAAAATAAAAAAATAATTAAAAGCCTTACAGAAAAAGCAGACTCAGAATTTGAATTCGAAGCAACTTTTGGACTAAAAATAAAACCCGATTTTGTCAGGTTTAGAAGTCTTTCTGATAACATCATTTTGCCTTTCTCAGAAAGTATGTTAAATGAATGCCAACTATTGTTAGATGATTTTTCAAAATTAGATGAATCTTTTTTGAATAGGATAAAGAATGTTTTCATCGTTGAAAATGAAATGGTATACCTCACATTTCCACAATACAAAGATTCAATCTGCATTTGGGGGCAAGGCTACAAGGTGAATATTTTAAACGGAATTGAATGGTTTAAATCAAAGAAACTGTACTATTTTGGCGATTTGGACGAGCACGGTTTTGACATTCTTTCGACCTACAGAAGATGCTATCCCCAGATTCAATCCTTCTGCATGGATAAAAATGTTCTTGACGAATACGAGCAGTTTTTGGTTCAAGGGAAAAAACTTGAAAACGGACGGATTCCTGAAAATCTGACTGAAGCTGAAAAAGAATGTTTTATGATTCTCAGAAGCGTAACAAGTGAAAAAAACAGATTAGAACAGGAACGGGTGAGTGTAGAATATATAAAGAAACAGTTGTTTTTATTGTAAAGGACATTTCCAATCTAGCATAATGAAGATTTTCGAGGTTCCCGTTATTACAAACTCATTTTTCTAGGCATTTCTCACAAATCTGTCGTTTAAACAGCATTACATTTCTCATTGCCCATAGAAAATAAACACTTGTCGCTTATAATGCAAGTGAGCGTTAGGGATTGTAGCCACGCCTTGACTGCCGTCAGGCAGGCGGGGTCGGCCACTGGACTGAGGTAGTTTGCGGAGCAAACGGCACATTTGCAGGCAGGCAATATTGCAATCCCTGGCAGCTCCAACGAAAAGCACATCATAGAAGATTCAAGCGTCTGGGATTTTTCTTTGACTGATGACGAGATGAGACGAATGGCTGCGATAAATAAAGACAGAAGAAATGCGATTGACTCGGACGACTTCGGATTATAATCAACGCTCGTAGCATACAAATCCGAAACCTGACGGTGCATCACTTTTTCAGAAAAACGGATATCTCGGATGTGGGCTAAAAGCTCTTTCCAATAATCACCACCACAGCTTGTTTGAGCCACTCATCGTCCATCGTAAAGCCTTTACGGATGTATTCATTTAACCGCTTTGTTGCCCATTGACGGAATTGAGTCCTCTTAACGACTTTACTCTATACCCCACGGAAATAATGACATCAAGATTATAGTAATTAGT
>JAQYSN010000031.1 GCA_028725265.1 Spirochaetales bacterium | reverse complement strand
GCAAGCGATAATTGACGAAAAAAGCAATGCTGTTGCGACTTGTAAAAAAATCAAGAATCTTTACAGTCAGCTTTGCAAATATGCTATGTCACAGGATATCATCTCGCAGAACTACGCTCAGTTTCTTAAAATGCCGAAATCAGATAAAAAGGAAAAGGAAATATTTTCGACCTCTGATATTAAAATACTGCTTTCACACGATAGTGATGAAACGGCGATGATTATTTTAATACTGATTTTTTCAGGAATGCGAATCGGAGAATTATTTGATATAAGGAAAGAAAACGTGTATCTTGATGATGTTCCACCCCGGATCATAGGCGGCAAGAAAACAGAAGCCGGAACAAACAGAATAATACCGATACATTCTCAGATTTTGAAATACATCAAATATTTCTATGAAAAGCCAGGAAAATATCTTATATCGAATTCACAAGGGCAACGAATGAGCGAAAATAATTTTAGAAATCGTGAATATTATCCATATCTCGAAGACCACAATATCGAAAAGAAATCACCGCACAGCACTCGACATACATTTGCCACCATGCTCCAGGCTGAGGGAGCTAAACCCGAGGATCTTATAAGAGTTATCGGACACACCGATTATAAAACTACAACTGAGAATTATATTCATCAGGATATTACAAAATTATCTGAAATGATAGAAAAATTAAAAGTTGAAAAATGATAGCAGTTTGATAGCAATTGAAATGAAAAGATAGCACTACACACCACGCAAAGTATAGTAAATACGTTGTTTAAGGCATCATATTATCACTCGTAATGAGGAAGTCGTGGGTTCAAGTCCCATTTTCAGCTCCACGTAAGTACCGTAGGCATTGGGTTTGCGGTACTTATTTTTATATTTTAATTATTTGTGATAGCAATATGATAGCAGTATGCATAGCTTTTATATCAATAATTTTGTATAAATTATCTCCCATTGAAATATTTTTGTTTTATCTTTATTTATTATTGCTTTTGTGCAACCTCCCCAACCAAATCGTTTTTATTTGTGCAAACGTACAAAATGTACGGATTTTCATTGTTATTTTTGTGTTTGTCCTTACCTGGTATCTATATTATACGCCCAATTGACTATATTTGTACAATTGCACAAAAAAACCATAGATAAAACTGTCAATATACACAAAAAAAGCGGCAAGGAATAAACCCTGCCGCTTAAATTTTATTGCAGATAATTGACATAATGTCTAAAATGCTGTATAATATCTGTGTACGCTTATGTATAAAAGGAGAATAAAATGTATATTGATGATGCTCAATTAGAACTTCTTTTAAACAAGAAAAAAGAAAAAATAGGTTATCCGGCTTATGACTGGATAGATGCTTTTTTATCGGGTATAACATTTATAATTACAACGGTTTTTGCAAGCTTTGAAAATTATAAATATATATCAGAAAATTCCATAAAATTATTATGTGTTCTATTTGGATCAATATTTATCATTAGAGGTATATATATGTTTATAAAAAGCATAAAACATAAATATAATCATGAAAATTTGTTGGCTGATATAAAAGGCATCGACAAAACAGCACACAGATTTTCAATTATAGCGGTAAGGGATACATTTAATGATTATCCAAAAAAATTTTTATTGTATTATGACGAACGTTGGCAGTGTGATTTTTTCTTCAGCTTTAAAACTGTAGATGGAGATAACGTAAGAAAAATCACCGAAAATTTATCAAACGAATTACAAATCGAAACATGTAATATCAAATTGGATTATAAGGATGAAATGATTCATAGTAAATATTCAGTTAGTGATAAAATGAATAAAATCTATGAACACAAATTATATTTTGCAAATATTTCAAATTTTAATGATTTGATAAAAAATGAACAATTTGAAATAAACGGAAAAAAATTCAAATGGATGACAATTGAGCAAATGGAACAAGACAAAACCATACAAGAGAAAAACACAGATATTGTTGAATTCGTTAAAACGTTTGCGTAGTGCCCCTCAGACTGACCAAGTCCGAGGGGCATTTTTTTTACTTTATTTTCTTGTCGATTTCCGAATGCAGGCGCTTAATAAAGTTTTCGCCGGCTATACCGTTCTGGCTGTAACCCCACTGCCCGAGCAGATAGTTAACAGCGTTAAGCGTACCGTCCCCGAACGGCTTGTTTTTGTCCATGCCGTATTTGTGTAGCCCGAGAGTTTTTGCAAACAAGAGCAGCTCTTTAAGAGCAAGAGAACCGATAGTGCTATCGCCTTTCTTGTATCCGGACTTGTCAAGGACTGGCTTTGTTGTAGTCTGACTTGTGGAGATACCCAGTGTTTTGAGTATTCCGGCAGCGTACGCTTCAGCAAGCTTTTTGTAGTTTGCTTTGATATAATCAGAG
>JAQYSN010000030.1 GCA_028725265.1 Spirochaetales bacterium | reverse complement strand
TTGAAAGATTTGAAGAAATCTGTGTAATTGCAGATGAAGTTTCATCAAGTGAATTATTCTGAAAACTGATACCTTCGTCTATTTTTCCAGCCTGAATATTCACCTTTTCAGAAGCACCCTTTACATTTGCAGTCTGTGCCGTAAGGGCTTCAATTTCCTTTATCAACATGCCATAAAAGCCGTTTATTTTTGCAACGCTTTCGCCTGCACAACCTGCAGCATCATTCAATTCTTCGCCAATATTGAGACTTTCCTTTGTTTTAGAAAGCACATCGGTTATTTTTTGAAGAGATTTCTGAACTTCATCATGTTCTTTTTCTGAGTTATGAACGATTCTATCATTCCATTTTGTCGTATGATAAAGTGCCAAACTACCACATAAAAATCCCATAGCAGTAATAATCAATACTTCAATGACATCAGCTCGGTTCGTCTTAAAAACTTCGATATTCACGGTAAAAGCTGCCACAAACATCATCACCTGGCAAATTCCATAAAAAACCATAATCTGAGATGGCTTCAGAGAGACCATAGAATTCAAAATCGCCATAACAGAAATAAAAGCAAAAACTCGATAGCCTACATGGATTGAAATCCCAGTCTGAATAAAGAAAGATATTACGACGCATGCCATTATATATCCTACCGTTGCAAACCAAGAACCTGCATTCACCTTTCCTCTCTTAATAAAAACGCATGACAAAACAAATGCAACAACTGTAGTAAAAAGCAATAAAGCTGTAATAGGCAATTTAATAACAAACATAAAAATGCTTGTAATAATAAAAAGAGCAGTACATAAAACATTTCCAACAATTAAGTTCAAAAGTTTTCTCTGATCCTTGTATGAAAATTTCTGATATACCTCATCTTTTGGAAAAAATTTCTTTAAAATATTGGACATTAGACCCTCCTGCACATGAGAATAATGTAATTGTAAAATAAAAATACAGATGCCGCAATTATTTTTAAAAAGCAACAAGAAATCCTTAAAATTATCTAATTTCAGCACAAAGTATTTGATTTTACAATTCAACTACCGATATAATATATATGTGGCAATTTAAAAACGTCTGAATAAAAGAGGTTTGAATATGAAAATAATTGATAGGTTAAGTCCAAATGATGAAATCTTAAACAAATTTGATTACCAGACCCAAAAGCGAATTTCAAATTTGATCAGCGGAGACATAATTTGTTTTTCCCTTTTTGTATTGTTAAGTATTGCAATGTTTGTAACAAAGATTAACTTTTTGAGTTCATGCGTAATATCAGTTACAGCTGTCCTATTTTTTACATCACTGATTTTCATACGAAAAGGACATGTTTTCATAGGATCGTTTCTAACTACAATAGCCCTTTTGCTAGGTTCAATAAACATCGCTTTCTTTTCCCACACAAGCACTGAGCTAGTACACTATCGTACAACTTGTTTTATGGTTGTAATGGCAACCGTAAATACGTTAGTTTCGCTCAAAATCGTACAGCTCCATATTTTCCACGGTGTTTCCTACGCCATTTTGATTGGAAGTTTCTTTACGACTTATCTTGAAACTTTCATGCAGGATAAAGGCGCTTCTATTACAGCACTCATAATAAACATACTTGCACTTGCATTGGCGAACTTGATTCTTCTTGCTTCGAACGTGATAAGTACAAAACTTATCAAGCATGCAGAAAACCAGCAAAAACAAGTAAGCGAAAACTTAAACACAATTACAAATGTCCTTACAAAAGCAAACGAATCCTTGAATATTGGACATCAGCTTAATCAGGCTGCAAACATGGCCTCAAAAAGTAGTACCGAAATCAATGAACTATATAAAAACCTTATCATTGATACGGAGCACTTGCGAAGCGAAACAGAAAGCGTAAAACATGCAGGATGCATGATTACAGATTCAACGAGCGCAATGAGTCGCGCAATTCAGGAACAAAACTCTGCTATAGTCGAAACGACAACAGCTATGACCGAAATTTCAACGAACGTTACCAACATCAATGGAATCGCACAAAAACGACACCAAAACCTTAATGCCATCGCAACGTTACTTGATAACCAAACTGAACTCGTTTACGAATTAGTAAAACAGGTTGAACAGGTCAAAGAATCATCGAATGAAATCGCAAAATTCGTACAAACAGTAGACTCTATCGCAGGCCAGACAAACCTCCTTGCAATGAACGCATCAATTGAAGCTGCTCACGCAGGTGCAATGGGAAAAGGTTTTGGAGTTATCGCACAGGAAATCAGAAAGCTTTCAGAAGAGACTACAAGAAATGCAAACAAGATTGCTGACACTCTCAAGAGCAATACGGAAATCGTAAAAGAAACATCCGAATCAGTTGCAGCATTCGCATCATCAACGACAAACAGCTCTGATGAAATCAGAAACACACTTAAATCCGTAGGTGAAATTATAGATGGTCTTTCAGAAATTCAGATTGCAACACATGAAATCGCTGAGAGTTTTAAGCTTATCGTAGATAAATCGCAAGAAAATGAGGATACGATAAACAACGTCGTTGGTCAAATCGATATTCAAGGAGAAAACCTCAACAACATATCGAACTTAACCAACGGTCTTAATCAGCGCGTTGATGATATCAATACAAAACTTGAAAACATCAACAACGCAATAGATGTAATTTATAACGGTGCAAAAGAAAACGAAAAAGTTTCGGAACGAATTGCATCGTTACTGCACTAAATCAATTTTCAACGGCAGTTTCAAGGGCAATTTTCATCATGTTCGTGAATGTCTTTTGCCTTTCCTCTGCCGAAGAAGCCTCTCCCGTCACAATATTATCTGACACTGTCAAAATCGCAAGTGATTTCCTATCGAATTTGGCAGCAAGAGTGAAAAGCTCGGCACTTTCCATTTCAATTCCCTTTACGCCATAAGACTTCCAGAGTTTCCAGTTATCATTTTCATCATAAAACAAGTCGCTTGATGCAACAGATCCGACCATCGTACGTACGTTAAGTTTTTGGGCATTTTCATAAGCACTTTTCAAAAGAACGAAATCAGCTGTAGGCGCGTAATGAAGGGAGCCAAACCTCTGATTAAGCATACAAGAATCCGTGCAGGCACTCATTGCAAGAATGACATCTCCAATCTTCACTTTTTCATCGACGGCACCACAAGTTCCAATTCGGATTGCTTTTTGAACGCCGTAAAACTGAAAAAGCTCGTTTACATAAATCGAAATTGAAGGTTGTCCCATCCCTGTTCCCTGAACAGAAACACGCCTACCCTTGTAAGTACCGGTAAATCCGAACATACCGCGAACCTCGTTGTAGCACTCGGCATTTTCCAAAAAGTTTTCGGCAATGAATTTAGCACGAAGTGGGTCACCAGGGAGCAAAACGCATTCGGCAATCTGACCTTCTTTAGCAGCTATATGTGTACTCATAAAATCCTCCAAGGAACTAAAATTAAAAAAAGTATAGCATGCAAATATTGAACTGGCAAAATTTTTTCTTCAATTGTAAATTCTATTTTTTTGGAAGCCTTTTTTTTTGCTAGAAATAACAAGTTATGATAAAATTTTAAATATGATGAGACCTGAAGAATTAATTAAAAATTTAACACTCAAGGAAAAATGTAGAATTTTCAGCGGAGATGGACCTTGGAACACATTCAGTGCAGGCGACAAAGTACCATCATTTTCAATGGCAGATGGTCCTCACGGACTTCGAAAACAAGGCGATGCAGCTTATGCTGATATGGAAAACAGCCATATAGCGACCTGTTATCCAACGGCAAGCGCACTTGCTTCAAGTTGGAACACAGAAACAATCGAAAAGCTTGCAAAAGCTCTTGCTACAGAGGCTTACAACGAAGATGTGCAGGTTCTGCTCGGATGCGGAATGAACATCAAACGATCCCCTCTTTGTGGACGAAACTTCGAGTACTTTTCTGAAGACCCTTACCTCGCAGGAACACTGGCTGCCCAATACGTAAAGACTATTCAGGAAAATGGCGTTGCAGCTTGCCCAAAGCATTTCTGTGCAAATAACCAGGAAAAACGACGAATGACTTCAAACAGCATCGTTGACGAACGAACGCTGAACGAAATATACCTTAGAGCCTTCGAAATCGTAGTAAAAAACTCAGCTCCAAAATCAATCATGGCTTCTTATAACCGATGCAACGGCTCATACGTAGGTCATAACAAAAAATTCCTTACTGACATCCTTAGGACTAAATGGGGATACAAGGGAATCGTAATTTCAGACTGGGGTGCATGTATCAATGCCGCAGACTCTATGATGGCCGGTATGGATCTTGCAATGCCAGATTCAAATGGATACTTGAACGAACAGCTTGAAAAGGCTGTTGCTGCCGGAAAAATAACAGAAGCTGATGTCGAAAAAATGGCAGCAAGAGTCGTTGGTCTCGCACAGGAAATGAAAAATCAGAACCGTGAAAAAGGCAAGACTGATTTAGAAGCTCACAACAAAATTGCCGTTGATTTGGCCGCTGATTGCGCCGTACTTCTCAAAAACGAAGGTCTTCTTCCTCTCAAACAGAAAGAAATCTGCGTAATCGGAGAACTTGCAGAATTCCTCAAATTCCAGGGAGGTGGCTCAAGTCATATTCAGACAAGAAAGACACCTAACGTAATTGAGGCATTGGAAGCAAAAGGTTTCAAAGTTGAATATTCAAAAGGATATCTTTCTGGGTTTGTAAAAAGAGCTCATGCAGAAAGTAAAAACAAGCCTTATCAGAAAAAAGCCCTTGAACTTGCAAAACAGTGTGCAGAAAAGAACATGCCTATTGTGTTCTGTTGCGGACTCACAGACTCTTTCGAAGGAGAAGGATTCGACCGAGAAGATTTACTTTTGCCACCAGAGCAGCTTAAACTCTTGGATGACATCAGCAAAATCACAAAGAACATCGTAGTTCTTACATTTGCGGGAGCTCCAATCGATTTTTCTTTTACAGATAAAGTAAACGCTATTCTCCACATGCACTATGCAGGACAGGGTGTCGGTGAAGCAGCAGCAATTCTCGTAAGTGGAGAAAGAAGCCCTAGCGGAAAACTTTCAGAAAGCTACCCTTTCAAAGTTGAAGACACACCTTGTTTCGGAAACTTCTCAATCACAGGAAAAGATGATATTTACTATAAGGAAGGCTTGATGGTAGGTTATCGCTACTATCAGACAAAGAATATTCCAGTTCGATATGAATTCGGCTACGGTCTGAGCTATTCAACCTTCGAATATTCAAATTTCTCTGTAGAAAAATCAGGAGATTCTGCAGTTGCAAAATTCACACTGAAAAATACAGGAAATGTTGATGCAGCAGAAGTCGCTCAGATTTACGTAAAGAATCCAGAAAACAAATCTGGTCTTCAGAGAGCCATTCAGGAACTTCGCGGATATGCAAAAGTATTCCTAAAAGCCGGAGAAAGCAAAGAAGTTACAATCAAACTTGATGACAATGCTTTCAAAGTTTTCTCTACGAAAAAAGAAGATTTCGTTCTTTGCGGAGGTGAATACACAGTTCAGCTTGCAGCATCTGTAAAAGACATCAAATCTGAAAAAGTCATCAAAATCGAAGGCGAATCGCTCGAAGCACTCTGCGATCCAATAGTTTACACTGATGACATGACAGTCGAAGGTAAACTTGACCATTTTGTAATGAGTTCAAGCCTTGGCGATATGTCAAAAAAATCCTTCATCATCAGGGCTTTTCTTGCAATAATTCTTATTGTTTTGCGCTTGATGAACAAAGGACAAAGTGCGGACTCTCCTATCGTTAAGATTCAGATTAACACGATTAGGGAATGTCCTGTCGAAAGTTTGATCAGTA
Source organism: Spirochaetales bacterium (assembly GCA_028725265.1). Taxonomy (GTDB): domain Bacteria; phylum Spirochaetota; class Spirochaetia; order Treponematales; family Treponemataceae; genus RGIG9060. Next base: position 5,438 of record JAQYSN010000030.1, on the reverse strand, counting down.
CTTCAGGTGGATCTGTCAACCATGCAATGGCACGATTCTTTGTATGGTGTGCAAACCACAGACTGTAAAATTTTATAGGAAAACAATTCCGAAGAATGCACCTAGTAGCACGACCGCTATCGGGTGCATTTTTTTTATACTCAGCAGCAGTATACCAATCACAAAAAATAAAAGCTGAGGTAAAATTTCAGCAAAACTTGAAATGGAAAAATTTTCAGGGAGAATTGCAATCTTCACAACATTCCATGTGGCAACCGCTATAAGACCTGCAACGACAGGTTTCACTGTCGAAAATGCACTTTTTACATAAGGATTTGTATCAAGCTTTTGAATAAAACGTGCAATAATTATTATCACGATTAGAGAGGGAAGAACTGTAAAAAAGGTTGTCAGTATGCCGCCCAGAACGCCATAAAACTCAATTCCGACATAAGTTGCCATATTAATACCGATAGGTCCTGGAGTGCTCTCAGAAATAGCCACCATGTTAAAAAACTTTTCCGCATCAATAAGTCCTTTATCAACAAGCTCTTGCTGCATCAAAGTGATGGCAACCATCCCGCCACCGATGGTAAACAAACCGATGTAAAAAAACGTCGCGCACAACTTTATCAGAGTCATTTTTTCATCATCCTTTTGGTAATAATCACGTATATAATGACGCCGACAAGGGCTCCTCCTATTATCACGAGAGAAGATGGGACATTGAAAAATGCTATCAGGACGAAACTCAATATCATAAGGATTAATGCGACAACAACATTGCACGCTTTTAGACCTTGTCTGATAAAACGATATAAGGTTACGCTCATCAACGAGCAAACTGCAACGTTTATCCCCTTTAAAGCTGACTGAACCCATTCAATTTGCGAATAATAATCGATAAAATATGCAATTGCGGAAATGATGATGATAGACGGAGTTACAACTCCGAACGTCGCAAAAACGGCCCCGAGAATGCCTGCAAGATTATAACCTAAAAAAGTTGCAACATTGACAGCAATTATCCCCGGTGTTATTTGCGCGATGGCATAATAGTCCAAAAGTTGGTCACGAGTCGTCCATTTATTTTTATCAGCAAGTTCTTTTTCCATCAACGGAAGCATGGCAAGTCCACCTCCAAAAGTGAACATGCCAATATAAAAAAACTCGCAATATAATTTCAGTAAAAGCTTAAAATTAATTTTTTTCGTAGTCTTTTCCGTAAATCACACGATACAACTTGTCAGGTGCATTTGTCGTTATCATATCGGCACCATTTTTGACAAGTTTTTTCATGTCTTTTTCATCATTTATTGTCCAATATGTCGTTGCCTGATTTCGTTTGTGAGCCCAATAATTAAAATTCTTGGTTCCACAGTCAAATTTCAAACTTCCAGCCGTATTATACATCTGGGTTTGTATATTAGGATAATCCACCTGAACAAGTCCGTTCAAACCAAATTTGTTTGAAGCAACCTGCATTGCAATCAGATATCCCAATGGACCGCACCATCTTTCAGGATACTTTTCCATATGATACTTCATAACATCATTTCCAAAAGAAATTACAAGAACTTTGTCCTTCCAAAACGGGTATTTAGCGTCCAAAAGCTGATAAAGTTCATCAACCATACGGCTTCCAATCTCAAGCTGCTCTTCTTTTACCTCAAAGGCAATTCTAACATCATCCCTTACATTCTGATATCGCTCAAAAAATTCAGGAACAGTCATAATAGTAAGACCGAGTTTTTCGGCTTCCTCAACAGAAAGATTCTCGTAAGGCCGATTTCCGTTTCTGTCGACAAAATTTCTACCAAGATTATACTGTCGAAGTTCTGCAAGCGTATGATCCTTGATATAAACTGCATTTTTTTCCTTATCGGAAGGATCAAAACCTTCACAAGCCATTCTGTTCAAATATGAATCATGGTAAATTACCATCTGATTGTCTTTAGTATACCACGCATCAAACTCTACTATATCAATGTAATCTGTTTCTATGATTGCATAGTCAAAAGCCATTCTCGTATTTTCAGGATTTAACTCAGCTCCACCGCGGTGAGCACAAATATACGGATTATCAACCTTACGCCAAGGATTACTCTCGCAAGTCTTCTTAACAGGAATGATATTTGCAATTATAAAAAAAAGTGCAAAAACACCAAGAATACACGAAATAACAATAATAGAAACTAATCCCTTTTTCATTTATATCCTTCCTTCTTTACCGTTCCACAGTCTAATAAGAAACGGCAATTTTTATAATTATTCTAGCACGCTTCTTAAAATTTGTACATTTACAAAATTCGTGTTAAAATATTGATATGAAACAATTTAGAACAATTACAATCGCTTTTTTAATTTCAATAATATTTGCATTTTCAGCAGCTGCCGAAAATTATTTTCTATGCCTTGCATCCTACAAAAATCAGCAGAGTGCAAAAGACCTTGTCTACCAGTTGCGACAAGATTTCATTCCAGCCGGAATTTATAAGGCTACATCCTCAGGCACAGACCTTTACAGAGTTTTCATAGAAATTCCATATGATAATCCGCAGCAGGCCAAAGAAGCTGCAAAAGTGCTCGAAAGTCTAGACTGCTTTTCAAAATATAATTTTAAAGGAATGTGGTCTTTCAAGGCAGATATAAAAGTTGACAAGGGAAATATGCTGCCTCTAAAAATAACAGAACCTGCACCTAGTGAAAAAGATACCAAAGAAATAGAAGTTGCCGAAGTTCCGGTTATAAATACTGCTCCCGTTGAGAAAGTTGAAAAAACAGAAAACGCCGAGCCTAAACTCATCGAACCGACAATCACAATCAACGAAAAACTTCCTGACGAAGAAATCAAGATAGAACTTTTGACTCCAGAAGAATTTTATAACGAAAAAAACGATGATTCTGCTATCAAAGAACCTTCCATAGAAAGACCTTCCGATGAAATTCCGAACGAAGAAATTACAGCCAAAGAGATGCCTTTCGAAACAGACCAGGAAATTCCGCTTTCAAATGAAAAACCATATTCAATTCTAATTCGAAGCTACAAAAACGAAGCGAACGCCCAGAAAGACGCAAAAAGACTTTCTGAACTTGGTTTTTCTCCTTATATCGTAAAAACCTATGACGAAGAAAGCTTCTTTTCTTTCAACATCCACACGGATGCCTCAGACAAAATGGAAGATGAATTCCCTGTTCAGGAGAAACTTTCACAAGCTGGCATTGATTTCACGATAATTTCAGATTTCAGAACTTTCAAAGATAAGATAGCATCTTTCGATAAACTTGCCAAAGAAAACAAAGTCAATTACGAAGTTTCCGACAAAAATCTTGCCGACCTTTATTCTGAAAATGTACTCAACTGCATCATAAATTTCCCGACGGTCAACAATTTCGCCATTGACCAAGTAGGTATTTTTGATTTTTCAAACATCGAGGACGGAAAAGAAAGAATCGCTTCTCTTCAGAGCCTATTTTCGACAGTAAAAAACATCGATTTTTCTGATTCATCAATTGATTGCTGCTCATTCTGCGTTTTCAACGATGAACTTTATTCGAAATCAATTTCTGCCGCAATGTTTACAGGAAGCGGATTCAATTACAAGGCAGAAACTCTTGAAAATATCATTCCATTTATCATTAAATCGGGAGAAATGGACTGTATTTTAGACACTGATGAAAACTCAACGTATCTTTTCTGTATATCAAAGGACAAAAAATCGTTCATCTTCCTTGAAACGACAGACTATTCCAAAGAGGAACTATTTTCGATTTTCAACAACAATATCGAAAACAAAGGACTCCTAACATATGATGAAGTTAAAAACACGCTTTTGATTCTTCCGGATAAATCTGCTCAGTTTGATGCAAAGTTCCGTTCATTTATGCTTGAAAAAGTGACATACGAATACTCAAAAGGCAGAGAATATTCATCTTGGTCAACGCCTCTCGTAGGACAATGGTTTGCAGAGGGTAGCTACATCCTCAAAGACGAAATCCTTTCGTTAGGTTTCTTCTATCTGAATTACGAATATCTTGCAAATTTGACACATGAATTATTTATGGAAGCGAAAATTCAGGATAAAGACAAGGAAAAAGAAAGTCATTATTCTAAAATCAATGATGGAAATTCATGGTATCTTGATAATGAATTCATGAAAGAACTTTCGTTTACACAAAAAGCCTATATTTTTGCAATTGATGTTTTTTCAGATTCAATTTTTACAGAAGACAATCTGATTGAAATTTCAAGACAACTGAAAATCTGGTAGAAAAAGAAGTTTTACTTCATTATAATATACTCATCAATTTTTAATGGAGATAAGTTATGTCAAAATATCCATTTTCCCAAATCGAGCCGAAGTGGCAAAAATTTTGGGACGACAACAAAACTTTCAAAGCAAAAGAAGATATCAAATTTCCAAAAGAGAAACGGCAGTATGTTTTGGATATGTTTCCATACCCTTCTGCTGCAGGATTGCACGTTGGACATCCAGAAGGCTACACAGCAACAGATATCTACTGCCGCTACCTAAGAATGAACGGATACAACGTTTTGCATCCAATGGGATACGACTCATTCGGTCTTCCTGCCGAAAACTACGCAATCAAAACAGGAACACATCCTTCAATTACAACAAACGCGAATATAGCAAACTTTACCCGACAGATTAAAGCTCTCGGTTTCAGTTACGATTGGGACAGATGCGTTTCTACCTGCGAAAGCGACTACTACAAATGGACTCAGTGGATTTTCCTCCAACTTTACAAAAAGGGATTGGCTTATGAAGCCGAAACTCCAATCAACTGGTGCCCTAGTTGTCTTACTGGACTTGCAAACGAAGAAGTTAAAGAAGGCAGATGCGAACGATGCGGTTCGACAGTTACCCATAAAACAATCCGCCAGTGGATTTTGAAAATTACGGCATACGCAGAACGTCTTTTAGACGACCTTGACACCCTCGATTGGCCAGAAAGCGTAAAATTAATGCAGAAAAACTGGATTGGAAAATCAATCGGTGCAGAAGTCACCTTCAAAGTAGCAGATAAAGATGGAAAGGAGACTGGAGATGATCTTACAGTCTACACAACCCGATGTGATACACTTTTCGGAGCAACCTACATGGTTGTATCTCCTGAACATCCATTGATCGATAAACTCACAACAGCTGAACAGAAAAAAGCAGTTGCCGACTACCGTGAGGAGGCTGCAAAAAAGAGCGACCTTGAAAGAACCGATCTTGCAAAAGACAAGACAGGTGTTTTTTCTGGAAGTTATGCAATCAACCCGGTAAACGGAAAATTGATTCCTATCTGGGTTGCTGACTATGTATTAATTTCTTATGGAACAGGTGCAATCATGGCAGTTCCAGCACACGATACTCGAGACTGGGATTTTGCTAAAAAATTCAATCTTCCGATTATCGAAGTTCTAAAAAGTGAAGTAGATGTTCAAAAAC
>JAQYSN010000029.1 GCA_028725265.1 Spirochaetales bacterium | reverse complement strand
ACTGACAACTACGGAAAAAAGGTGGATGAACAATATATTGCGCAAAAAGCAAAACTTGCCAATGCCTTGCTTCTTACAAGCCAGGGAATTGTCTTTTTGCATTCCGGCCAGGAAAAACTCAGAAGCAAACCTTCCTTTGGTAACAAAGATGAATGTATCGGGGATTTTGTTCGAAACAGTTATAAATCTTCGGATGATATTAATTGCCTCCGTTGGAACTTGAATCATCTTGAAAATGAGGTTCTGGAATACACGAAAAAACTCATTCAACTTCGAAAAAAGTACGAAGCTTTCAGGATTTCTGCAAGTTCTGAAATTCTTGAACGAATTTTTTTGATGGGGGAATTTTGCAAGGATTTTCTTTTGGTATATAAAATCCTTGACCGAAAAGGCGACTGGTATCTTATTTTTAATTCGGGCGACATTACACAAAATGTTCCTCTTATGTATCCTGAAAATTTTGATGTGTATGTCGATGAAAAAGATGTTTATCTTTCGGGAAAAAATTGCTCTCTCAAACAAGTTGATGTAAGCCCAAACTCTGCCTTGGTTTTACGAGTACGAAAGGTTTGATTACTTGCTCGTAAGGTAAAACCATGTTTCATTTGATTCTGCAATAAATTTTATCGCTTTTTCTAGATCATCTTTTGTTACGCTTTTTACGGTTTGTTCAAAATCGTAAAGGAAATTGACATCCTGACCAAGCGAATATGAATTTGCCATCATCGAGCAAATTTGTCGGCTTGTAAATATGTCACCGTATAACCTGTTTATCAGGATGTTTTTATAGCTTTCGAGTTTTTCGCAAGAATCAATCAGTGTAAAGTTTTCGCTTCCTTTTATAAGTTTTCCTCTCGCAAAAATTGAATTTGCTTCATCAATCCCCTTGTAAAAAAGGTCCTTATCGGAAATCCTGTAACCAGAAAGTATTAGCACCGGATTTTTCGTAAGGTTGACGTTTGAGAAAACCGAATATACGCATCCATATTTTTCTCGGACTATATTGTAAAGAATGTCTGAGTACATCAGGTTTGCGATGTAGCAGGCTGCAAATTCTGTGCTTTTTACATCCGGTAGTGCTTTGTAACTGCATGCAAAATCAACTGGATTTTTATGATTTTTCTTGAATTCGATGCTTTCGTTTTCAAACTTTAGTTTGCTTTCTTTGTGATTTCTTGCTTTGTTTAATTTTAGGCTCCCGAACGCTTCATTCAACTGGGATTTTAAGTTTTTGTCGAAATTTCCATAACCAATAATCGCAACATCTCCGCTTGAAAAAAGTTGCTTGTACAGATTTTCAATATTTTCCCGATTCAAATTCAATATGGTTTCTTCTGTGAAAATATTTTTTCCGAAATAGTCGGTTTTTTCCCTCAGATATTCTGCGCTTGACTTCATCAAAAGATTATAATCAACCGTTTTTGTGTTCAAAAAACTGAATTGTACCTGAGTTTTTTTCTGTTCAAAACTTTTATAACTAGGATTAGTGCAGCAGCTTTTGAAAACCTTGAATACGTCATCGAAATATTTTTCAAGGCAAGTCATGCTGATATAAGAGAAATCGCTTAGAACTCCGTACGAAATCGAGCTGAGTTTTTCTTCACACATTGTTTCAACGTATTCTTTATCATAATCATTGCTTTCCATGACAAGAAGTTCCATTAAAAATCCAAGGTAGCCCAATTGATTTTCTTTTAGTTGTGAAGCTCCAAACGAAAAATAGAGTTCAAGTGTGTTTACTTTTGCCGTATCCGAAACTTTGAGCATGACTGGAATTCCGTTATCAAGTATGAAACTTTCCGTCGTGATTTTATTTGTCGTCCCATTTTCATTCAAATTTGATGTCAACCTTGATGTTGTCGAGCAGCCATAAAAAAATGTGAAAAAGCAAATTAAAATAATACAAATTGCAGGTTTTAGAAACTTTTTGTTCATTATTTATCCTTGATTTCGATATATCCTTGCTTTTCAAAGCTTTCAATCTGGTCTTCATAGGCACTGTTCATGTAAAACATCGTTACATGGTTTTTGCCTAATAAATATTTTTTTGCAAAAGCCGATAAATCCTTTGATTTTACCTTGTTCATCTTGTCATAGTATGAAAGGGAATATCTTGTATCTCCGGTTGCCCAAAAATAACGGATTCCTTCCATCTGGACATTCGGATTTTCTTGATTAAGAATTTGCTGGTCATTCAGGTAAACTTTGAGTCTTTCAATTTGTTGTTCATCGAAATACACGTTTTTTTCATCGCATATTTTTGAAATTTCTTCATTAATTGCATCTTCAATCCGGACAATTATTTCTGGAAAATTTTGGATTGTACTTTTCAGTGCAAATGAAAAAGTATAGATTCCATTGATTTTGGTCGTAAGGTAAGAAACTCCAATTTGATTTACGGCTTGCTCGTCATTATCCGTCTTGATTTCTTTTATTCTCTTGTAGAAAGACGATGAAGTCGAGTTGCAGTAACTTGAAAAAAGATCTGCACTATAGGTATCATCTGATGTTTTTAATGTGTTGGGTCCAAAATAACTTATGATGAGTGTAGAGCCGAAATTTTCTTTTGAAACGAAGAATTTTTCGTTTTTGTCAAGCATGCATTTTTGAGCGCAGTTCAAATTGATGCATCGTAAAATTTCTTTGCCATCATTTTTCTTCCAGTTGCCGAAATATCGCTCTATCAATCTGATAGCATCGTTGCTTTCAACGTTTCCGCTGATAAAAATTGCGCAGTTGTTGGGACAGTAAAAATCAGCCTGGATTTTTCTAAGTGTTTCGACCGTGCATTTCTGTACATTTTCGATGCTTCCGCTTGGAGAAAACGTGTAAGGGGAGGCATTGAAAAGTTTTGTATTTAGTTCGTTGATGGCATATTGTTTTTTCGTAAAGAGAATAGAAGAGATTTCTGAAATAACGACTTTTTTTTCGTTTTCTAGTTCGTCTATGTCAAAGTTTGGAGATTGAACGGCTGCTGCCCAGAATTCAAGTCCTTTTTCAAGGGCTGAAGAAGGCAGAGTAAAATAGTAATTAACAAATTCATCTGATGTTGAACCATTGTAGTCAGCTATTCCCAAATCCGTCAAAGCATCCTTGATTGCCATTACGTTAGGATATTTGCAGTTTCCCTTGAACAGCATGTGCTCATACAGATGAAAAATTCCGTCTGTCTTTGCTGTCTGATAGTCACTTCCAGCTCTGAAAGCAAGTCCGATTGTCGCAAGAGGAGTTGCATGATTTTCAAGGATAAAAACTTCAAGTCCGTTTTTAAGTTTTCTGTAACAGATTTCATCTTCATTTTTCATTGAAAGCGAAAAAATTGAACTGAATGTTACGAGCAACAATGAAAAACAAAGAATGATTTTCTTTTTGAGAAAGATATCATTAAAAAAGTTCATTCATGGTAATCCTAATATTTGAATTCACTTCCGCCGACGAATTCTCGAATAATTGACTGTCCTGGAACGTTCGTAACAGGAATCTGGCTGAAGTTGTTCAAGAATCTAATAAGTCGACTGGCTTCTGCATATTCTCGCTCAAGAGGTGAAACGCATCTCAAAAGAGGTATCGCATAAACCTTCAGTACGGAAAGCTCATAGTCCAACGCAGTGTTCAAGAAGGCATCAGCTTTGTCTTGGAACGGGAAGATATGTAGTCTTTCTCCTCTTTGTACGCTAGGCCACATTTTGATTGTGTCAGCTGCAGATTTGCCTCTAAATTGTGAATCCCTTACGATTCGTCTGATAAGTCGGTTATCGCTTGTTGGAATTCTGTTGTGGTCATCCAGATTGAGCTGAGTTAGGGCTGAAAGATAGATTTTGAATTTCTGTTCGGCTGGAATCAGCGGTGTCAGTTTATCATTGAGACCGTGGATTCCTTCCATAATCAAGATATCATTTTTTTCAAGCTTGATTTTCTTGCCTGTATAATAGCGCTTTCCTTCCTTGAAATTATAGGTCGGTAATGCAACTTCTTTTCCGTCGAACATATCCACGAGGTCTTTATTCAACTGCTCAATGTCCAGTGCTTCAAGACATTCGTAATCATAGTCTCCATTTTCATCTCTTGGAGTCTTTGTTCTTTCGACATAGTAGGTGTCTAGTTCTACGACTTTCGGCGTATAACCCAAACATCTAAGTTGGAGCGCAAGTTTTTTTGATGTCGTTGTTTTTCCAGAACTTGAAGGTCCTGCCATCAATACAAGTTTTACTTCAGGTCGTGCTGCAATCTGGTCTGCAATTTTTGAAATCTGGCGAGCCTGGAGCATTTCTGTAATATCGATAAATTCTTTTGTCTTTCGTTCGGTTACAAGTTCATTTAATGAAGCTGCTGATGTGACACCAAGTCTTTTTCCCCATTTTTTGTATTCACTGTAAATGCTGAAAAGTTTTGGAATATCTTCGAAAGGTTCTACTTTGTCCGGTGTTTTTTGACTTGGAAATCTGAGCAAAAATCCTTCGTGATATTTCATGATTTCGTAGACGCTTAGAACGCCTGTGCTTAAAACAAGCGGACCAAAATATAGGTCTGAAAAATCTTCAAGTGTGTTTATCAAAAACTTTGAATGGCAGGTGAAGTTAAGCTGCTTTCTTGTTTCAACTAGCCCAAGACTTTCGAATAGTTCGATTGCCTGGGAATAAGAAATCAGTTTTTGCTTGATAATTTTGTTTTCATGAATGAGACGTGCCATTTCTTCTTTCAAAGCTTCAAGATCCGAATCTGAAAGGCTATCTTGTCCGTCAATTGTGTAATAATATCCGTGGCCAAGACTGTGACCAACCAAAAGTCGCTTTTTTGGAAAAATATTGTGTGCTGCACTTGCCAATACGAAACAGAGTGAACGTCTGTAAATTGCAGCACCATCAGCTGAATTCAAAAGTACAGGTTCGATTTTGGCATCAATATCAATTTTCTGATATAAAGAGCAAATTTCATTATTAATTCTCAAGGCAGCGATTTGGTCAGATGGCTGATCAAAATTATGTAAAATTATTTCAGGAGAAATTTCGTTTTCAAAAGCAATTTTTTTTCCGTTCGGAAATGTTATAGTGTTCATTATAATATCCTCCAATGAGACGGTTGATAAAATTATAATTCGTAAATCTTTATTTTGAAAGAAATTTTTTAATTTGCAAAATACTCACAAGGCCTTATAATTTTAAGTATGGCAGACGAAACAATTATTACATCGAGTGCTGTAGGACAGCGCTTGGAAAGTATCGGCGATGTTGATAGGGCATCGTATTTGGTTTTCAACAACAATAAGGTCCAATTGGTTAGTCAAATTACGATAGGCCGTTCACCTGACAATAACATAGTTGTTGATAATAAACTTGCTTCAAGACATCATGCGATAGTCCAAAAGATTAAGGATGACTATTACATCAAGGACTTGGAAAGCACGAACGGCACTTTCTTGAATGGCGTAAGAATCCCAAAAGATCGTTACGTAAAACTCAATCACAACGATAAAATTTCAATAGGAAATGAAAATATAGTAATTAACTAGGATGAGTTCGTTTCATTTTGAAAGTACATGCCCAAATAATCCTCCTCCTGCGAAAGATTTTCTTCCAGTTTTGAATGATGTCATCAAGGTTCTTGAAAAAGAAGATGTGACGATACGTCCTGAAGCAGCCAAAAAAAAATCAGGCGGGTTAATCTATCTTATTAAAGGAATTCCGACGGTTATTGTTCCGGACTTACATTCTCGCTACGATTTTCTCGTAAGGATTTTGAATTACAAGCTTTCTGCCTCCACGATTCTTGAAATGCTTGAAAAAGGATTGGTTAATCTTCTCTTTGTTGGAGATGGACTTCATTCGGAAAGGGCTGGTTTTGAAAGATGGCAGTTGGCCTACGATGATTTTCTGGACGGAATTTTTAACGGCAAGTCGATGACAGAGGAAATGTCTTTAGGTTTAAACCTGATGTTCCTCGTTATGAAATTGAAAATTGCATTTCCCAAAAACGTTCATTTTCTAAAAGGAAATCACGAAAATATCCTAAATTCAGAAGATAACGGCAATTTTCCGTTTAGAAAGTTCGTGGAGGAAGGGGTAATGACCCTTGAATTTATGAAGTCTACGTATCCTAAAAAACTTATAAAAGCTTATGCATGTTTTGAAAATCACCTTCCAATTTTTGCGATAGGCTCTGATTTTCTAGTAAGCCATGCGGAACCTGTTCATTATTTTTCGAAAGATGAAATTTTGAATTGCTATCGAAATCCATCAGTTATAACGGGATTTATATGGACTGGTAATGGCGAGGCTTTGAATGAACCTGCAATTAAGCTTCTGAGTGAATATTTTCCAGATAATCCATCTTCTCTTTATTTTGCTGGGCATCGACCGGTGAAAGATAGGTTTGCTTTAAGGGAAGACGGACGTTTTGTTCAGATTCATAATCCAGATAAAAAACAGATATTTGTTATAAATCCAGATGATGCCAAAAATTTTGAGGAAGGTATCATAGATCTTGATGAGGTATAGAAAATGACATCAATTCCTGAAAAAATCGGAAACTACAAAATTACGGCTGTAATAGCAAAAGGCGGAATGGGAACTGTTTACAAGGCAATTCATCCATCCTTAAAGCGTTATGTCGTAATCAAAAAATTGACGATTCGTGGTAATCCTGCTTTAATCGAGCGCTTCAAGCGCGAAGCTCAGATAATGATGGATTTGCAGCATCCTAATATCGTCCACATGTTTGATTTTTTCAAGGAAGGTTCAAATTACTATATAGTAATTGAGTTTATCGACGGACTTGCTTTGGATAGGCTGCTCAAAAAACGCGGAAAGCTTTCAGAACCTCTTGCCATGCTTATTTTGCGCGATACATGTCGTGCCCTCCGTCATGCTCATCAAAAAGGTGTCATTCACAGGGATATAAAGCCTGGAAACATACTTTTATCAAAACACGGCGAAATAAAACTTGCCGATTTCGGAATAGCTTCCAGCGAAAAAACTCGCGAAAATGAAGGCTCTGAATCTTTAACCCAGGACGGAAGTGCTTTGGGAACTCCTTCTTACATGCCACCAGAGCAATTTTCTGACAGCAAAACCGTTGACTCCAGAGCCGATATCTATGCTTTGGGCGTAATGCTTTACGAAATGGTAACGGGTCAAAAACCTTTTCCCGGGTCTTTTAGTTCTGAAACTCTTGAACTCATCAATAAGGGAAAATATCAGAATCCAAAAAAACTCGAACCAAAATTGAATTGGCGAGTTTGTTCGTTAATCCGAAAGATGATTCAGCCTAAGGCAAAAAACAGGATTCAGGACGTTAAAAAAATCATCAAGATATGTGACAAATATCTTGAAAAATATGATTTGGAACAGGTTCGAAAGATTCTTGTAATTGAAATGATTAAGGATAAGACTTTTAAGGAACCGCCGTTTACAAAAAAGAAAGGCTCTTGGCCGATTTACACTTCGATTGCAGGTGTTATTTTGCTTGCTACTGGAGCTTTTTTTCTTTGGCATTATGGCTGCATTCAAGCAACTCTATTAAGAAAATGGTATACGCCGGTCAGCTTGAATTTGATGCTTCCGCAAAGTGCCAAATTTCAGACGGATTTACCAGCACGAGCTCTTTTTTTCGAGAACGATCGCAAGTTTATACCCGAAGTCAAAGGTTCTAGAAGGACATTTTACAGCATTAAAGTAAAGGATGATAAGGGCAAAAAAGTAGCTTCCAATAATTACAAAATTCGGCCGGTCTATCTTAAGCACGGAAGTTACAGAATGAAAATCGTTACAGGTTCTTATGTTTGGTGGCAGTCTTTGGAAGTGTCGTCGGAAGCTAAAGATATCAACTTGAATTTTTTGGCTCATGAAAGAAGAAACATTAATATCCATACTTCAAGTTTTGAAGCAGCGACAAATAAAGATTTGAGCAAAAAAACTGAGTTCCTTTTTCAGAACAGCAAGGGTGTTTTTGTTAAAGCAAAGGATATACCGAAAGAGGAATTTTTGAACGGACGTATCTGGCGTATTCAGGTTTCATGTCCTGGCTACAAAACTGAATTTCTTGATCTTCGAATAGAATGGTATCAGGATGACCTTTACTTAAATATCGCATTGGAAAAACAAAAGTAAGTCCTTTTTTTATCACCTTGACTTATGGATTAAAATTACTATATTTATAGTAACAAGTTGAGGTGATTTATGAGTGAGACTGAAATTATACCGGCAGAAAAACTGCTATCAAATAAATTGACGATTCTTCCTATAATGGGACATCCTGTTTTCCCTGGAATTTTTTCCCCACTGATGATTAACAATCCGAATGATGTGAAGGCTGTGGAAGAAGCTTTTAATGGAGATTCTCTTATTGGAGTCATTATGGTAAAAGATGAATCTGATGAGCCGACTGCGGAAGACCTTTATTCTGTAGGAACAGTTGCAAGAATCATCAAGAAAATTAATCTTCCTGAGGGCGGAGTTAATATTTTTATTTCGACTATCAAACGCTTTAAAATCAAAAAATATATCAGTGTTCAGAGCCCTATTGTTGCAATCGTTGAGTATCTGGATGATGATGAATCTGGCAATAAAAACGAAATTCGAGCATTGACGCGAGCTCTTATCAGCGAGATGAAAGAGGTTAGTGAAAACAATCCTTTGTTCTCGGAAGAGATGCGGCTTAATATGGTTAACATTGATCATCCTGGAAAAATTGCCGATTTTATTACGTCTATTTTGAATATCGAAAAAGATGAACAACAGCGAATCCTTGAAACCTTGAATGTAAGGAAGCGAATGGAAAATGTCCTTGTCTTTATCAAAAAAGAACAGGAACTTTTGAGGATTCAAAAACGCATTCAAACGGATTTGAATGAAAAAATAGAAAATAACCAGAGAAAATATTTTTTAAGGGAAGAACTTAAGTCCATCAAGGAAGAACTTGGTGAATTTACGGATGCGAAAAGTTCTGACTATCAAAAATTTGCCGATAAAATTGCATCTTTTAATTTTACAGGCGAAATCAAGGAAACTGTCGAGCGTGAGCTTGAAAAATTCCAGCTAATGGATCCTGAATCGAGCGAATATATCGTATCTCGAAATTATCTTGAAACGATAACTCTTCTTCCCTGGAATTCTGAAAATAACGAATATTATTCAATTGATAAGGCAAAGAAAATCCTTGATGCTGATCATTATGGACTTGATGATGTCAAGAAACGACTCCTCGAGTTTCTTGCCGTTCGTAAGGTTCGTGGCGATAATAAAGGGGCTATCATTTTGCTCGTAGGACCACCAGGAGTTGGTAAGACCAGTATCGGAAAAGCTGTCGCAAAATCAATGAATAAACCGTTTTTTAGATTTTCTGTCGGTGGACTTCGCGATGAAGCTGAGATAAAAGGGCATAGACGAACATATGTAGGGGCCCTTCCTGGAAAAATTATTCAGGGGCTTAAAATTACAAAGTCGAATTCTCCTGTTTTTTTGATTGATGAAATCGACAAGATGGGGGAGTCTCATCAAGGTGATCCTGCAAGTGCACTTCTTGAAGTTCTAGATCCAGAGCAGAATGTTTCCTTCCGGGACCAATATCTTGATTTGCCTTTTGATATTTCAAACGTTCTTTTCATACTTACGGCAAATACACTTGACTCTGTGCCAGAACCGCTTTTGGATAGGGCTGAAATCATCAGTCTTTCGGGGTACATAGATCAGGAAAAAATTGAAATTGCCAAGAACTACCTGATACCGAAAAGTATCATAAAGAACGGACTTAAAAAATCTCAGGTTAAATTTGATAAAAAAGCTTTGGATTTGATTGTCACAAGCTATGCGCGTGAAAGTGGAGTGCGAAATCTGGAAAAATGCATCGATAAAATCAACAGGAAATACTGCACAGAACTTTTGACACGAAGCGAATTGGAAAATAATCCAGAAATTTTGCAGGAAAAAATTACGATAACTCCTGCCGAAGTTTTGAAGTACCTTTCAAAGCCGATTTTCAATGAAGATGAAATCCTTGCTGCAGATAAAATCGGTACTGCTATCGGTCTTGCATGGACAAGCATGGGCGGAGACACTTTACTTATCGAATCAATTGCTTATGAAGGAAAGGGTGGCTTTGTATTGACCGGAAAACTCGGAGATGTTATGAAAGAGTCCGCTAACATTGCAATGAGTTGGGTCAAAAAATACGCTATTAAAAATGGTCTTAAGAAGAAAGACTGGTTTGAAAAAAATACGATTCACTTGCATTTCCCTGAAGGCGCAACTCCAAAAGATGGACCTTCTGCTGGTATTACAATTGTTACGTCTTTAATTTCACTTTTAAGGGGAAAGACAATCAAAAAGCATTTTGCAATGACTGGTGAACTTTCTCTTACGGGAAAAGTACTTCCTATTGGTGGTCTTAGGGAAAAAACAGTTGCGGCTAAACGAAATAAGATAACGGATATCATAATTCCTAAAGCAAACGAGCGTGACCTTGAAGAAATTCCTGATCTTGTAAAAAAAGGGTTGAAATTCCACCCGGTTTCTAATATCGAGGAAGTTTTGGCTTTGGTGTTTTAAAAAATACTCCTTGCATGGTTGCTTAAAAGTTTATCTAAAAGTTTACTTAAATGGCTGTTTGCAAAAAAAATGCCCTTCAAAGTTTGAAGGACATTCTAATTATTGGACTTTTAACCAAGCATATTTTAAGGACTGATTCCTAAATCAAAAAGGATTCAGTCCTTTTTATTTTATCTTTATGCTCAAATCTGACGTTTCTGCTGGAACTTTTTCAGCATGGCAACGCCGTTTCGTTTTCCGTTGTAAACAAAACCTCCATCCCAGTATTCAAGGGCTGCAAACAAGGCGTTTCCACCATCCTGATCATCGCTATCCTTCGTTCTGAATGAAACGAATTTCGAAAGTGCATCAAGATCTGATTTTTGAAGGCATTCAATACGCTTTTTATTGAATTCATTCCACTTTTCAAGATCCTTGAAACCTTCTCCTTCATCTTCAACTATTAAGTGCGCATGATTTGGACTGAATGAATACCAAACCTTAACTTTTTTTGATTTATCGCACTTGTTACCATGTTTAACGGCATTTTTAATAACTTCGCTTATTTGTTGTTCAAGAAGGTTGATTTCCTTGATTTCAAGCGGTGCCGACTGGACAATCAACAAAGTATAATAACGAATTTGTCTGTAATCAGATTCAAATTCCTTGTATAACATGTTGGTTTTATCAAACAATGGATCTTTTTCATCTGATCGTAATTCAATAAACTGTTCCATCAACATTCTCCTTATTCAGCAATCATCAAAAGTGCTTCTTCTACACTGTTTGCGATAGGGAAGTATCCCATAAGTTTTGTAAGTTCGATTACTTTCTTGACAGAACCATGTATGTTGGAGATAGCAAGCTTCAAGTTTTGCTTTTTGATAGTAGAACAGATGTAAATCAAAGCTCCGATTCCAGATGAGTCAATATAGTCGACTTGTTCAAGATTGATGATAAAACTCTTAATGTTCTTTTCAAGCATTTTCATGACGAGTTCTTTTAATTTATATGAATTATACAAATCCATTTCGCCATTAACATCGATAATGTAAACTTCTCCGTTTTTGCGTATTTTGAGTTCCATTCAATGCTCCTTTTATTGTATTTTTATAACCAGAAGAGTCTGATCGTCATGCTGTTTTGCATTACCCATGTACTGATTTATATCATTCTGTACGAGTTTGGCGATTTCCTTTCCTGTTAAATTACTGTTTTCAGAAACCAGTTTAGTTAGTTTTGCTACGGTATAAGGCTTTCCGTCTTCATTTATAGTCTCAACGAGACCATCTGTAAATGTAATGATGATATCACCACATTCAACATTCATTTCTTCGTTTTCGTAAACCAATGCATTTTCAACACCGATAGGCTCACTCATCTTAGAAATCTTTTTGATTTCTTTTGTTTCTGCCTTATACAAATATATCGGCGTAGTTCCTGCTGTAGAATACTCAATTTTCTTTTCAACGCTATCATAATTGATTAATGCGATGCTTGCAAAGTGATCTACAGAGGTTTCCTTCGAAATACCTCGATTTATCCATTCCATGATTGTTGCTGCAGACTGTTTTGAGTTAACGACAAGCCTTACGATTGCCCGCAACATAACCATAATCATCAATGAGTTAATACCTTTTCCTGCAACGTCAGCCATTATAAAAGAGATTCTGTCTTTTCTAGCAGGAATAATGTCGAAGTAGTCTCCGCAAATTCCCTGTGACATACTTGAATAGTTTCCAAGTGAAAGAGTTGGAATGTTAGGTAACTTTTTCAAAGAAATCTTTTTCTGG
>JAQYSN010000028.1 GCA_028725265.1 Spirochaetales bacterium | reverse complement strand
ATCACTGATTATCAATGTGTTACGAATTTAGCAAAAACATGTTAAATCTGTTAATTTAACACTTAAAGTGAGTGTTTTTTAATCCATCAATTTTAAGTTAAAATCAGGTGTTTTTTGTGCGTTTTTATAGGGTGATTTGTGGATGTTTTACGGAGTTTATTTACGTATATATAATTGTGTGTTTTTTGCTCCTTGTTGAAGAAAATTATTACTTTTGCATTCGAAGCCTGTTTGATTAGGTCGCATATGAAAAAAGCCCCAAGGAATTCATCCAAGAGGCCTATTTCTTTAATTAGCGAGCTTCCCAGCGGGCTAATTTAATTCACAATTAAATTCATGGACAAAGGTACGCAAAATTCCCGATCCGAGCACAGGGATCTATTGAAAAAGGCTCGAAAAAAATACTTTTCCTTTGGATTGGCAAAGAATTTGGCCGATCAGAATCCTGAATCTCCATTGGTCAAATCGTATCAAAATAGCCTGTATTGTGCCGACACGATCACTGTTGATCCTGCTGGTATATCTCACTCCCATTATTGTAAGAATCGTTGGTGCCCTTTGTGCCAAAGCATAAGAGTAGCTAAGTTGATCAATGGGTATCAAGATCAATTGGATCAGATCGAAAAGTTGTTCTTCGTCACGTTGACCCGCCCTACCGTTCCTGCAGACCAGCTTCTAGAGCAATGGAACAAGATGACATCTGTTTTTAATTCAATTCGTCATAGTCGTGTATTTCGTAGAAACAAATGGAGTGGGTTGCGCAAGATTGAATGTACGATTCGTCCGAACGAACTTTACCACCTTCATTTTCATGTTCTCATTGACTCAAAGGAAGGGGCGGAGTTTCTGGTTAAAAGGTGGCTCGAACTCAATCCGGAAAGTGATCCTAAAGCCCAAGACATAAGGGAGGTAAAAGGACAAAAAGGGTATCTTGAAATCTTCAAGTATTTTACGAAACTTGTTGCGAAAGACTATCGGGGTAGCGGAGTTTGTAGGTTCATTGATTACAACAGGCTCGATGTTATTTTTCGTTTTATGCGAGGCAAAAGAGTGTTCCAACCGTTCGGAAATCTTCGTGCTGTTCAGGAGGATTTTGAGGACGAAGATTTAGACGGTCAGATGCTGGAGAAGGCCAACACTGTTTGGAAGTGGATGGCTTCTGACTGGTATGAAGTGACTACGGGAGAGTCACTTACGGGCTATGATCCATCAGTTGCACTTGTTGAACTATTGAATAATGAATGAATTTGTTACAAAATCATTCATGTTGTTTCTTTGATTGTTTATAATCTTGATAACCAAAGAATATTATACTTAATACAGCTATAAAAGCTAAATAAATCGATACTATAATTGCTCCCATTTTTATTTGTTTTTATTAGGTTTTTCGTAAACGAGCCAAAGCCCTGTTATTAACAGTAAAGAAGCTACCGCGATTACTGTTGCTATTATCACTGTGTTGTTCATGTCTGAAAATACAGATGATAATAAGAGTGCCGTAGTCATGTATTTTGCTACGTCCATTAGCCATTTTCCTAATTCTTTTCTCATGTTGCAAATATAATTGGTTTTTATTTAAATACCTCTTCCTCTTCCTCTATCTTCGTTTTCATCGTCGCTCCTTTTTCGCTTTCTTGAAGTGGTTGGTGAATCTCCGCATCCACCCCAATCGAAATCAAAGCACGATTGCCAACTGCTGATGGCTGCACAACAAAAGTTATCGAAGGACATATTATTGATCCCAACGCATTTACCAACTAATCGTCCGCTCCGATTGGTGATTTCTATACCGCCTGTTTTGGGGGTGATTTTCCGATGTTCTGAATCCGTTACAGAATCAATTATGGCTTTTCCTCCTTTTAAAACAGTGCTGAACTGTTTGAGGTCAAGGTTCCATCGAATCGCATCACGAAGAAGTGCAGATTGTTGATTATTAATGTTTAATGCTTCGTTATATCGTTCTTTGAGGGCGGCACATTCCTCCTGTAAAGATTCTATTTTGTTCGAAGCCTCAGAGAGCTGCTCTTGAAGCTCTTTGATTTGCCTTTCGCGCGCTGCCGTTTTGCCGTTCCAAAAATCCGCAGCGTGCTTCTGGAACTCCTTGCGATGGATATTCAATCGCTCTGTTATTGGGATATTTACCTTTTCTAATTCCTTTATTTTCGTTTCTAGATCATCAACTTCGCGAGCAAGTTTGTTTCGTTGTTTTTCCCAAAGATCGCACTTCTTTTCCCAATCTTCACCTCGTTCAACGTATTCTTTTTCAAGGGATTCAAGTTCTTTGCACTTTGCTTCTGCCTTA
>JAQYSN010000027.1 GCA_028725265.1 Spirochaetales bacterium | reverse complement strand
CAATTTTTTCTCCAGTAGATAAGGTTTCAACTTCATATAGAAGATATGGAACATTCATCAATTCCATACGAAAAGTATTCTGTTCTGCATTTTTTATATTTAATGGAACAAGTTGTACATTATGATTAAATAAATTCTTTGCCATAAAAATTTTTCCCCATGACTACAATTCAGATTTTACTTTTGAAAGAAACTCGTCCAAATTGGCAAGATTGTAAATACTTGGAATCAAAGAATATGCTTCGCCGAGTTTATTTTTTGCTGAGAGCCAGCCTTGTCCGTCAGTTATCCAAACAAATTCAAATTTTTCGTACTGATTGATTTTCGGAGCAATATCTGTATAAGCACGGGCAACTTCATTTAGTTTTGAACCACCACTATTGTAAAAGTTCGTTTCGATAAGGTAAGTTTTCTTTTTTGTCTGGATTACAAAGTCAAATCTTTTTAAATCCTGACCAAGAGATTTTATTTCTTCAAATTCTGTGCTGTTTACTTCTGACCGATATGGAATATCTGCACCTTTAAATTTTAAGGCAACTGCTTTTGCCATATTCTCTCCGCTACGATTTTTTCTAGCATTTGTATCAAGTCCAACTTCTACACCAAAAACATAATCTACAAGATTTGTAACATTCTTGTTTTTGAAAACCTCGGCAAGTCCTGTCTGTTCGATATAATCAATAACACCTTGCAAAGATGTAAAATAACTTTCTAGCAAAACAAACTCGCCATTTGCATTAAGAGTTTTCTTTTTGTCTTTTGTTCTCACAGCAAGAAGAATATCAAGAACTTCAAAAACTTTTGGATTTTCTTCGTAAAGTTCTTTTATAGCTTTTCGTAAATCTTCTTTTCCAATCAGGTAATTTAATTGATTGAGTTTTATTGCGATTTTATTTGTATTACGGATTACTTTTTCAAAATCTGTAAAATAATCGAGAGTAGCGTTTGTTTCGCTGAGCTGCGAAATAAACAAATCAAAATTCTTTTCCATTTTTTACTCCCATAAAAAGTCAAGAAGATTGTTTCAACAATCGATTGACTTTTTACGCTGTTCCGTAATGTAATGAGGAACAGCAATTAAATAATAAGTTTGCAACGCAAACTTTAGGTAAGATAAAGCCGCGCTATTTTAGCGGTTTTATCTTACACTCCTAGAAAACTGATGCAATATTACTGATTAAAAGCTCATTTATTGCACCGCGTTTTTTTGCGTTTGAATTTATCATTCGTGAAGCAGAAACACGTTCAATTTCAAAATGTGAATAAAGGTCATCAAAGAAATTGTCGTTTTCATCTGAATTTTTAGGATCTGAATTGCTTGCAAGAACCATTGCTCCTTTATTAGAGATATCGGTTATGAAAGTACCAAGTTCAATCTGTTCTTTGTCTGAAAAGCCGTTTTCTGAATAAGATGTAAATGCTGCTGTTTGCGTAAGCGGACGATAAGGCGGATCAATATAGACAAAAGTTTTATCATCTATAAAACTTTTGCATTCCTTATAATCTCCAATTTTCATTTCTACATTCTGTAAAAGTTTTGAACATGCTTGAAGATTTTCTTCATCACACAAAAGCGGATTTTTTGCATTATTGAATGGAACATTAAATAAACCTTTTGAATTAACGCGATAAAGACCATTAAAACAAGTTTTATTTAGAAAAATGAACAAAACTGCTTTTTCAAGATTTTCAGCTTCATTTCCATTTACTTTAAGTTCGTTGTAGCGGGTGCGTTTTTCGTAGAAAAATCCTTTATTTTCTTCTAACGAATGATTTTTATAAATCGACTGAATTTCTGTAAGCTGGGCAATCATTCCAAAACAATTGTTTTTAATCTGCGAATATGTATTTATAAGTTCTTTATTTATGTCGTTAATTAATATTTCTTTAGGTTGAAATTTACTTAAAATATCAAAAAGTACAGCACCGCCACCAACAAATGGTTCACAATACTTTTCTATTTTTGAGGGGTACTTTTCTCTAATCTCTTCAAGTAGCTGGCTTTTCCCACCAACCCATTTTATAAACGGTTTTGCCAACATAATGTATGAATTATACTCCGTTTTAAAGAAATTTTCTACTATCTTCACTAACCAGCCCAGTGGGCTGTGGGCATAGCAAAATTTATATCTATCGCAAAAAGCCTTCGATAATTTTTTGCTCGGCTTCCTCTTCGGTAAGACCGAGAGTCCTTAACTTAAGAATCTGCTCTCCTGCAATCTTTCCGATAGCGGCCTCGTGAATAAGACTTGCATCCTCATTTGCAGCCGTCAACTGAGGACTTGCACTTACGACACCGTGATCTGCAAGGATGGCATCACATTCGCTGTGGCCAGAACATTTTGCATTTCCGACGATATTTGAAGCATAATGCTGCTTTGAGTTTCCACGTGCAACCGAACGGCTTATCAAATTTACGCTTGAATCATCGCCATTCATTTCTACGTAAAAATCTGTTTCGACCTTATCTTCGCCATCTGTCAAAAGAGATTCTTTTATGACAAGCTGAGCACCTTTTCCAACAAAACATTTTGTCTTTCGTTTTGTCGAATCAACGCCGCCAAGCTGCGAAGTATCCATCTCAAGGTACGAACCTTCTTCAAGAGTTGCTTCTGTTACAGGATCGATAAAACGCTGACTATTTTTTGTACCGGTTCCGACGTGCTTTTCAAGATAAAGAACGCGCGAATTTTTTCCTAGAAAAAATCTGTGGATACCATTGTGTCGGGCAGGTTCTCCAGTTTCTGTATGAACGCCACATCCTGCGACGATTGTAACATCGGCACCCTCTCCAACATAAAAGTCATTGTAAGTCAAATCCTCAACACCGGCTTTTGTAACACAAGCAGGAATATAAACTGTTTCGCCCTTTGTTCCAGGCTCAATTTTAATAGAAAGTCCAGGTTTTCCTTCCAAATCTTCTATTTTGATATGTTCGCTTGATTTTCGCTCAGCCTTCTTGCAATTTACACGGATGTTATAGACGCCTTTGAATTCGCTTCCGTCGTAATCAGAAATCTCACGCAAAAGAGCTTCGGTATCTTTATCGATATTTTCATTAGCCATTGTATGTTACCTCCCTTCCTTTTGGACAATCCGATTTTGTCTGAGGTGCATTTGCCATAATCTCAGGCAACATCATTACTGCAGGACCTGCTTTTTTGACTTTTCCGTCACCGACGACAACGATTATATCTGCAATTGAAAGAATTCTTTCCTGATGGGAAATTACAATCAAAGAACCGTTTTTTTCGTTTCGGAGTTTCGAAAAAACATCTATCAAGTTGTTAAAACTCCACAAGTCAATTCCGGCTTCTGGTTCATCAAAGACTGAAATTCGAGTCTTTCGTGCAAGAACAGTTGCAATTTCAATTCGCTTGATTTCGCCACCGCTCAAAGCCGCATTGATTTCCCTGTCGAGATAGTCCTTTGCACAAAGGCCTACCTTGTGCAAAAGTTCTGAAAT
Organism: Spirochaetales bacterium; assembly: GCA_028725265.1. Taxonomy (GTDB): domain Bacteria; phylum Spirochaetota; class Spirochaetia; order Treponematales; family Treponemataceae; genus RGIG9060. The sequence continues at coordinate 5,009 of JAQYSN010000027.1, read as the reverse complement.
TTCACTTTCTTTAAGAGGTGTCGGACTTGCCATTTTGAGAATATCTCGGACGGTTATTCCCTTAAATCGGACCGGCTGCTGAAAAGCAAAACTGATTCCGCGTTTCGCTCTTTCTGTAATATCAAGATTTGTAATATCTTCATCATCAAGAAATATCTTTCCCTTTTGCGGCTGCACAATTCCTGCGATGATTTTTGCCGTTGTCGTTTTTCCGCCACCGTTTGGACCGGTAATTACGACAAGTTTATTATCCGGAAACGTTATATTGATTCCCTGTAAAATCTGTTCTCCTGTGGGAGTTGCCCACTCAATATTTTCAAGTCTTAGCATAATAAAAATATATCAATTTTATAGGTAAAAGTAAATGTATATCAACAACACAAGGTGGCTTTCAGCACGAATCCGCCTCGCACCTATATTTGATTTTTCTTAATTCGTGTTTACAATAATATTAATATATCATTCATTGAGACATTTATATGATATACTAAACAAAGAAAAACAGAAAAAAGGAAAAAAAATGGCATTGAACACAGTCGAAAAAATTATCAGCGATGAACTTAAAGCGCAAAACACGGTTTTTGTATTTTCAAGCCAGACTTCTGTCAATCGCTGGATTGAAAGAGCCACGGAAATTTCAGGATTCACGGCAATTGCAAAAGAACGATTCATGGCCTGGGATGAATTCAAGGAAAATTCTATTCGCTCGAAACATCAGGAAAAAAAGCCGATTCCATCGACCCTGAGAAAAATGTTCGCCTGCAAACTGATAAAGAATAATGCCGAAAACCCATTCTTGAGTTACTTTATCTGTCGAGATTTCGCAAAAGATGCCCAAAATTTTTCTTCGTGGATTGCCCAAATTCTGCCATCTCTTGCTTTATGGAAAAAATATGTCGGAAATGAGCAAAATTTTGACGAGCAGGATAAAGATCTAAACGAAATCTATCAGCGCTATTCTGATTTTCTTGAAAAAAACGGACTTTTCGAACAGGCTTGGGAAACACCGCCTTTTGAAAGCGACGGAAACAAATACATCATTTTCTTTCCGGAAATTCTTTCGGATTATGAAGAATACAAAACAATCCTTGAAAGCTCGCCTGATATCAGACTTGTAAAAGTTGATGACTGTGAACTTTCAAAAGACGTTCTTGAAAAAGGATGCGTCCAGTTTTTCAGTAACTCAAGGATTGAAATTAAAAATGCGTGTCTATTCTTGAGAAAAATGCACGAAGAACAAAATATAGACTGGCTTGATATGGCCGTCAGCATCACGGACATCGACAGCTATAGCGCCTACGTCATGAGGGATTTCGATTTGTTCCAAATTCCATACGTTTCGCGCCATGCAAAACCGCTTGCATCAAGTGGAGCAGGAATCCTTTTTCAAAACCTTTCTGAATGCGTTTCGGGAAACTTCGCCTACGATAGCATCAGAAACTTGGTTTTGAACAACGAACTTCCGTGGAATGACGTCGATGCAATTCAGCAACTCATCGAATTCGGTCAGAAAAATCATTGTATATGCAGTTTTGAAGGAAAAGATGGTCAAATTGATATTTGGGAAGAATCACTCAAAGAATACTCTACCGAGGAAAAAGTAAAGAACTTCTATGAAAGCCTAAAAAAATTAACGACAAAAATGGTATCGGCCAAGAGTTTTGAGGAAATCAGAACCCGATATTTTGAATTTCGAGAAACTTTTTTCGACCTGAGCCTATGCTCGGAAAAAACGGACAACATTTTGAGCCGATGTATTTCTGAACTTAGCGCACTCATCGACCTGGAAAAAAACTACGAGGATTTTTCATTAGATTCTCCGTTCAGTTTTTTCTGCCAAATCCTTTCAGAAAAAAAATATCTTGAACAATCCAACAAAAAAGGCGTTTCAATTCTCGATTACAAACTTTCGGCAACGGCTCCTTTCAAAGTCCAGCTGATTTTGAACGCCAGTCAAAACGGAACATCCGTCGTATACAAAAGGCTTCCGTTCCTTTTGGACAACAAGCGAAAAAAACTGTTCAATAATGCAACGGAACAAAACGTTTCGGAACTTTTCATAAAACTTTACATGATGCATTCTGCCAATGGGAATTTTATGTTCAGTGCATCGGAAAGGACTTTTACCGATTATTCTCAGCCTGTAAGTTACCTTGAAGAAATCAACAGGACTAAAAGCAATGACATTCAGGATATTCGGGTGGCCGATTTATTCTGGAAAGAAAAAAATTGGTTTTTGAACGACAATGATGATCCTTCCATAAATATGCCAACTGAATTTTTCCAGAGTCAAAGAGAAAGTCTAAAGGCCTGGCTCGAGGAAGGAACAATCGATTTTTCAGAAAACGTACTTGATACGACAGAATCTGATGGAAATAACAAAAAACTTCTGACCATTTCTCAGTCAAAAATCAAAGATTTTTATGAATGCCCAAGAAAATATATGTTCAAGCGATATCTTAAAATTGAAGAAGAAAGTAGCGAAGCTGAACTTTTGGACACTTATGCTCTTGGAAATGTCTTGCATAAAATTTTTGAATTGTTCCTCAGCAAATTAAAAAAAGACAATAAACAAATTTATGTTGACGAAAACAAAGAACTCAGTCAGGACCATAAAAATCTACTAGATTGGGCAGTTGAAAAAGCAATTCTTTTTGAAGATGACCATAATAACAAAAACTGCTACATCATGAAACAGATTTTTCAAACGGGACTCCCAAGCCTTAAACAAAGAGCCTTGTCCGTCGTAACCGATTTTTCAATTTTCTTCAATGGATTTCTCGTATATCAGGTCGAAAAGGAACTGAAGTGCCGGCTGGAGAAAACAAATATTTTGATGGAAGGAAAAGCAGACTGCATTCTTCTTGAGCCTTCGACGAATGAGCTTTTTTTAATTGACTTTAAAACTTCTGACGGAGGCTTTCCGAAAAAGCCGTATTTTGCGGATCGAATGAAAAACAGCGAATGGAAGGAAGAAAACGATTTGCCTTTGGGAGAACAGGTTTTAAACGATTTCCAAATGCCTTATTACATCTATCTTTTTGCAAATGATGAAACAAATACGAATAATGCTAGAATCGAAAACTGTGCATTCTTTTCGATGAAAGAATTAAGAGCAAACGAGAAATATACTAATCGCCTAAAGCCAATTGCTGGAGAAGAAATATTCAATTTAAGAACGAGCCATTTATCAAAAGAAAAGACAGAATCTGTAACAATTGAAGATTTTGAAATCGAAATCAATAAGACTCTTGAGTTCACCAGATATTATGCAGACTGCATCGCAAATAATAATTTTGAGCCAAATAAAAGAATTCAAAACTTCGAAAAATGCAAAGGATGCGAATACAAATCGATTTGCAGAACTACATTCAATGTTGGTAAAACAAAATTAAAGGAATACTAAAATGATCGAAAAAACTGATAAGATTGAAAATAATAAAGCCACCACTAAATTTGATAAGTATCAGCAATATGCAATCGATACCGTAAAAAATTCTGTAGTAAGTGCCGGAGCAGGAAGCGGAAAAACGACGGTTCTTTCAAAAAGATTTAGCGAGCTGATAAAAAACAGGAATCTTCACGTAGATGAAATTTTAACCCTCACATTCACGAAAAAAGCCACTGTTGAAATGTCATCCAGAATCTACAAGGTCTTGAAATCTGAGTGCCCAGAAGAAGCAGCTAACTTTTACAAAGCTAACATCAAAACGCTGGACAGTTATTGTGCATCAGTTGCAAAACAAGGATGTCATTTTTACGGAATCTCACCTGACTTCATTCAAGATGATGAAAAAATCAGAAATTATGCAAAGCAACTCGCCATCCCAATGCTACTTTCGAAAAGAGAAAATGTAGCACTCAAAATCCTTTTAAAAGTTGATAAATACAATACGCTTGCAGATGATCTTTTTATAAATCCAGTTTTAAACAATTCTACAGTCGTAACTCCTTTGGATTTTGAAAAGATGTCCGAAACCCAAAAAAGAGAATCAGTTGAAAAATGGAACGAATATTTTAAAGAATCTGAAAAAGTCATTTTAGAAATGAGAGATATCGTTGGTAGTTACACTTGCAAAGGGAAAGAACCAAAGACAGCCAATACAATAAGGGAAGATATCAAAGCATTTGACGACTTCGACAAAGATATGGCAAATATCAGCACAGATTATTTTGATATGCCAGAAGAAGCACAAACTGAATTTCGTGCAAACCTTAAAACACAGGCAGATTTCGTAAGATGCGCTTCAAAAACGAAAAAACCTCGCAATATGAAAGGGATGGAAGGTTTATCAGAAGCAATTAAAAAAATGGAAGATCTCTACAGCCAAATTACAAAAATTTTGAACTATTTTGAAAACTACAAAATTGTACTTGAGGCTTTTAAACTTGTCGATGAATTCCAAAAGGAAATCAATTCGTTCAAGCGAAAGAGCGGAATTTTAACTTTTGCCGACATAGCACAAATTGCACTTCTTACGTTAAAGGAACATCCTGAAATAAGGCAGGTCGAAAAAGAAAAATACAAGGCCATCATGATTGATGAGTTTCAGGATAACAACAAAACTCAGCGCGACATGCTTTTTATGCTCGCAGAAAAACTCGACAGGAAAGAAACTGGAGTTCCAGAAGCAAAAGACCTTATAGAAGACAAACTCTTTTTCGTAGGTGATGAAAAACAGAGTATCTACCGCTTCCGTGGAGCAGACGTATCAGTTTTCAGGGAACTTTCAAACGACTTTCCAGAAGGAAATCTGAGCATGAGCACAAACTATCGTTCAGATCCGGCCCTCATAGCAGCCTTCAACACAATTTTTGGTGGATTTCAGTATCCGCCAAAAGAAGACTCTGACGAGGAACTTTCCAATGACAGCATGACTGCCAATTCCATTCCTTCTGTTTTTCCTAACGAAAAAGAAGCCCAGACGCGAAAAGTCAAAAATTTCGAAGCAATCTACCACAAGGTCCTTGTTCCTCAAAGCAAGCTCGACAAAATTGCAGGACAAAGC
>JAQYSN010000026.1 GCA_028725265.1 Spirochaetales bacterium | reverse complement strand
TTTTACCCACCTAAAAGAATCTTATTAGATTTCTTAAATTTTAAATACTATTCATTTTAAAAGTATTTTAAATGCGGAGACCCTGCTCTTGCCATCCTTGAAGTATAAAAAAAAATGCTATATACTTAAATTTGCGTTTTTCTACGCGTAAGGAAAAGATTCGTTTTTTCTTTTCCAGATTTAAGGATGTTGATATGGTAAATGAAAAAGAAATTTCAGAGATGAGTTTTGAAAATGCAAAAATTCCTGTTCGAATGGGAATTGACGTAGGTTCTACAACTGTAAAAGTTGTTGCTCTTGATGAAAATGATAAGCCAATTTATAGCGAATATGAACGCCATCGTGCCGATATTCGTAGCACAATTATAGCAGTCGTTGGCCGCGCCATGGATGCAATTCAGGAAAAATGTAAAGATAAGGAAAGTCAGGCAGTAAGCGTTAAAGTTACCGGTTCTGGTGGACTTGCTGTGTCTCATTGGCTTTCAGTTCCGTTTATTCAGGAAGTAGTAGCATCTACTACGGCTGTTCAGAAAATCATTCCGCAAACTGATGTCGTAATTGAACTTGGCGGTGAAGATGCCAAAATTACATATTTTACCGGCGGTGTTGAGCAACGTATGAACGGAACTTGTGCCGGTGGTACGGGAGCTTTTATCGACCAGATGGCAGCTCTTCTTGAAACGGATGCTCCTGGCTTGAACAAACTGGCCGCCGGGGCTACGACGATTTATCCGATTGCGGCACGCTGCGGAGTATTTGCAAAAACAGATATTCAGCCGCTCATCAACGAGGGAGCTCGTCGCGAAGATATAGCAGCTTCAATCTTTCAGGCTGTAGTTTCACAGACAATTTCGGGGCTTGCTTGTGGAAAGCCAATTCGTGGAAACGTTGCTTTTTTGGGAGGCCCGCTCCACTTTCTTGACCAGCTTCGCGAGCGTTTTATCAAGACGTTAAAACTTGAAGGCGATGCTATCATAGTTCCAGAAGATTCTCAGCTTTTCGTTGCCGCAGGTGCCGCTTACTCTGCAGAAACAAGCTACAACTGTCTTTCAGAAAAAGATAAGCCTTCATTTATGACTGTCAGCGAACTTAGAAAGGCCCTTACGACGCTCGTTGATGCAGAGATGCAGGAGGTTCAGCGACTTGAGCCTCTTTTCAAAGACGAGTCGGACCTGAAGGAATTTCAGGATAGGCATGCAAAAGAAAAGGCTGCAAGTGCTCCTCTAGAAGAGGCATCCGGTCCTGTTTTCTTAGGTTTGGATTCAGGTTCAACGACAACTAAAGCTGTTCTTGTAGACCAGGAAGGCCGAATTTTATGGAGATTCTATGATGTAAATGCGGGAAATCCTGTCGAACTTGCAGTCCGTGTACTAAAAGATTTGTACAAACAGCTTCCTAAAAATGTTTATATCGCTAGAGCTGTTTCAACAGGTTACGGAGAGGCTCTTTTTCAGGCCGCTTTGGGCGTAGATTCGGGAGAAGTTGAAACAATCGCTCACTATAGAGCTGCTGATTTCTTTGTTCCAGGCGTTGAGTTTTTGCTCGATATCGGTGGACAGGATATGAAGTGTCTCCGCATGAAAGATGGTGCAATTACTTCAATTCAGCTTAACGAAGCATGCTCATCAGGATGTGGAAGCTTCCTCGACAACTTTGCTCGCTCTCTTGGAATGGATGTTCGCGAATTCAGTAAAAAAGCTCTTCTTGCGGAACATCCTATAGATTTGGGAAGTCGATGTACCGTCTTTATGAACAGCCGTGTAAAACAGGCCCAGAAAGAAGGTGCGACCGTTGCAGATATTTCAGCCGGTCTTTCATATTCAGTTATCAAAAATGCGCTTTTCAAGGTTATCAAACTTAGAAAGGCGAGTGAAATCGGATCTAAGGTTGTTGTTCAGGGTGGAACATTCAACAATGATGCCGTTCTCAGAGCTTTCGAGAAAATTGCAGGCGTAAACGTATTCCGTCCTGATGTTGCAGGTCTTATGGGTGCTTACGGTGCAGCTCTTATCGCTTTGAGCCAGTGGCAGGAAATTGTTGCACCTATGGTTGCTGAAAATCCAGACGCACCGCTTCCTGAAATCCATTCTAATATGGCAACTTTGGAAGATTTGGAAAAATTCCATGTAGATCTTGAACTTAGACGATGTGGCAAATGTAACAACAATTGTCTTCTTACAATAAACACTTTCTCTACGGGAACTGAAAAACGTCGTTTTATCACAGGAAACCGATGCGAGCGAGGAGCCGAACTTGAGGGCGATGTAAAAATCGTTGATGCAAGCAACAAGGCAAATACTGGTATCGAAGCTGATGATGATAAGAAACCAATGCCGAACCTTTTCAAATGGAAGTATGACCGAATTTTCAGTTACAAACCGCTTTCTGCAGAAGAGGCAACTCGAGGTGACGTTGGAATTCCACGAGTTCTTAACATCTATGAAAACTATCCTTTATGGTTTACGTTCTTTACAAAGCTAGGATTTAGGGTTCGTCTTTCTCCACGTTCAACACGTTCAGTTTATGAACGAGGACTTGAATCGATTCCGTCTGAATCAGTTTGCTATCCTGGAAAAATTTCTCATGGTCACATGGAAAGCCTCATCAAAGCTGGCGTGAAATTCATTTTTTATCCTTGTGCTCCTTATGAACAGACAGAAGATACTGGGGCTGGAAACCATTACAACTGTCCGATCGTAACTAGTTATCCTGAAGTTTTGAGAAACAACATCGACGAGCTTCGACAGGATGAATCAATCACTTTTATGAATCCGTTCCTGCCGATTTATGATAAAAAACGACTTGCAGAGCGTCTTTACGAAGAGTTGTTCTTCAAGTTTGCTATCCCACAGGAAGAAATTGAAGATGCCGTCGAGGCAGCTTGGGAAGAACAGGCTAAATTCCGTCGTGAAGTTCAGCTTGCCGGAGAAGAAGCAATCGAAGAGATTATCATGAGGGGCGGAAACGGTATAGTTCTTGCCGGCCGTCCATATCACCTTGATCCAGAAATTAATCATGGTATTCCGGAACTTATCAACGGACTTGGTCTTGCAGTTCTTACTGAAGATAGCGTAGCCCATCTTGGTGCAATCGAAAGGCCTTTACGAATCGTCGATCAGTGGACATATCACAACCGACTTTATAGAGCGGCGTCGTTTGTTTCGCAAATGCCGAATCTTGAACTTATCCAGCTTACGAGTTTTGGATGCGGTCTTGATGCGGTTACTGCAGACCAGGTTGATGAAATCATGTCTTCTAAAGGCAAGATGTATACGCTTATCAAGATTGATGAAGGTTCTAACCTCGGTGCAGTCCGAATTCGAGTTCGCTCGTTGATTGCAGCCGTTAAGGAAAGAAATCGAACTATACATGAAATTCCTGTAAAATCTGCGGCATTCCATCGTCAGGTCTTTACAAAGGAAATGAAATATACTCATACGATTATTGCTCCACAGATGAGTCCAATCCACTTTAAAATGTTGCAAAAAGTTTTTGAGTGTTCGGGCTATAGGTTTGTAATTTTACCGGAAGTTGATACAAAGGCTGTTGATGTTGGTCTTCAGTACGTAAACAACGATGCTTGTTATCCTTCAATTTTGGTTTCTGGACAGATGATTGCAGCTCTCAAATCAGGCAAATATGACCTTGATCACGTCAGTCTTTTGATTACCCAGACTGGTGGTGGATGTCGTGCAACGAATTACATCGGATTTATCCGTCGAGCTTTGAAAGATGCCGGTTGGGGCCATATCCCTGTAATCAGTTTGAGCGCACAAGGCTTTGAAGACAATCCTGGATTCAAAATTACACTTCCTCTTGCCGACCGTGCATTTAAAACAATGATGCTTGGAGACCTTTTGATGAGGGTTCTTTATAGAACACGACCTTATGAAAAAGTTCCTGGAAGCGCAAATGCACTTTATGATAAATGGAGCAACACGATTATTCGCAAAATGAAGGTTTTGACAGGACCTTGCTATCACAGAATCATTCGGGGAATTATCCGTGATTTTGATAATCTTGAGCTTTTGCCAATCAAAAAACCGCGAGTGGGTGTCGTAGGAGAAATCCTCGTTAAGTTCCATCCGACAGCAAATAACGATATCTTTGGAACGATTGAACGTGAAGGTGCTGAATGTGTAGTTCCAGATTTGATGGACTTTTTCTTCTATTCATTTTCGACTGGTATTTTCCGCCACGAAAAGCTTGCGTTCCCTGAAAAGACAGAGAAAAATGCACGTCGCTTAATATGGGCTTTGGGACTTTACCGAAAATACATCGAAAAACGTCTTAAAAAATCAAAGCGATTTGATCCGCCGAATTCAATTTATGAACTGATGAAAGGTGTTGATGATATCGTTCAGCTTGGAAATATCACTGGTGAAGGATGGTTCCTTACGGCAGAGATGGTAGAGCTTATTAACAGCGGAGTTCCATCGATTGCCTGCGTTCAGCCTTTTGCATGTCTTCCTAACCACGTAACAGGAAAGGGAATGATTAAGGAACTTAGACGCCGATTCCCAGAAGCAAATATTTCTGCTATCGACTATGATCCTGGTTCAAGTGAGGTAAATCAGTTGAACCGACTGAAACTTTTGCTTGCTAATGCTCCGGTGGGACGTCATCCTGATGAGAAAAAAGAGGATAAGAAACGAAGTTGAAAAAGAAATTTTTCGTCATAACATTATTGTTTCTCGTTTCATTTGTTTGTTTTGCCGAAGGATATTACGGTCGAGACATTCCTGATTCAAGTGAGATTCGCGAAAAAATAATTGATAAATGGTTTACTCAAGATTTGAAGATTTTGAGATTCCTTGATTCAGAAATTTACGAAAACTCTATTGGTCAGAAATTTCAGGTTCGAATGGAAGAATTGGACGACAGTTTTGCAATTGTAGTTGCACCATCAACCTTGATAGAAATGGATTTGGTTTCCGAAACGGAAACTAAATCTACTGTCATGGAAATTTATCCGTACGATTTACCGGGTAGCTGGATTTTATTTCGCGATAAAAAGACGGGAAATCCTATCAGTGTTCGTTATTACTTTCATAAAAATTCAGAAATTTATGTTGAGTTTGATGCCGAAGATGTTCCTTCAATGAACGCTTCTATGAAAAAAAAGAAAAACGACGAAAAAATTTATGGAAGTTTTTTGATTTTCGGTATGTACTTGGCTCATTCTGTTCCAGTAGGACTTACGATTGACAATCTGTATTCATTTTCGTTTACGCAGATGGTTGAAGTAACAAAAACGAGCCTTCCGTGGGAATATGCTGACGTAAATACCTTGCTTTATGATGATAGCCTTCAGATGATTGGGTGTATTCGGGAAAAACTGCCAGGATTTGTCTTTGAAAAGGATGCTTGCTATGACGGCGAAATGAGGCCTATAAAAATAAGTACTGGAGAACTGCGGGAAGAAAAGGCTGAAAAAGGCGGTGTTTCACTGGACAGCTTTGGATTCGTAAAATGGGTTGTAGACGGGCTTGTTCGTCCTATTTCAGGAAGCAATCTTGAACTCAATCCTCTGAAAACTCCGACTGTAAAGTTGAGAACGGGCTCTAAGGCAGATTTTTTTGCTGACAAATACAATCAGTATTTTGCTCTCGATTGGATTCGAAATATTGCTGCGGCCTATCTTTCGATACTTTCAAACAATTTTTATACATATGAAAACTCAGGATGTGAGGTTCAGATTAGACCGTTTGCTTCCCAGTTTACGAAAAACGGCACTAAAAACATCCCTGTATACATTAAGGATAACGGCTATTCAATCGAATCATTGAAGGCTCTTTTCTATATCTTTGCGATTCAAGAGCCAGGCCGATTCTATCTTGCTGCGATGCGCGAAACCGACAATTCTGTACCGCAAAATGTTTTTTATGCACGAGCAGCGGTTCTGTTTCCGTATTTCGATGCAAACGGCGATTACAATGTTTCAATTTTTGAAAATGGAAAAGAATATACGATAGATGAATTTATCGAAAAAAATCCTGGGACTTTTGTTAATTTGGTTCGAATGCAATCTTCTCAAAGATTTTTTCCACAGTGATTGGAAAGAAAGTTATGGTAAAGATGAAAAAGAAAATATTTCTAATAATGCTTATTCTGCTAGAAACTTTGGCTGTGAGTGCGAGGGTAAAGAAGACCGAAAGCAGTTTTGTTCTTGCTAGAGAAATGGAGCGAAATCTTTCGGGCGGTTTTTATACGCTTGTTTTGAATCAGGCAGACCAAATGGATAGAAATTATCCGAATTCACGCTATGCAAACCAGATTTTGAATTATCGAGTTGAATGTTATTACTTTCTCGGGATGCGAAATCTTGCCTTGAAAACTCTTTTTGAATGCGAAGACAATGCCTGTACGAATTATTTTTATGGCAGAATCGCATTTGATTCACAAGATTATAAAAAGGCCATGCAATATTTTTCAAAGGCGTTTAAACTTGCCCAAACAGAAAAATCATCAAAGGCCAATACAATAGCGTATTTTTACGCACAATCGCTTTCAAAACTCAACGAGTATGAAAAATCGGTTCCTGTTACATTGAAATTAATTTCAGATGCAGGCTATACGTATGAAAACGGAAAGGCGGCATTGCTTTTGTGCGAGGGATTTTACGAACTTTCCCGACAGGACAGAGTTTGCCAACTTTACGAAAAAGTCGCACCTGTTTTTGAGAGCTTTGAATTTGACGTACAGCGAAAGATTATCTTGATGAGCGCCTTTTCATATGAAAAGCAGAAAAATAGCGCCAAGGCCAAGGAACTTTTCGAGATGGTTATGAAAACCGCACTTTCCGAAGATGGCAGTGAAGAAGGTGGTGCTGAAAAGGAAATCAGCGGAAATGAGATATCAGAATTTTGGCTCAGAATGGCGATCGAATCTTTTGCCAATAAAGATTATGCCGATTGTTCTCGTTGCCTTACGGTCGCAAAAGAACAACTCGTAAAGGATAGCGACGATTTTGCAAAAATCAACAGTTTGATGCTTCTTTATGAGGGCGCTTTGAAAGGAAAAACCGAAGGTCCTTTGTCTGGAATCAAGGCTTTAGAGACAGGTTTTGCATCGGTCACCGATTATAAAAACGATTTTCTTTCAATGATTTGTGTCTTAAGTTATGATGCATCTGATTATAAAAGAGTTCTTCAATATGGAAAGCAACTTGAAGTTTTGGTCCTCAAAGAAGAGAGTTTATCTCAGTTAAATGCGCTTGCACTTTACAGATACTCACAGGTTTTATCTGAAAAAGGTGAATCTGCAAAAGCTGTATCAGTTCTTTCGTCTATACATTCGAATGAACTTTGGGTTTTAACTTCTCAGGCAATTGCTTATGACAAAGGCGGAACTGTCGATTTAGGATTTTTGAATTTTGAACAGATATACAAGATGTATCCGAATTCAAAATCGGCATACGAAAACTATATCATTGAGCAACTCAAAAAATCAAACTCTTCTTTTGCAAACGACAAAAAACTTTTGGAACTTGATGAAGGTTTGTTTTATCAGGGATTGGCTTATTACATGGATTCAAATTGGAATGCATGTATTTCGTCTCTGAATGACTACTTGGCAAAAGCAGGTGATTTGGAAGAGGACAGCGTTGCAACGGAGTTCAAAAATATTCCGCTTGCCTATTACTATCTCGGCTATGCTTATTATCAGCTTTTTAACAACAAGGCTTCTTACGAAAATTTCACTACGGCTTCAAAAATGCTTGTGGATGAAAAATATGAGTTTTTGAAATACAAGGCCTATGATTTTGCTAGTCAGTGTGCTTTTGCTATTTACAACGCAACTTCGGAGGAAGAAAAGCAAAATTGGCTTTCTGCAACGATTGAAAATCTGGAAAAAGCCGAGCAGACGAGAATTCCGCTTGATCAGAAATTCGAAGCCGTATCTCTTCTTTCTCAGGTTTATGTTAAAAACGATGACTACCAGTCTGCAGAGCAGTTGCTTACAAAATACGCTGCGAAAGGCTCTGAAAAGTCGCTTCGATGTTCTCTCATGGTTGCAAATATTTTTGCTCAACAGAAAAAAATCAGCGAGGCCGAAAAATATTATCAAATAGCCTCATCGGATCAAAATTTTGTAGAAATTGCCGAGAAAGCTAGTTATCAGAATGCTCTGATGTACTTTGAAAATGAGTTCTGGGAGGAATCATCTCAAAGATTTTATCAGTTCAGGCATGATTACATGCAGTCTGAAAACTATGGCGTCGCGTGCTACTATAATGCACTTTGTCTTGCAAGAATGGACAACCTAAACCTTGCTATTATTTTGATGCAGGATAGTTTGAACTACAAATTGATTCCGTCGGATGAATTTGCTGCAATGTATCAGCTTATGAAGTTGTGCCGTCAGAATGGTGACTATGCAAAATCCATTATGGTTGCACGAAAACTTATGAAACAGTATCCGGAGCAGTCGAAAGAAGAAAACATATCAACTCAAATCAAGGAAATTTCACTTCTTGTTTCGGGTGAAAATGAAAAAACGGCAAAACTTCTTAATGAATTTATGGAAAAGAGGCAGATGTCGACTGTAGAAGGAAGACGACTTGGTTATGAGCTTTCAAAAAAATACCTCGGTGATGATGCTAAGCAAAACGAAGGTTTGAAACTTCTGCTTGAATTAATCGGAATGGAAAAACAGATGGATTTGACTCAGGAAGCGGATGTCCTGGCCGGTTCATATTATTTGTATGCTCAATATTTACGAGAAAAATCTGAGTACAAAACTGCAGCGGATGCGTTCTTGAATTCTGCGCGCGTTTACGCAGGCTTTGATTCGGAAAATGCTGCCAAATCGATGTATGGCGCAATAGAGGCGTTTGATACGGCAGGAAAGATTGCCGACAGTGCCCAAATTTATCGTTCTGCTGAAAAGCAGTTTTCTGATTCGCTCTGGACTCAGAGGGCATACTTAATTGTTAAAGATTATTTGAATTTGGATGGAGGAAACTAAATATGATGAAACGACATTTACTTGTCCTATCAGCATTGATTTTTACCGTATCTGTAGGTTTATACTCAGAAGACGTTGTTGTACTTGATGATTTGAGCACGACGGTAAAAAAAGAAAAACAGGCTTTGGATAAGGAAGCTATTCCTGAATATTCAGAAGTTTCGCCATCAGATGAAGTAAGGCTTCCAGATATAGATTCGGATTTACCTGAGTTGAGCAGAAAAGAATTAACGGCAAAAAAGACCGAAGATGCGAAGGAAATTCTTTATTTCGAAGGAAACGTTAGTGGCGGTTACCCAGGAATTTTTACCAGTGATTTTTCACTTTCCCGTTCGGCCGATAACAATTATTTCTCTTTTGATTTTTATCACGAGGATGCAAACGGATACGCCTCAAACAAAAGCTACGATGGATTTTTCAACAAGGATACGGGGCTTAAACTTGACGGTACCGTAATGTTGCCTCATCAGGTTGATATCGAATATTTTGGAACGTACGATACTTTCGAATTTGGCCTTCAGGGATTGAGTCCAGCTTTCTATTCGACACATCTTCAGACAGGCGAATTTTCGGTTTTAGGAAATTTCGGTGTAAACGAAAATTTCAAACTTTATACAGAATTTGCTGGCAATCTTTCATCTTGGTATGCCAGCTATATTCCTTCTGCTACGTTGGCAACCGAAAATTCGACGATTTTTCGCTATTCAATGGCCCCAAAAGCCGGGTTCAGCGCTAATGCAGGAACTGTTTACGACTGCAATTTTTATATCGAGTACGATTTTGACATGGCAAGAGGAATCACGACTTTCTATGACAACAGATGTGAACTTAATTATGATATGAATTTGAAGTTCAATCCTTTCGTTGTGAGCGGAAAATTGGCCTATGTCTATGCCCAGAAAAAATCAATCGTTCCTTTCGAACTTGCATTCAGTTATGCAGAAGAAGTTGAACTTTCTGTAAGCGGAGGTTTGAAAAGTCAGAAAGCCCAGCTTTACGAATTGCAGAAAGAATCATTGCTTTACAGCGATTACACATCCCACGAGCAGACAGATTGGTTTGCAGACTTTTGGATTCGTTTCCCTATTTCACGATTTGTTGAAAACAAGTTCGAAATTGAATTTGCACAGACTGCTTTCGAAAACGGTATGCTTGTAGCAGATTACAGCCAAGCTAGTTCAACGACTGGACTTTACTCGGCTAATCTTTTTTCTGGAATCAGACTCAATACTGAATATCAGTTTGACCTGATTTTCGACACATCTGAACTTTCGATAAAATATTTGGCTTGGTGGCTTGATTGTCCTTCATCGGTTTCTCCTCATTCTGTTACGGTTGATTACTCATTCAGCACTTTGGAAAGCAAGTATGGTTTTTCAATCTGGGTTTGCATGGGATTTGGCGGCGACAGAACGATTTTGGGTGATATAATACCTGATGTTGGATGCAGCGCCTTTATCCGGGTCTCTGATGTTTTCAAGTTTTCAATAGTCCTTGAGGACACAGTAAAATTATTTACGGCAACGGGACGGACTTTATACGGAAATTATTTAAAACAAAGCGGTGGAGCTTCATTGCTTGTTTCATTTTACTTATAAAACTGAGGAAAAATATGTTGAAATTTTTGATTAACTGCGGAATTTGGATTATTCCTATCATCATTTGTTTTGTCGTTTCGATTTTTATCATTATCGAAAGGATTATTTTTTATTCATCGATAAATAAAAATCAGGATAAAATTGTTTCTGACATTAGGGAACTTGTTGCAAAGGGCAATTATGATGGAGCTAAAGAATATTGTCGTGCAGTGGGAACACCGCTTGCTTCAATAATGAAAAAAGCCATCGAACTTCACGATTTGCCTGTTGCAGAAATCCGAGAGGGCGTAACGAATGAAGCAACGTTGCAGATGCCTCGAATGGAACGATTTCTTTCAGCTCTTGGAACGATTGCAAACATTTCGACTTTGCTTGGTCTTTTGGGAACCGTTACAGGAAATATCGCAGCTTTTGGTGTTTTGAGTAATGGCGGCTCGATGGGAGATCCTGCAGCACTTGCAAGTGCAATCGCAGAAGCTTTGGGTACGACGGCATCAGGTCTTGTCGTTTCAATTCCTTCAATTATTTTTCATAACTTTTTTGCCTCAAAGGCAAATAAAAAAATGATTCAGATGGAAGGTATTGCCGCAGACTTAATTTTGCTGATTGAACAGCAGAAAAATAAAATCGGAGGCTGATTATGATTCGAAGACGAAGTTCTTCTTCATCAGCAACAGTTGACCTCATCCCGATGATAGACGTAGTTTTCCAGTTGATACTTTTCTTTCTAGTTTCGACGACTTTCGCAATTCTTCCTGCAATTTCCGTAAAACTTCCTGGAAGCGAAACAGCCACTGGCGTTGCAGGGGATTCAATTACGATTACGGCAGAAAAAAACGGCACATTGTGGTTCAACGAAAAAAAGGTTACTTATTCTCAGCTTGAAAATGAACTCAAGTCTTATGATACCGGAAAAATTAAAAAAGAAGATTTTCCTGTAAAACTTGAGGCTGATGAAGATGTTACGAACGGCACAATCGTAAAGATTTTTGATGTTTTGAGAAAAAGCGGCTTTGCAGCCGTCAATTTGAGGACAACGCAAAAGTGAACGTGAATTTTAGTGGCACGAATGTGAACAAAGATATAAAAGAAATTTTTCTCACAGAAAAAAAACGCGATTTGTTTAGTGGCATTGCGACTTTTGTTTTCTGCGGAATTCTTCTGATCATGTTCGCCCTAATTCCTGTGAAGAACAAAAAATATACAGAAATTCGAATTCAGCTAAATACTCCTGATATTGAGCGGCCTGTCGAAAAACCTCCTGTCAAGGAAAAACCAGTTGAAAAAGTTGAGCCTGTAAAGAGCAGGGAAAAGGTTGAAAAGACAAAGTCTGTTGAAACGCCTAAAGCGAAAACGGAACAGGCAAAGTCTAGGCCAGAAGCTGCTAAGGCACCGGCTACAAAATCTGCGCCAGCAACCAAATCTGTGCCAGAGACTAAATCTGCGCCAGAGACTAAATCTGCGCCAGCAACCAAATCTGTGCCAGAGACTAAGGCGCCGAGCCCGAAAGTACAGCAGCGAAAGTCCATCGAAGAAATGATGGCCGAAAACAATTCGTCGAAAAGCACGAACAAGACATTTGACGATTCTCTCTTCGATGACTTTGATGAGGTTTCGGATACAAGCTCTTCACAGAATGTGAATCGTTCTGTTCAGACCAGGAAGGACACCCTTTCGGGCTCGGCAGCCAGCTCGACGATGACCAGCTCCTCATCCACAGGAACGACCACGAACGCAAGGTCACAAAACATTGCTTCGAACTCGAATGCTTCTTCATCAACAGGAGATGTCCTCGGTAAAATCGAAAATGCTAAAACCATTCCTTTCCATTACAGCTTTAGTGAAAACGATGATTCCGATGTAAATTATCAGTATGCTCCGGTAGGTGCCAGTCGAAGCGTCCTTTCTTTTGAGGACATTTCATTTTCACAATCTGTTGAAGCTCAGTTTACAAGATCTGTTTCCGTTCGAATCAGAGTTATGTTTGACATGAACGGTTTTGTTACGAACGTTACGGTTACGGCTAGCCCTGATGCCTTACCTTTGGATGCCGAATCTGAAATAAAAAGCCAGATTCGCTCATGGAGATTTGAACCGGGAACTTCTGACGGATATTCAGAGTTCAATTTTAAAATCAATGTAATGAGTGAGTGATTATAGTGAGTGATTTTATGGAAAAGAAACCAATGATTGACCAGATTGAAGCAATCGCTTTTGATATCGACGGAACTCTGTATTCTAGTGCACTTTTTTATCTTAGAATTGCGCCTTATTTTTTTCGTCATATCGCGTTTTTTGCTAATTATAACAAGGTCCGAAAAATTCTGCATCGAACCGCGCCTCTTGCAGATTTTTACGGTTATCAAGCAAGGCTCCTCGAAGATTTCATGAAAGAATCAAAAGGTAAATCTCGGCAGATGATTCAGGATATTGTTTACGACGGGATGAAACCTTACTTTGCCAAAACAAAACCTTATCGTGATGTAGACGAGTTTTTTGAATGGTGCAAATCGCTCGGATTAAAGATCGGAATTCTTTCCGATTTTCCACCTGAACAGAAAGGGGATATTTTTAATCTTGCTCCTTATTGTGATGTTATCATGGGTTCGGAAGCACATGGTGCGCTAAAGCCTTCAATTTACACTTTCGGCCAACTTGCG
>JAQYSN010000025.1 GCA_028725265.1 Spirochaetales bacterium | reverse complement strand
GTATTTAACAGCACCGTTGACCTTTGTCCAAGACAAGTTTATCTGTCCTTTCAATCCCTGGGAAGCTGTCAAATTCTGAGGAGCTCCCCAATCGGTAGCATCCGAAACTACAGAAACCGTTTTTGAAATATCACCTGGTTGCTGAACAAACTGAGTTGGACACCCCTGCATAAAAATTATGAAAAAAACACACAAAGCCAATACAAATCGATTTTTCATATATCACTGCTCCTGCTCTTTTTTGGATTTCTGCTGTTTTTTAGCTTCTTTCAAAGCTTTTTTTGCATCTTTTTTTAACTGTATATCTTCTAAAGACTGATTCATATAGTTAATTTTATTCGGCATCATTATTGAATATTTAAAACCGATTCCAGTTTGCCACTGCCATACGATATTGTAATATTCAAAAAGCTTGTTCGATCCCAAATTTCCAAAATCAAAAGAGCCAATGCCATCAAGGACAATCGACCAATGATAAGAAACTGGGAGTTCTGCATTTATGTAACCGCCTATTCCTAAATCGATATAGGAAAAACGATCCGTGTATTCGTATAGGAAATGTAATCCTGGGGCAATATGAACGTTTACGTATCCTTTTACACTGGCCTTAAACTCCATTCCTGCAAAATAGTCTATTCCCCAATTAAAGCGTTTACGACTTTGTTCAACATTATTAAACTCCGTGCTGAACGGCGTATAAACCGAAAGTCTCATCAGAGGATTCAATGGTTCGAAATATTCCGTTCTAACGCTTAAAAAAGCGCCCATCATATAATCCTCGAAAACATAGTTAGTCTTTTCATTCTGAAAAACGATTCTGGTAACCTTCGAATATCCGAGACCTTCATCAAATGCAACTGTAAATTTATCTTCGTCGCTAGCCGAATTTTTTTTCGTCTGACTCTGACTACTATCCTGTGCAAAAGACATAGCAACGCATGAAAATGCGCATACAAAAGCAAAAATAGATTGTCTTATTTTTTTAC
The DNA here is from genome assembly GCA_028725265.1 of Spirochaetales bacterium. GTDB lineage: Bacteria > Spirochaetota > Spirochaetia > Treponematales > Treponemataceae > RGIG9060. The sequence continues at coordinate 6,996 of JAQYSN010000025.1, read as the reverse complement.
ACATCATTCTATGACCACCTGAGAACCTACTTTTGTAAGAGCAAGTTCATTAACAACTACTTTAGAAGAATAATTTTCCTGAGTTTTGTACGTCAGATAAAGAATTTTTCCTATCACGTCCCATTCCCAAAGTTCAGGTGCTGCATCAGAATCGGTTTCGCTTTTTAAGATTATCGTATTCAAATCAACGATATAAGTTCCCTTGTCTTCTGTTGAAATCTGAGTTCCATTTTCATAGCTTGTAACACAAATTTTGTAATCATGAGCGTCGTTTAGGATAAGATAATTTCCATAGGAATCAGCCCATCTTCCATAAAGAGGATTCAAACTATCACATGAAAAAATCAACATCACAAAGATAATTAAAGGAAGAATAAAAACAGATTTTTTCATTTACTCAGCCTCCTGCCTGTACATTTCAAGAACCTTCAAGTTTCCGTTCGTATCAGTCGGCCATGATAATTGAAAAAGAGAACCATCTATAGTCCAAGGGACATTAAAAGAAACTCCGTTCGATACAAATTCAAGGACATTTTCACTTTGCTTCCACGTACCCTCAAAATCCTCGCTCAAACCGTTTATATAAATCGTTGCTGAAAAAGTTCCGTCTATAGACAAATAAAGTTCATCCGAATTTATCGAAACCCATTTTCCGTACAAAGGACTCGGGGTGACACATCCAAAAAACAAAAATGACGCAAGCAAAAAAATCGGGCCAGCAAATCTTACAAATCTTTGTTTTAGCATACAAATTCCTTATAATTACAATACAATTGTAAAATTTCAATACTCTATTTTAGACCATTTTTTTACAAATAAGTTGCAAATTTTAGAAAATACTTAACATTCTTAATGATTTCTTACAAATAGATGTAATCAGAACTGAAATATTAGATTTTCCTAAAATAACTTCTTTTTTTATCGATAATCTAAGGGAGGTGGTAAAATGTCTTTAAAAAATCTTTCAAAATCAAAATTTATTTATCTGCTCGCAGCTCTATTAATGATTTCGATTGCAACTCCTGAGGCATGGAGTTTTTCTTTCAAAAAAAGCAATGGCGAAAAAATTCAGAAGATGATAAAGGATGGAAAAATATCCGAAGTCAAGAAAATGTTTCAGGCAAAAATTGACGTAAACGAAACAGATTCAAAAGGCAATACAGCATTGCACACTGCAGCATTGATGAACGATGCCGACCTGATTTCATACCTGATTTTTACAGGTGCAAATACTGAACTGAAAAACTATTCCGGAGACACACCTCTTCATATCGCACTAAAAAACAACAATTTGGAAAGTGCCGCTCTCCTTGCGCCAATCAAAAACAATATCTTTGCAAGAGACGGAAACGGAAAAACAGCCCTCGAAATAGCATTGTCAAACGGAAAAAGACTGTATCCTATTGTAATAAATGAAAAAACCGCAATCTTGAAGGACGATAAAGGACAAAGCGTTCTTCATTATGTCATCAAAACAGAAAATAAAGACGCCCTCGAATTTTGCATCAAAAATAACATTCCGCTTTCAATAAGTGACAACGAGGGTTTCACACCTCTTAACCTTGCATATCTAAAAAACAACGCAAAGGGAATAGAACTCGCATCTCTTTTGCTTTCGGCTGGATGCACTCCAGAACGAGGCGATTATGTATATTTTGAAGATTCAATGAAAATTCACAATGTTTCGATGCGCTTTGACGACGGACAGACTCCACTTCACTTTGCAGCCATCTTTGGACACAGTGCAATCGCTCAATATCTTCTGAACAACGGAGCTTCAACAAAGGCAAAAGATATTTTGGGCTCGACACCATTGCACGAAGCAGTCCGATACGGAAATGCAGATATCGTAAAAATTCTTCTGGAAAAAGGAGCTGATCCTAATGCACAGGACAGTCTCGGAAAAACACCTCTACTTCTCATTGCACCAAAAGAAACAAGACTCGCGATTTATTCGCTTTTGCTTGAACATGGCGCAGATCCGAACACAAAGGACATGTACGGGGACACACCTCTTCATCTAGCCTCGATGACAGGAATGGACACAGACATTCTGGAACTGCTTTATAAAAACGGTGCCGACATCAACGAGAGAAACAAAAAGGGCATAATTCCTATGTCACTTGCAGTTGATAAAATGCTTACAAAGCAAGTTAAATTTTATGCCATGTATGATGCGGATATCCACGCAGAAGACAATAGCGGAAATTCACCGATATCAATTCTTTTGAGCAACAAAAATCCATCAGCAATGAACCTGCTCAAAATCATGGTAAATTCCAAAAACATAAACTCAAGAGACTCATATGGAAACACCGCTGTGCACATTGCAGTACAAAAAGATTCGAATATCGAACAGATAAAATATCTTATCTCGCTCTCTCCTGATGTTGACGCCAGGAACAGAAGCGGAGACACGCCGCTTTACATAGCCGTTCAGAAAAATCGCCGAGAAGCCGGAGAATTGCTTCTTTCAAAGGGCGCAAACGTATTCAGTACAAACAATGTAAACTATTCTCCATTGCGAATTGCCCTTGCAAGTGGCGGAGACAGCCTTGAATGGATTTTAACAAGTGATGTAATTAAAAAAACTGACGGCAGCGGAAATACACCGTTGCACTACGCTTCGGAATGGAAACTAGATAATGCCGCAAAGATTCTTTTAGACAAGGGAGCAAATCCTAATACAAAAAATTCAAGCGGAGAAACACCTCTTTTCATGGCGATAAAAGCCGACAGCCCTTCGACGATTGACCTTCTTCTTAAAAATGGTGCCAAAATAAACGAAAGGGACTACCTGGGAAACAGCGTCCTACACGAATGCGTTAGATACGATTCAAAAAACGCAGCAATGAAACTCATTCAGAGAAAAGCCGATTTGAACGTAAAAAACCTTGCAGGAAAAACACCTCTGGCACAGGCTTCTCATTCCGGACGAATCGCCATGGTTACATTGCTTTTGGAAAACAATGCCGATATCGATGCCGTTGATGCAACGGGAAAAACAGTTTTGATTGATGCCATCCAAAGCAACAACGAAGAAGTCGTTTCAATTCTGCTAAAACGAGGGGCAAATCCTCAAGTACAGGAAATGTACGGAAGAAACGCATACCATGAAGCCGCCCTTACCGGCAACGTTCCTTTAATCAAACTTATGCATAAGGCTGGAGGAAACCCTCTTTCAAGAGATTCTCAGGGCGTAACCCCGTTTGCTCTAGCACTATCGCAGAGAAACGAAGTCATAAAAGCAGTTTTGGGAGATGACCCAAGATTGATGGATTCTGACAGTAATACACCTATCCATATTGCAATTCAAAACAATGCAAAACCAGAGGTAATCGAAATGCTTTTGGAAATCGGATATCCGGTAAATGCAAGAAACAGCGAAGGTGAAACAGCTCTGACTTATGCCGTTCAGAAAAACATGAACGCACAGACACGAGTTTTGCTTGAAAACAATGCCGATCCATTTTTACAAAGTGGAAGTGACCATGAATGTCCTGCGAGCATTGCACTCAGAAACGGATATTCTTCGGAAAATAAGATTTTAGACAGTTTTATCGAACTGGTCGGAAACAAAACTGATTATCAGGGCGAGGGTCTGCTCCACTATGCTGCAAAAATCGCTGATATTGCCACCGTTAAAAAGATGGTTTCAAAAGGATTGGATAGAAACTTAAGAAACGTCGCAGGAGAAACTCCTGCAGACATCGCTAAACGCTGGGAAAGAAATGAGGTAGCTAGTATTCTCCAATAGAGTTTTTTAGCTAGTTTTTCAACGTAGCTTTTCGCTGTTTTTCTCGAGCTTCATCTATTGAATCAAGAATAACGCGAAAAGCACTATTTTCTTTCTTAAGTTCTTTTGAACCGCGCGTAATCTTACAAAGGCTCATCTTGAAATCTTTGGCGATTTCTCGCTGAGTCTTTCCTTCATTCATTTCCTTGACCAAAAGCCATCGTTTTCCAAAGTCAAACATTTCGGCTGGAGAAAACAAGCATCCAAAAAAATCATTCAAGAATTTCTCATCACTAATAGACGCAATGATTTTTACCAATTCTGCAACGCTTTCATCTATTTTTTCTGTAAGTTCTGGAGATAAATCATCTTTAGCCATAATCAAATTATACCACAAGTTTCTACTTGCAAAAACAAATTTTTGGCATTTTTAGCCATCTGAATTGTAAAATTATCAAAATCCATTCCTAGAATTTCGCAAACAAATTTATATGTATTATCAATCAATCGAGGTGTGTTGGTTTTTCCGCGAAAAGGAACTGGAGCAAGATAAGGAGCATCGGTTTCCATCAGCATGCGGTCAAGCGGGATATATCGAATAAGATCCTTCATATCTTCCATGCATCTTTTTTTGGTGTAAGTCACGGCTTCTCCAAAAGCTATATACCAGCCCAAATCCAAAAAGGCTTCGGCTTCTTTTTTTCCGTAAGAAAAGCAGTGAATTTCGCCATTATGATAGCCAACGTTTTTTATGCAAGACAAAGTTCCGTCAAAAGCGTCCCTGGAATGTACAACAACGGGCTTATCCAATTCACGGGCAAACTCAATCTGCATTTCAAAAAATTCCGCTTCCTTTGTAAACAGGTCAGAATCGAAAAGGCTTTCATCACGATGATCATTTCCGTTCACATTCCAATGATGATCAAGGCCGCATTCACCTATTGCAACAATCCTTTCTTTTTCAGAGCAATTTTCAACGAATTCTTTTAGAATTTTCATCTGGTCATTTGCATTTTTTATAGCATCAACATCTGGCCAAACTCCGGCGGAAAAATAAAGCACATCAGAAATTTTTTTTGCAACGTCAGACTTATTCTGTTCACAAAGAGACTGGAAAGCTGATTTTGCTACAAAAATACGGCTTTCAATGTCATCACAACGAGTGCCTATATCCATCAAAAAAGAAAAATCAGCATCATACAGTTCAGAAAAAAGTACAGGAATGTCTATTCCTTGCTCATTTAAATTTCGTAAATGAAAATGTGTATCTGTAAACATGATAAAAGTCTACAGAAAATTTGCACCTTCAGCAACCTTGATATATACTAGTCGCTATGAGAACAAAAACAGAATACACTTCTAGTGCAAAATTCAAAAGCGCTCTCGTTATTTTCAGTTTCATGGGACAAGTCGCATGGGTCGTTGAAAATATGTACTTCAACGTATTCATCTACAAGATGTTCAATGCCTCGGCCCAGGACATTTCTGCAATGGTCATCGCAAGTGCAATAACAGCAGCTGTCACGACTCTATTCATCGGATGTCTTGCTGACTGCGTGCAAAAAAGAAAGATTTTTATTTCTCTTGGATACATCTTGTGGGGATTTTCAATTCTGACATTCTGTCTTTTGCGTTCGGACATACTTGAACATTTCGTAACTGAGAAGGAAGGTCTTTCCAAGGTGATGGCAGTTTCTTCGCTCGGAATTTCGCTCGTAATCATCATGGACTGCGTGATGACTTTTTTCGGTTCTTCAGCAAATGATGCAAGTTTTAATGCCTGGCTCACGGACTGCGGAAGCGACGGAAATCGAGGCAAAATCGAAGGTATCAACTCGATGATGCCTTTAATTGCAATTCTGGCTGTATTCGGCTCTTTCATGGCCTTTGACCTTGATCAAAGCTCAAGTTGGGTAAAAATCTACCTGATTATAGGAAGTGCAGTAATCATAATCGGAATTCTCGGATTTTTCCTTATCGAAGATCACATAAATGAAAAAGAAAACTCTGATTTACAAAGAGATTCGACCATTAGTGCACAATGCAAGAGCCAAGAAAAAAATGAAAAACTCATTTCAAGATGGGCAAAAAGCGTAGTCTACAGTTTCAGGATTTCTGTTATAAAGCAAAATCCTCTCTTATACTTCACTTGCCTTGCATTTGCCCTATTCGGAATTTCTATACAGATTTTCATGCCTTATTTAATTCTTTACTATGAAAAATCACTTGGAATGGCAAACTACGTCCTGGTTATGGCACCTGCAATTCTTGCAGCCGCTTTGGTAACATCCCTTTATGGAAAAGTTTTCGACAAACACGGTTTTGAAATTGCAATCATTTCACCGATTGCAATGCTTATAGCAGGATACATTTTATTGTACTTTTTCAAGAATATGCCTTGCGTATTTATAGGCTCCCTTCTAATGATGTCAGGATACCTTACAGGCATGGCAGTTTTCGGAGCAAAGCTCAGGGAACAGATTCCACAAGACAAAACAGGAATGTTCCAGGGCATCAGAATCATAGCACAAGTCCTAATTCCAGGAATTATCGGACCTGCAATTGGAGCCGCCGTTCTAAAAAATGCACAAAAAATCGTTAATTCTGACGGAACGACTTCGTTTTTACCGAATAACAATATTTTTCTTGCCGCACTGATTGCAATATCAGTGCTTTTAGCATTTCTAGTGCTACAGTTTCTTGCAAGAAAAAAAAGGAACAAATCAAACTAATGAACAAATTGACCGATAAAAAAATCCCATTTTCAGAATATCCACGGCCTCAACTGAAAAGAAAATCGTTTCTGAACCTAAATGGACAGTGGCTCTTAAACGGACTTCCCATCACGATTCCTTTTCCTCCCGAATCTGAACTTTCAGGATATGGCAAAAAAGTCAAAATCGGAGAAGAGCTTGTCTACGAAAAGGAATTTTCCCTTCCAGAGGATTTTGAGAAACATAGAAAAAACGGAGGAAAAATTCTCTTGAATTTCGGAGCCGTCGACCAAACTGCAAGCGTTTACATAGACGGAAAATCTGCCGGCTTTCATGAAGGAGGCTACCTTCCGTTCAGTTTTGATATAACGAATCTTCTTTCGGACAAAGAAGATCACCTGATTCGAGTTGAAGTTCTTGATAACCTTTGCAACATCTATCCGTATGGAAAGCAATGTGCAAAGAGCCACGGTATGTGGTACACAAAGGTAAGCGGAATCTGGCAAACAGTATGGATGGAATGCGTCGGTTTTTCTTACATAACAT
>JAQYSN010000024.1 GCA_028725265.1 Spirochaetales bacterium | reverse complement strand
CAACAAGTTTTGTTATTGAATCATAAATCATAATTACCTCTCATGCCTTAAATTTTGTGAAACTTAAATTTTGCAAACTCAAATTCGTAGGGCGCCATCGCCGATTTCAACGACATAAAAATCAGCCGCATATCCAATTTTCGCCTTATATGCAGAACCAACATTTTCTATAAATGCATCTATTGCATCATCTTTAACGATACTTACAGTACAACCGCCAAAACCAGCTCCTGTCATTCTAGAGCCGATTACGCCATTTTGCTTGAGGCTTTCTTCAACCAATGTATCGAGTTCAATTCCTGTAACTTCGTAGTCATCGCGAAGAGAATCGTGACTTGCAATCATCAAACGACCGAACTCTTCAATGTCGCCTTTTTTTAGGGCTTCAACAGCTTTTATCGTGCGCTGATTTTCATAAACTGCATGTTTTGCCCTTCTCTGTCGCACTTCACTTTTAATTGCTCCCTTGTATTTTTCGAACTGTTCTTCACTAAGTTCTCCAAGAGATTTCACATCCACAACGGATTGAAGTTCAGACAAAGCTTGCTCGCATTCAGCACGTCGTTCATTGTATTTCGAATCCCCTAGTCCACGTTTTTTATTTGAACATGCAATCACAATTTTGGCACCATCAAGTTTCAATGGTGCATAGGTGTATGAAAGATCTGCTGTATCCAAAAAGATTGCATTATCTTTTTTACCCATAGCGATTGCAAACTGATCCATAATTCCACAGTTTACTTTATTAAAATTGTTTTCGCTGTATTGTCCGATAAGTGCAATTTTATCAGGAGTAAGATTAAATCCATAATAATCATTAAGAAAAGTGCCTGTTCCAACTTCTACGGAAGCTGACGAAGAAAGGCCTGACCCATTAGGAATATTCCCAAACAAAAGCATATCGAAACCATTCGTTATTTTATATCCCTTGTCTTCAAGAGCCCACATAACACCCATCGGATAATTAATCCAGCTGTTATCCCCAGTAGGCTCTAGTTTATCAAGGCTAGCATCGATTACACCAAATTTTGCAAAATTTTTCGAGAAAAATCTAAGTTTTCTATCATCCCTTTTTCTTACGATGAAATAAGTTCCAATCGTAAGAGCGCACGGAAAAACATGTCCACCATTATAATCAGTATGCTCTCCGATAAGGTTCACTCTTCCCGGTGCAAAATAAGTTCTAATCTCTCCTCCCTTTCCAAATTCTGACTCAAAATCCTTTATAAGTTGTTCTTTCATTATCTTATCCTCAAAAAAAGTGAAGTTTTACAATTTTTTCTAAATTATAACAGAAGCCAATAAAATTGCAATAAAGTAATTGATTTAAATAAATCAAAGAAACTTGACCAAAATAATCGTATATGTTAATGTCTGAAATGTACTTGCGGAGTTAGCTCAGTTGGTCAGAGCATCACGTTGACATCGTGGGGGTCGGTGGTTCAAATCCACTATTCCGCACTAAATTTATGAAAGTTTTGATTTTCACGACAAAACCAGAGTTTCATCTAGTAGCTAAAAACACTATAACCGAATTTGAATATACTTTTTTCACATGCCAAAGTATATTTGAAATGAACGAAATCCTAAAAACAATTGATATAGACCTTGTTATTTTAGATTGCGAAACATTCCGACCAGAAAAATTCGATTTTTTGACCCATGTTCACAGCATTAGAAATACAACGCACTGCCTAATAGTTGAAACTTCAAAACATGAACTTGACGAAGAAACCTTGCTTTGTCAAATCAGCGTTCAAGTTATGCTACAAGAAATCTATGAGTACAGACAGCTAGTAAAAAGTTTCTGCAAAAACTTTTGGAACAGGATGATTGATCAAGAAGTAAATCCTGATTACTGCGAAAAAGTCCCCGATCTACCTAGTCCATACGTTCCCGTTCAACCTGCAAAAACTACTCTTGAAATCAATGATTCTGATATCGAAAAACAACTTGAGGAAATGGACGAATTTCCGATGGACAAAGACCTGGGAGGAGGAATAACTCTCAATGACTTAATCAATGTCGAAGAAAATGGTACTGTTTCCCTTAAAGACACTTCGCACCTTGACTTACCGCCTTCATATACGCTAGGACATCCTGACAAGAAAAAACGTTATAATTACAAGGAATTGGACCCAACAAGCAAAAAACTACTCGCGTATTTCACGCAAAACAAAGGCATTCCTATCCCAATACCAACTCTTTGCCAGTACATGTGGAATGAGTATTCAACGACCCGCCGAAATTCCTTATATGTTTACATCCGACGACTCAGACTTTTTATGGAAGACGACCTAAACGATCCTCAAAAACTCGTAAAAACACAAAAAGGATGCTACCAACTCAAAGCCGACATCGATATATTTTGTTCACATTGAAAAATTAAATGCAACAATCCCATTGACACAAAAAAAATGCACACCCCAAACTGACTTATCTGTCAGCTGCAAGATGTGCATTCCAAAACATAAGATAAACCTACCTAAACAATCTTTGAGAAATTCTTATTACATAAAAGCCCATCAAATTCTATTGGCTCTGTCACAACAAATGGTTGATTTTTGACGAGAAATAGCGTATAATAATAGTAAGAAACAGTACCACCGAAGGAGGTAATTGGATATGCCTACTATCAAAGACGCATTAGATATTATCGGTAAGTTGACTGTCGCAGA
>JAQYSN010000023.1 GCA_028725265.1 Spirochaetales bacterium | reverse complement strand
TGGGAAGACCTAAAACTTTTCAAAAAAGAACTTGATTCTATCTGCCAGGCTGAACTATGAGCGAAACTGACTGTTCCTATCCTGCCTACATCGAAGTATTAGTAAATCTTCCCCTGACGCAAAGTTTTACCTACAAAAATCTCGATGAATCTGACAAAAAATTCTGCGACACAAACAAATCAATTGATATAGGCTACAGAGTCGAAGTTATGTTTGGTTCAAGAAAAATGACAGGATGCGTAATAGCTGTCTATAACAAACTGCCAGAAAAATGTGAATCCTACAAAGACAAAATAAAAAAAATTCTGAGAGTAATTGATGATCAAAAACTGTTCACATCAGAACAGGTCGCTCTTTCATATTGGATTTCAAAATTTTATCTATGCAGTAGCGGAGAAGCCCTTTTTTCGATGATTCCATCGGGAAAAAAAGAAGTTTCCCTTTCAAACATGTCCTTTGAAGAAGAAGCTTCAAGTTTTAAAGCAAAGAATCTTTCAGAAGAACAAAGGCAAGCTGTTTTAGGAATTCTTGATGAACATTCTCCAAGCCTCTACCACTATCTTTACGGACAGACTGGAAGTGGAAAAACCGAAGTTTTTTTGAGCGCCGCAGAAAAAATCCTTTCACAAGGAAAGGGTGTAATCTACTTAGTTCCAGAAATCGGACTTACCCATCAGGTCATAGAATCCGTCCGCGAAAGATTCGGAAATACAGTCGCTATCTTGCATTCAGGGCTTACAGGAAGCCAGAAACTAACGGAATGGCATAGAATAATGAACAAAGAAGCGAGAGTTGTAATCGGAGCACGAAGTGCAATTTTCGCACCAGTTCCAGACCTGGGACTCATCATAATTGACGAGGAACATGATTCAAGCTACAAAAGCGGAAATGTACCGCGTTATCACGCACGACAAGTTGCCATGAAACGATGCAGTGACTTGAAAATACCGCTTGTCATGGGAAGCGCAACACCTTCGGTAGAAGCCTGGAATTTAATGAACAAAAAAAGCCTCGTAAAGCATGTTTTGACAAAGAGGCTTGCAGGCGGAAAAATGCCAGAAATCAAGGTGGTTGATCTTTCAAAACCAGATGAACTTGGCAGAAAGACTCAAGGCTGCATCTCATCGACTCTTGAAGATGAAATGAGACTGACGTATCAAAATCACAAGCAGACAATTCTGTTTTTAAATCGCCGTGGATTCAGTCACTTTTTCAAGTGCAATTCCTGTGGATACGAAATGAAATGCAAAAACTGCTCGGTTTCAATGACCTTTCATAAAAGACAGAACAGGCTTATATGTCATTATTGTGGTTGGAACACAGAAGTTCCTCAAGTTTGTCCGGAATGTAAGTCAAATGACGTCGGATTTTTCGGTTTCGGCACAGAATACATAGAAAGCGAAGTCCGCTCAAAATTTCCTACATGTGTAATTGAAAGAATCGATACAGACAATCTCAAAAGCCAGGATGAGTTCAAGGAAAAATTGGACAAATTCCGTGACGGCAAAATCGATATACTTTTAGGGACTCAGATGGTAGCAAAAGGCCTTAATTTTCCGAACCTTAGGCTAGTTGGGGTCATCATGGCAGATACCGGACTAAACTTGCCAGATTTTAGGGCAGCAGAAAAAACATTCTCTCTTATTACACAGGTTGCAGGAAGAGCTGGAAGATTTTTTCCAGACGGAAAAGTCATCGTACAAAGCTACTCTCCTTCCAGAAGCGCAATCTATTATGCCTGCACGAACCAAAGCGAATCCTTTTACAAAGAAGAACTTGCAACAAGAGAGCTTCTCAATTTTCCGCCCTACTCAAGATTAATAAGACTTGTTTTCAGAAGTGCTATCCAAGAAAATGCCGAAAAAATATGTGCTCAAGCATTCAAAATTTTGGAGCAATTTATTTTGGACAAAAAAGTCGAACCCTTCGATATTCTAGGACCAAGTGAATGCCCCCTTTCAAAAATCAGCGCAAATTTTCGCTATCAGCTAATTTTAAGAAGCAATAACATCCTTACAATCCAAAAAGCCTGTGCCATGCTTGTCTTTGGCTATAAAAACAATAAAAACGTATACATCGAAGTCGATGTAGATCCGCTAAATCTTTTATAAAAAAAAAGACTGTTTCAAAAAGAAACAGTCTAGCGGGACCAGAGGGACTCGAACCCCCTACCTACTGCTTAGAAGGCAG
>JAQYSN010000022.1 GCA_028725265.1 Spirochaetales bacterium | reverse complement strand
CAATATTATTTAAAACAAAAAAAGACGCGATTCAATTACCGCGTCCTTTCTAATCAGAAAAGCTAACTATTCAGTAAGAATACGAATAACTTCTGCTTTATCCTGAGTATTCAAGATTTCCTGACGCTTTTCTGGGCTCTTGAAAAGTAAACTTACTTCAGCCAGGAACTGTAAGTGAGGACCTGTCTTGTTTACAGGAGACAAAGTCATAATGAAAATTCTGCAAGGTTCCTGATCCAAAGAATCAAAATCAACAGGATTATCGGAAATTCCGATACAAGCAACCAAATCTGAAACAGAATCTGTCTTTCCGTGAGGAATAGCGATTCCGTGCTTCATTCCCGTGGACATTTTTCGTTCTCGATCAAGAACGCATTCACGAGCTGCTTCTTTATCTGAGACCTTTCCTGCTGCAATTAAGATCTCAAGCATTTCATCAATAATTTCTTCTTTTGTCGTTCCCTTCAAATGAAGGTTCACCATATCAGGTGTTAAAACTGTCTGTAAATTCATGCTTTTAGTTTATGTGGAGACGGCCTAAAAGTCAATAAATTTTTGTAGCGCAGAGCAAGATTTTTGTGTAAAATTTCAGCATGACAAATATGGATAAATTTTATGCCGACGTTCAAAAAATCAAAAAATATGATCGGGCAAACAATGCAAAATACGACGGAATCAGGGCAAGCAAGTCAGTAGCATCACTTTTTGAAAACAGAACGCGAAATTTCGGAGATTTGGGAATTTCCATCTCACAATACTGGATGAAACACTACATCGAAAACACAAAAGAGCCTGAAAACGAGCCTACAGATGCCCATGTCCAATGGCTCATGACAGTTTTAAGTTATTTTGACGGCGAATTGGACACTGAACACGATCTTCCAAAAAAAGACTGGAGGGCAATAAGTGAGTTCATCAACTACGAAGCAGAAACACTTCCAATAAACATCCTTACCGAATTGATGGGCGTTTTGGTCGAAAAAAAGGTTCTTTGAGTAGATTTTTATCCATTAAGATGATAAAATTTAATTGATTATGAATCAGATTACCGTACTTCCTGGAAAACCGCTTCCTTATGGAGCAACTCTTGTAAATGGCGGTGTTAACTTCAGTCTTTTTTCTCGCAACGGAACAGAAGTGACTCTTGATATCTTTGAAAATTCCGATGACGAGTTTCCTGTTTTTTCATACAAATTCAATCCAGAATTGAACAAAACAGGTGATATATGGCACTGTCAGTTGCAGGGTCTTAAAGCAGGAGCCCTTTATCTATACAGGGTGGACGGACCTTTTAATCCTGATTACGGCCACAGGTTTGATAAAAATCAGTACCTTTTGGACCCGTATGCAAAATGCCTTACCGATACTTCAATATTCGCAAATATTCCTAGTAACTTTGCACCACCTCAGGATAAGAACGATATTCTTACCTCTAAAATGCGAACTGCAAAAGACTTTCCAAAATGCGTCGTAATCGACGACGATTTTGACTGGCAGGGCGACAGGCCACTTAATTACAAGCTTAAGCAGTGTATAATCTACGAAACTCATCTTAGAGGCTTTACAAAAGATAAATCTTCACAAGTAAGACATCCGGGAACATATCTTGGAATGATTGAAAAAATCCCTTACCTTAGGGAACTCGGAATTACAAGCGTAGAATTGTTGCCTATCCATGAATTTGACGAAAACGAAAATTCAAATAGAAATCCTAAAACTGGAGAAAAACTTAAAAACTACTGGGGATACAGTACGATTGGCTTTTTCGCTCCGAAAGCAGGATACTCTTCGGATAAAAGACCGGGAGAAGCCGTAAAAGAATTTAAAACACTTGTCCGCGAAATGCACAAAAACGGAATTGAAGTCATTCTTGACGTCGTCTTCAATCACACGGCAGAAGGAAACGAACACGGTCTAACCTTTAGTTTCAAAGGTCTTGATAATTCGATTTACTACATTCTCGAAGACAATCAGAAAAAATATTACAAGAACTATTCAGGCTGCGGAAACACGTTCAATTGTAACCATCCTGTAGTTCGAACTTTCATAATCGACTGCCTGCGATATTGGGTATGCGAAATGCACATCGACGGTTTCCGTTTCGATCTCGGCTCAATTTTGGGACGCGACCGCAATGGAAATCTCATTAAAAACCCTCCGATATTGGAGCGGATTGCAGAAGATCCTGTCTTAAGCAATACAAAAATCATTGCAGAAGCATGGGATGCTGGAGGAGCATATCAGGTAGGATATTTCCCTGGCGGTCGCTGGGCTGAATGGAACGACCGTTACAGAGATGACATCAGAAGGTTCTGGAGAGGAGACGAATTTCTTGCAAACGCAGCAGCAACTAGAATTTCTGGAAGTTCGGATCTGTATTTAAGAGACGGCCGAAAACCTTTCCACTCGGTAAACTTCATAACAAGTCACGACGGTTTTACGATGAACGACCTTGTCTGCTACAACGGCAAGCACAATGACGAAAACGGAGAAAACAACCGGGACGGAAGCGATAATAACTGTAGTTACAACTATGGTTTCGAAGGTCCAAGTTCAAATAAAAATATCGAAGCTGTAAGGACAAGGCAGATTAAAAATATCATGCTGACACTTCTTCTTTCACAGGGCACCCCTATGATGGTTGCAGGCGATGAATTTCGAAGAACCCAGAACGGAAATAACAACGCATATTGTCAGGACAATCCTCTCGGTTGGGTCGATTGGACGTTGAAAGAAAAAAATTCTGAACTTTTTAGATTCGTCCGAATGCTTATCGAATTAAGGTTGCGACATCCAATCTTCAGGCGACCAGAGTTTTTCCAGGGCAGGATTAATGCTTACGATGCCCTTCCTGATGTATGCTGGTTCAGCGAAAATGGCAAGTTGATGGACTGGTCAAAATCGAATAACTTTGTTGCATTCAGGCTTGACGGATGTCATGCAGAAATCTTCACGGACAAAGACGATAATGACTTTTTTATCATGCTGAATCCTTCAGAAAAAGATAAATCGGTACGAATTCCAAAGGCGATAAATTGCAAGAATTGGTATAGAATTATTGATACATCGGTTCCTTATCCTAACGACTTTTTGAGTGGGGATAATGCCGAGTTTATCAATGAAAAAAATGTGTACGTACTGCCAGCAAGAAGCTGTGCAGTTTTATTGAGCAGGTAATTAAAATTACGAAATATATTTTATTTTTAATAAAAAATAAGGAGCACAAACTATGAAATTTGATGCAGAAGAATTTAAAGAGGCACTTTCCAAACGACTGAAACTTCAGTATGGAAAAAAGAT
>JAQYSN010000021.1 GCA_028725265.1 Spirochaetales bacterium | reverse complement strand
CTTTGTTTTCAAAAGTTCTGCCGCGCTGTTTTCGGCAACGGCGATTATCGCAAGTTCCGGCACGGAAAAGGTTTGCACAAGGTAATTCACGCTCGGAAAAGTTTGTTCTGTCAAAAACATATTGAAACAGACTGATTTTTCTGAGTTTACAAAGGCAAAGAATCTGTCTATTTCTGGAAAGCAAATGCTTTGCGATAAACACGAAGGATGCCTTGAAAAAGTTGTAAAAAATGTATAATGCGGAAGCCCTGAAAAAAGGTGACCGTTCGGCGAAGTTAATTGAAGTGCACTTCAAATTCGTCTTTCAGTCACCTTTCTTTTTCTTATAAAAATCAGTTATTATTTTTCGTCATTGCCTTTTTCTGAATTTTTATCAGATTTATCAGATTGTTTTTCAGCAAATTTCTCCTGTACGAAATTCTTCAAATCATAAACATATCGCTTGATTTTTTTGCTTGCAGTTTTTTCAAATTCATCAACAACCTGCATTTCCTGCACTTGGGAATTTCGGTTCATTTTTGAATTTACAAAGAACTGGATTTCGTTCAAAAGTTTTGCCTGGTTGTATTCGATTCCTCGGTACAAAGACTTTATCTTGTCCAAATCGAGCTGAATAATAGCTACCAAGCCCTTTTTGCCTTCTACGACAAGAGACTCGTTTACAACAGGATGCTGATTCAATACGAACTCAAGGTCTTCAGGATAGATATTTTCACCGTTAGGACCTAGAATCATGTTCTTACATCGGCCCTTAAGACATAGTCGAACCTTTCCTTTGATTTTTTCAAAATCTCCAAGATCTCCAGTCTTAAAATAACCGGCTCCACAAGAATCTTCTTCAGTCGTAAAAGCCTGAGCTGTCAAATCAGGGTCTTTGTAATAACCTTTCATTACGTTAGGTCCCTTCACGACAATCTCTCCAACCCCCTTCTCGTTTGGATTTGCAATTTTTACATCAAGACCCGGAAGAGTAAGACCAAGCGTTTCAGGCACCGTAATTTCAGGACCAGCACCTGCAATCAATGGAGAAGTTTCGGTCAATCCGTAGCCAATGGCGTAAGGGAATTTTGCCTCACGCATAAAAACTTCTACATTCGGGTCAACTTTAGAACCTCCGATTCCAAAGAAGTTAAGTTTTCCACCGAAAGTTTTAATCAGTTTTTTTCCAGCAATTCTATTCAAAAGTTTTCTGAACAAAGGCTTTGAATAGAGTTTTTTCATCTTTTCTGTTTTTTGGAAAGTCGGAAGAACCTTGCTCTTATAAATTTTTTCAATTACAAGAGGAACAGAAAGAACAATTGTTGGATGAACGATGTTGAAAGCAGGTAATAATGCACTTACAACAGGAGGTTTTCCAAGATAATAAACGCAACTTCCGTTCAACATCTGCATTGAAAATCCGATTGAAAATTCATAAACATGCGAAATAGGCAGGAACGAAAGACATTTATCAAACTTATTTACACGATGAACGAACTGACCTGACATACATGACCAAACAAGATTTTTATGGGTAAGTTCGACACCTTTTGATCTTCCAGTAGTTCCAGAAGTATAGATGATAGATGCGGTATCTTCTTCGTCAACTTCAACTTCCGGTAAAACATCAACTACGCAAGATTTTTCTCCCCTGATGATAGAATAATCTTCAATCTTGATGATTACAGGAGGCAAGATGCTTTCAAGCTCCTTCATTTTTTCATAAAGGCGCTCTTCTATAAAAATAGCCTTAATATCCCCGCAATGTTTAATGATTGATTCAACTTCAGTTTTGGAAAAATCCTGGAGCAAAGGGACGGCTATCATACCCTGGTTTACGATACCAAAATAGGAAATACCCCACTCAGGTCGTCCGCCGGCAAAAATTACAACTTTGTCATTTCTTTTAAGGCCGAACGAAAGGAGCATCTTACTTACTTCTTCACTCTTTTCCTTAACCTCGTTATAAGTAAATTCTTTCTGACCAACCAAAGCCAAGGCAGGACGGTTTCCGAATTTTTTTACACTGTTTGCCAATAAGCATGGGAAAGTATATTTCCCTAAATCTTTTATAGTTTCCACAATATCAATATAAATAATTTTTAAATTTACGTCATCTAAAAACATTGAAATACTACAAAATTTTTAATATTTGGAGTATAATTGTTAAATACACAGATGGATATTTACAGGCTGATAATAATAATCGTTGCAAGTATTTTTGCAGGACTTAACATAATCGTATATTTCTCACTATTTTTGCCATTTATCCGCAGAAAAAAAATGAACGTGCCTACGACAAATAAAATGCTTCCTTTTCTATATCGGGAATGGGGTGATTTAATTTTCCAGGAAATCGACTTTTTAAAAAAATACGGATGCGAAAGAATCGAGCAAAGATCCTTCGATAAGCACAAACTTGCAGCAGACCTTTACACGGTTCCAGATGCAAAAGGTACCGTAATTTTGTGCCACGGTTTCCAAGGTTACGCCTATGCCGACAACGGTGTTGCAACTGCACATTTTATAAAAGAAGGCTACAATGCCTTAATAATTTACCAAAGGGCCCATTTTGAAAGCGAAGGTAAAAATATCTGTTTTGGAATCAAAGAACGATACGACTGCCTTGGATGGATTAAAATAATCAATTCACGTTTCGGAGAAGAGCTTCCTGTTTTTCTTTATGGAATATCGATGGGAGCCGCTACAGTCCTTATGACAACAGGCTTCAACCTTCCACAAAACGTAAAGTGCGTTATCGCTGATTGTGGGTTTACGTCTCCTTACGAAATTTTCAAATCAGTTTTAAAACATATATTTCCGTTTTTACAGATTGGCTGGATGATGGTTTTTATTTTTGCAGGATACAATATAAAGCAATATTCGACTCTCAAAGCAATGAAGAAAAATAGAATTCCAGTGATTTTCTTTCATGGACAAAAAGATGCCTTCGTTCCGTCTTTTATGAGCAGGCAAAATTATGATGCATGTATCGCGCCAAAAGAACTATATCTTGTTCCAGATGCAAGACATACACAAAGCCTTTACACACACCAAAATTATTATTGGGATAAAATCCGAGAATTTATGAAAAAAAGCGTAGACGGAACTTTCGAAAAGGAAGAATATCAGAATTACGAAAAGATAGAAATCGTAATAGAAAATAAAGATTCTGAAAACAAGGCCGTTTAATCTTCGACCAAGGTCAAATGATTTGCCTGATAGCGAGGCATAAAACGTTTGACAGTTCCCGATTCAAACTGCACGTTTATCACGTATTCGCAACCAGAATCATTTCCACTCATTATATAACCGTAACCATAGTCATCATGAAAAAGTTTTCGGCCTTTGCACCATCTTGCAGCAAGAGCATTGTTTCTGGCTTGTTGCTCGGTTACAACGGTTCCACCTTTTGAAGCAGGACCCGTAGAATTTTTAAAGGCAAATGGCTGTTTTCCTTCTATTTGAAGAAAGTTTTTATCAAGCTCAAAAAGAAACTTACTACAGTTCATGTAGGAGCCTTTTCCAAACATCACCCTGTAACCACAACTTGTAAAATAAAGTTCATCTCTTGCTCGCGTAATTCCGACATAAAAAAGCCTTCTTTCTTCTTCCAGCTCATCATCGACCTTATCAAGGCGAGGAAAAACTCCGTCTTCCAAGCCGGTAATTACAACCCTGTCAAATTCAAGTCCCTTCGTGTTATGGAGCGTAATCAACGTCACTCTGTCCGGATTTTCCTGTTCTTCTTCTTTTTCTGCAAGAACGCGATCCAGTTCAACGTGATCGAGAAACTCTGTAAGTCCGGTTCGATTCATAGGATATTCCAAACCGATATTCACAAGTTCTTTCAGATTGCTAACTTTCTGAGTCTGCCCTATTTCATCCTGGCTTTGGAAGTATTCAAACAAACCGAAACTTTCGATAAGTAATTCAATGAAATTTGAAAGGGTCTTTCTCTCTCCGACCGTTTCTTTTACAAGTTCTTTTCCATCATTTTCCCCGATTGTATTATCAAGGATTTTTTCAAGCGGAGTCATGAAATCAGAATTTTCTTCATCACCAAAAAACTTGACAAGTTTTGCCATTCTATCAAGAAAATTCAAAAGTCCAAGTCGGGTCTTTCCAGATTTCTTTTTTGCAAACTCAATGCTTGCGTCCAAAAGATTTGCACCGTAGTTTGAATTCGAAATCATATCAAGATAAATGGCAACTATTTCATCCTGACTTTTTGCGCCAATTCCTCGTGCAGGTTTATTGATGATTCGCCTAAAAGAAATCTCATCCTTAGGATTTGCAAAAAATGAAATATATGCAAGGGCATCCTTAATTTCTTCCCTCTGATAAAATTTCAAGGAGCCCACTATCGTATAAGGAATTTTTTTATTCAAAAATGCTGATTCAAATCCCTGCGACTGGGAATTCATTCTGTAAAGCACAGCCCAAGATGCATAAGGTACGCCAAGAGAGTGAGATTTTTTTATCAAATTGCAAACATATTCAACTTCATCATTTTGCGACGGAAGAAAAGTCAGGTGAGCCTTTGCGTTTCCTTCTCGAACAGCCTTCATCTCTTTTCCGAGTCGCTTGGTATTATTTTTGATAACGGAGTTTGCAAGACTTAACACAGCCGGAACCGAACGATAATTTTCCTCAAGCTTTATAACCTTAGTTCCAGTAAAAACATCCTGAAATTTAAGGATATTTTCAACTTCTGCACCCCTAAACTTATAAATCGACTGATCGTCATCACCTACTACACAAACATAAGTCTTAGGACCAACGAGTTGCTCCAGTAATTTAAATTGCGCTACATTCGAATCCTGATATTCATCGACCATAACAACCTTAAAAAGATTGTTCATGTGATTTCGAACTTGTTCGTTATTTTTTAAAAGCAGATAAGATTTCATGATTAAATCACCGAAATCAACATTTCCAGTTTTTTCAAGTCGGCTTTGATAAAGAGCATAATACTCAGGAAAATTTTCATCGGTATCGATTTTTGACAAATCATCTTCGCTTGTAAGGCAATAGTCCTTTGCAAGTGAAATTTTTTGGGCTATTCCTTTAGCCTGATTCCTGGCAATATTCGGAATTGCCTTCAAAACCAAGCTTTCCATATCATCATCGTCGTAAACTGTAAAATTTTTGTCTAGATTTGCTTCCTTGAAATGCTTTCTCAAAAACCAAGAACCGAATGAATGAAATGTCTTTATCTGACTTTTTGCAGCCATAGGTTCAAGTCGGGTAGCTCGTTCTTGCATTTCACCTGCCGCTTTTTTTGTAAAAGTTACGGCGAGAATCGAATAAGGCTCAATGCCTAATTCACTTATCATATATGCAATTTTTGTAGTGATTACGCGAGTTTTTCCCGAACCTGCTCCTGCAAGAATCAAAAGAGGAGAGTCAAAATGTGTTACGGCTTCAAGTTGATTTTCATTAAGGCAAGATAAAGAATCTTCTACATTCATTTTAGTCTCCGATATATCTTGCAAACAAATCAACTCCGCTTACACCGCAAATCTGGGCATTAACGGTTTTTCCACATTGAATAGCCTTAACCTCATTTTCATTTTCGAGGTCATAATAAAGAACAACGCTACCGTCAACATCTGGCGCCTGGAACCAAGCTCTGGCAATTGCAATTCCTTCAAGTTCCGTGCTCTGATTTTCTTCTGTGGTTTCGTCTTCTGATTTTTCAACGATTTCTTCAATCAAAAGCCTGTAAGTTTTACCGACATGGCGAGTAAGATTCGTCGTCATTATCTGACTTTGAATTTCTTCAAGGGCCTCACAGCGTGTTTTGCTTTTTTTCTCCGAAACCTGATTTTTCATCGAATAAGCCGGTGTATTTTCTTCACGACTGTAGGC
>JAQYSN010000020.1 GCA_028725265.1 Spirochaetales bacterium | reverse complement strand
CGCAGAGAAGAAATTAATGATATAAAAACAAGGTTTGAGTACCGTGAAAAAATAATTAAATATTCAGATAAACCTTTAAAAGGAATATTGGAAGTTCATGAAGAAACTCCGTATTTCGGAATAGATTTACCGATTGAGTAAACACGGCATAACAAAAGTTCAAAGCCGACTGCGGGTCTATTCGCAGCGAAGCTTCTAGCGTTCGCAGCGAAGCTTCTAGCGAGCCTGTTTGCGCTTTAACTCATTGTTATTTGACGATGGGATTTATTCCTTTTCGCACGATTTTTCAACGCCGGTTTTTTCCGGCGTTTTTTTTAGCACTCGCTCATGTTATTAGCACCTGCTTTTGTGATTTCGGCACTTTCCCTGCCGAATACACAGCCACAATAATGCTGTCTGTAGATTCCGTATTCTTTGCAAAGCTGGATTGAACGTAAATATCCGCCTCCCTTTTTGAAGTCGGCATGCAAGAGTTTTGGAAGAATTACACCTGGATTTTGTCTGGAAAATTCGTTAAAAACTTTTTCAGCAATCGTGTTGATTTTAAGTGCATCTTTTTGAGGTCCTAAAGTTAATGTCGTGCACCAGTAGTCAAACTTGTTCGTAAAGGCAAACCTAATCGTTTTTTTCAGTCGAAATTCGTAGCATTCAAGGCATCTGGAACCACATTCTTTTTCTTTTCGACGTTCTGGAAATTCTTCAAGATTGATAGCCTTTATAAAATCTTGCCTTGGATAAAAATCCGAAAGGTTATTCTGTTGAGGGATAATCAACTTCACATCTTTGAATTGTGGAATCTTTTCGACAACGTCTTTTTGAGCTTGGATTCGAAGCTCATATTCTTCGATCGGGTCAATGTTCGGGTTATAGAAAAAAAGCGTTACGTCAAAATGCGGAATGAGTCTTTCTAGACAGCCTGTGCTGCATGGCCCACAACAAGAATGAAGCAAAAGTGAAGGTTTTGACGAAGAACCTTTGGATTTGCAATTTTCATTGCGCTCCGATTCTATTTTTTCGATTTCTTTTTTCATCAATTCATTGAAATTGATTTTTTGCATCAGAAGGCCCAGCCCAAGGCAAAATTTACGCTCGGAATATAGAACTGATCTCCGCCCATAACGTAATAGTATGCAAAATCAGCGCCGAGAGAAATTACAAAGTTGTTTTTGAGAATGAACTGCCATCCGAGTTGTGCTTGTGCAGAAAGTGCATAGAAAAGGCCAAACGAACCGCCTCCGCGCACGCTGATGAAAAGGTCGTAAGGCGCTTTTCCGAGCGGATAGATGGAAAATCCTGCCGTAACGCTTGCTGCAGCCGGCACGATGAGATAGGAAAGACTTTCGATTTCAAGCTGGAATGCGACGTGTTTTGAAAAAGCTATTTCCCATTCCAGTGGAAAGCGAATTGTATCAGATGGAATAAGGTCGAACAATTCAAAAAGACCTGCTGAAAAGGGCGCTCCAATATCAGCCTTGATGACGTTTTTTGCAAGGCCAGTATCTTCTGGAAAATCAAATTCTTCAAGTTCTTCTTCACTTTCTGTTTCTGTAATTGAAACCATGATGTCAGGAGTTGGTTGTTTTTGGGCAAAAAGCGAGTTCGTAAAAAAAACTACTGCTGTCAAAATTAAAAAAATATACTTTTTCATAACGCCTCTTTAATTTCATGTTTTCGGAAGAACAATCTTGTCAATTATACCAGAAATCGTAGCGATTGCTATGCCGTAATTTGTCATCGCTACATTTTGTTTTTCGGCATTTTTTTGTCGAGACAAGACATAACTTCTATTAAACATGCACGAACCGCATTGAATTATGATGTCGTAGTCACTGAGATTTTCGGGAAAGTCAGCGCCGCGCACAAAATCAATCGTCAGTTTTTCTCCGTCACCTGTATGTTTGCTTTCAACGAGTTTTCTGAGCATTGCAGGAATTTTGATTCTTCCGATGTCTTCTTCAAGCGGCGCGTGGGTGCAGGCTTCAGCGATAAGAACCTTCGATTTACCTGTAAGTTGGCTGATTTTTTTTGCATCGTCTACGAATTTATTGATATCGCCTTTGTTCGATGCCATCAAAACGGAAAAAGATGTAAGCGGTACATTTTCATCTTTGTTTTCATAAACAAATTTGAAAACCTGGCTATCTGTGATAATCAGGTTTGGTTTTTCCTTGAGTTTATCAATTGTTTGCTTGAATTTATCTGTAGTGCAGCAGACTGGAATACATTTTTTATCTAGAAGTTCCCTAAGAATTTGGACTTGTGGAAGAATTAGACGACCTTTCGGGGCTTGGATATCCTGTGGCATTACGAGTACGACAGTATCGCCTTCTGAGCAAAGTCCTGCGGTAAAGTGCCTTGAGCTAAAGTCTTCTGGAATTATAGTCTTGATTTTTTCAATTAGTTTGTCGATTCCGATTTTATCTTTTGCATTGATTGTTACGATTTGTTCCGGCTCATTGTCGGCAGGAGAGGAAACATCAGAATTTTTGACTTTGAGAAATGGCTTGTTTTCCGATTTTAGTTGTGTAATGAAAGAATCGTAATCGGCAGTTTGTACATCATTTTTTTCGTACTTACCATAGACGAGCAACACGACATCGCTTTTTTTGAGAGCATCCATCGTTTTTTCAAGACGTTTTTGTCCCAATTCTGTGTTGTCGGAAAAACCGGCCGTATCAATAAAAAGAACAGGCCCGATACCGTTTATTTCCATGGTTTTATAGACAGGGTCAGTCGTTGTCCCTGCAATTTCAGATACGAGAGCGAAATTTTGTCCTGTAAGCGCATTCAAAAGAGTAGATTTTCCGCTGTTAGTTGATCCAAAAATTCCGATTGTAAGCCTCTGCGATTGAGGCGTATCTTGCAAACTCATTCTTCCATTATAGCATAATAGACTCTTAAAATCTTGTTTTTGTGTGGAATTTTAAGCTATACTTTGAACATGTCTCTTAATTGCGAAGAAATTGAAATCATCCTTGACGAACTAGACCTGGAAGGTAGTTTTATCCAGCAAATCGTACAACCTGGCTTTGATAGCCTTGCTCTTTATACCTATAAGGAGGGAAGGTCCAAGACGGTTTTTATTTCACTTGCAAATGGTGCATGCCGAATCAATGAAACTCGAAAAAAAGTCCCTAAAAATGAAAAGCCTTTACGTTTCATGGAATTTATGAAATCCAGAATTAAAGGCTGCAGAATAGATTCTTGCGCTCAGATTGGAAAAGAACGAATTATCAAATTTGAACTTTCTCATCACATAGAATATGATTCTGATGATGATTCTTCGCAACGCGCGTTGAAAGAACATTTTTTTATGTTTGTCCGATTGTGGTCTGGAAGCGCGAATATAATCATAACCGATGAAAATCTCAAGATTTTAGACGTGTTTTATCGCCGACCAAACAAGGGCGAAATTGGCGGAAATCTTTTTGTTCTTCCTGAAATCAGGGAGCAAAGCAAGGTTTTTGAGGCACGAACTTTTGATGAAATCTGCGATTTTTCAGAAAGTTGTGCGGATGGAGATACTATCCACAACGAGTTTGGCGCTGATAAACATGGCGAGCTAAGTTACAACGAAAAAGTCGAACTGTACTATTCAGAAAACGCCGAAAGCCTTTCCCGAAAAGCTCTTTTGGAACAAGCCGAGCGCTATTTTTCCGAGCATCGTACTAAAATTCAGGGAGCCCTTTCAAAACTTGAGGACAAACGTGCTTCCTTTTTGAAAAGCGACGAACTCAAGCATTTCGGAGATTTGATTCTTGCCTATGGCTATCAGATTGACGGTGAAAGCGAATGGCTTGAATGCGAAGATTATGAAACGGGCGAAAACGTTAGAATTCGAATTGATCCTAAGAAATCCGTTCAGGAAAACGCTTCGAAATATTACGAACAATATAAAAAATCCGTTAGCGGTCTTGAAGAACTCGAATATGACATCCAGAAATTAAAAAAAGAACTGTTGGATTTGGAATCTTCTTACGAAGCCGTTCAGAATGAACCCAACCCGATTCGGATGCAGCAACTTTTGCGAAAACAGACCCGTCCAAAACAGCAAATCGAAAAGAAAAGGCCTGGAGTCTCGTATTTTATCAATGGCTGGACGATTTTTGTTGGGCGAGATGCGAACGAGAATGACGAACTTCTGCGCCATCATGTAAAAGGACAGGATATGTGGATGCACACGCGGGATTTTGCAGGCGGCTACGTATTCATCAAAAATCGTCCCGGAAAAACGATTCCTCTAGACATCTTGCTGAATGCCGGAAATCTTGCGGTGTATCATTCTAAGGCTCGAAAGGCAAATCAGGCAGATTTGTACTATACCCAGGTAAAATATTTGAGGCGGGCAAAAAATGGTCCTAAAGGGCTCGTACTTCCGACTCATGAAAAAAATATCACTATAAAAATTGATAATGAAAGACTTAAGCTGATGGAGGCTTCTCAAATTGAAAAATAGAAAACCATTTATCGATAAAAAAACGGGCAATTTTAGAAAAGTTGGAACATTCGGAGTTCCCGTGGCTCTTTTTAATGCGCTTTTTCATAGAAAGACTGCATACGAATTGTTCCGATATCTGGGTAATGCTATCTCGCGTTTTTTTATTCCCCAGTTTGCGGTGAAGTTCAAGATGCGAAAAATTCCAGTGGTGCACGTAGATCACGAGTTGGACTATAAGGTTCCGTTTTGTCCCCTTAGAATCAGGATTTATCTAAACTTTCTCAACTTATGGATTAGTCCTCTCTCATTTATTCTTCGCCGAGTTGGTGCAAAAAAGGCCATCCCATATTGCGCTCGAATGATAAAAATGGTTGATGAGTGCTATTTGTGGGCCTACGAAATGTATCGCTTCAGGATGACGACTACAAATCGCCCGATGTCGAAGGTCCCTCGTAAAGTTGCCGGAAATTTCCACATGATTAGAACTTGGGACCCTCATTACATGTGTGTGCCAAGTCTTCACATTGCAATTGTCGTTTTGACCTATTCATATTTCAGGACTGTGTTTAAGGAAATCGGACTTACCGAAGAGGAACAGAAGTCTTACAACGAAGAACTTTATAAAAACGCAGTCGAAATTGCAGAAACCGTTTTGTACGTTAAGCAGCATAGCGTAAACTGTATTCCAGCAGCCGTTTATATGATGAGGTGCTCTTCGTCAGAATTTTTTAGTGAAGAAGATGCGCAAATTTTTATAAACGATTTATTTGCTCGTCCTAATTTGGATTTTGAAGAAAATGTATCAGATTTTGACGGTGAAAAAATCCGTGAGCACATTAGACTTTTGTATGCTCAGTTCAGTCAGGAAGGTGAGAAAGTAAAACGCGGAGAACTAAGTGCCGAAGGATGTGAGTATGCACTTGGCAAGAAAGATACGCTGATAGGCGATTTTGACTGGTCGATGCCACTTAGAAAATGGATTTTGACATATAAGGCATATAATCCGGAGAATTAAAATGAAAGGTCTTGTTATGGAAGGTGGTGCAATGCGAGGAATGTTTACTTGCGGCGTGCTTGACGTTTTTATGGAAAATAGGCATATCACGTACAACGCCGAATTTTGGGCAGCCGAATTTGGTGCACAAGAAGGCACTCGTCCTACAGGACCTGCAGGACTATAAGGTCAGCCGTTTCTTTTTTCAAGTTCTGAGCAGATTCTGTTGTATTCAGCTTCGTCTAACTTGTATTTTCTTCGATAGATTATGTAAGAGATGATCATGAATACAGCAGAAATCAGAACCATAACGAAAAGAAGCCCCAGTGTTTGCGATTTATCAATTTGGGAAAGCATTGCTTTGATGGCTTCTGTTTTTTCGATGTCCGTGATGTTTCCGCTTGCAGCTTGTGTTTCAAGTTTTGAAATCTGATTTGTGTATTTTGTTACGCCGAAAGCCATGTAGGTCAGGGTCGTAATCAAAACCATCAGTGCCGAACTTATCTTCGTGATAAAAGGTCTTAATGATGCGATGATTGCTTCGTCACGATGACCGTTTTTGTATTCGTTGTATTCAACTGTGTTCAAAATTGAAATCATCATGATAAGGTAGTATCCATATTGACCGAAACTTGCGCACATGTAGCCGATAGTCAGAATCCAGAAACCTATAGTCGAACTTCCAAGAAGTGCTGAAACAAGCATTGCTGCATAACCTGCCAAAGAAAGAATGGCAAGAATTGTCATCAGCTTTTGTCTTCCGGTTTTTTTGCTGATGATAGGATAGAAAATCATCAGAAGTGCAGTAGCTGACATTCCGACCATTGTGAAGGTTGAGTAAAGCCCTCCGTTATAACCGAAAGTAAAGTAGATGTAGGTTGAGCCGATTCCTCCAATTATGACGTTGTTTCCGATTTGCTGAATCAAAAAACACAGCGAAATCCATAAAAGTTGGTCATTTTTTGTTATCGTGGTGATGATTTTTTTGAAGGAAACTGGTTCTGGTTTTGTTGCCATATCGGCACGATTTTCTTTTACTCCCAAAATTGTGATGAGCAAAAAGACCGGCGCTAGAATTCCGATTAGAATAGAACAAAATCCGTAACCGCTTTGTGCGTTTCCACCAAAAGCCAGGGTGCCGGTCGTAAAAAGAGGTATGGCAATGCTAGCAAGTCCATTTCCGATTCCGGCAAAAAGTGTTGCCCTGGACGTAATGGCGTTTCGTGTATCGCCGTCGCGCGAAAGTGCAGGAATCATTCCCCAGTACGAAATATCATTCATCGTGTAGGTTATTGAAAACATAAAATATGAAATTCCGAATGCGACGATAAATGACCATCCCTGGAGACGGGTATTAAAAAGAAATACGATGACGGCCGTGGTCGAAAGCACTCCGACGATGAGCCAAGGTTTGAATTTGCCCCATTTTGTTCTGGTTCGTTCAATGATGTTCCCCATAAGAGGGTCGTTCAAGGCATCAAAGATTCGTGCAGCAACCATGATTGCAGTAATTGCCGCTAGTTGAGCATTGTTGAGTTCTCGGGTGAACATTATGTAGGTGAGCAGAAAATTTGCTACCAATGCATAAACCATGTCTCGTCCGATTGTACCGAATGGAAAACACCATAAATTTCGTTTTGCGATTTTAGCTTCAGATGAATTATTCTTTGTATTCATGATTTAAGTTTAAGCCAGAAATCGCAAGACTGCAAGAAATAGAATTTGCTTTACATAGTGATGGTAAAAACGCTTCCTGAATTTTCAGCGGTCGATGAATCATTACATGGACTTTCTGCCGTTATCTGCCAGCCGTGGGAGTTAACGATAGAGCGCACGATTGAAAGTCCCAATCCTTTGCCTTCTTCTTGTCTTGAATTTGTACCTCGCCAGAGGGGGTCAAAAATATAGGGCAGGTCATCTTTGCTTATACCGATACCGTCATCGCTTATGCTTATTTTTATGACAGACTTTTCGAAGTAGGCATGAAGCAGGATTTTTCCACCATCGCTTGTGTAACGGCAGGCATTTCCCACGATATTTTCAAGAACGCGAGTAAAAAGCTTTTCGTCGAAAGCCGCTTCTGTTTCAGGTGGCAAATCAATTTTGAATGAAAAATTACGGTGCATGAGTTCTGCATCCAAGGTGAAGCGTTTGCAAAAATCATTGAGAAAGTCAGATAAATTATGAGTCTTTAAGTTTTGCCGCCACTCATTCGTGTTCAATTTAACAAAGTCTATAAGTTCATCAATTCTTTCGTTCAAAACTTCTGATTTTCCAACGATGATTTGGAGAGAATTGTGCTTTGCTTTTTCGTCGTCAATCATGCCGTCATCAAGGGCTTCTGCATATCCTTTGATAAGGGCAATCGGAGTGCGAAGGTCGTGACTTAGCCCCATGATGAAGCGCATTCGCCGTCTTTCACTGTCCTGAAGTTCGTCTTTCATCTTATCGATTGATTTTCTAAGAGAAACGATTTCATTCGAACCTGAATCAGTCGATTCGCTGTATTCGTTTAAGTTTCCAGCTGCAATTTTTCTGGTGTATTCTTCAAGTTCAGTGACGGATTTTGTTATGGAACGCATGATTAAAATAATCATTATAAGGCAGAACGCGAAAAGAAATCCGAGAATTATGGAAATAATGAAAAAAGGGCTATAAAGTTTGTTTGGTTTTCTGAAAAAAGCTCTGTTTACTCGGGTCAACATCCACAAACCTGAATTATCGTCATCTGAAGCTTCATCAACTTCCTGAACGTATTCAATCTGATAGATATACTTGTTTCCATTTTTCTTGATTTGTTCGAGGATGTTTTCTTTTGAATAGTCTTTTTTGCTTTCAAACTCATCGATATTAGAAATTATGACCTGATAGTTTGCGTCAAAAATCGTGTATTCGACGACATTTGGTTTTCTTCCCAGCCTTTCCTGAATTTTTTGCCAGTTCTGCTCATTAAAAAGATAGTCTTGACCGGGCTGTCCGACAATCTCTTCGTAACCAGGAACTACCAGGTGATCGAGGCGACTGGACATAACGATGAATGAAATTATCGAAACTATCAGAATCGGAATGATTATTGTTCCTGCCAGAAAGAAGTAAAATTGGCTTTTTATTTTCATCTTGCGCCACCTGCCTTAAATAAGGCTTCTCGGTCATTCAAATTGAATCTGTAGCCAAGTCCGAATACGGTTTCTATAAAACGAGGCTCATTCGGGTCTTCCTCAATTTTTTTCCTCAGTCGTTGTATGTAGACAGCCACGGCCGAGATATCGCCATAGGCATTTTCCCAAACTTCACGATAGATTTCATCAGGCGAAATTGGTTTATCAGGATTTTTTGTAAGGTATTCGAGAACTGCAAATTCTTTTGCGGAAAGCATGATGCGTTTTCCTTCGGTTGTTTTAAGCAGGTAACTTTCAAAATCGAGGATGTACGGGCCAAATTTTACGACGTTAGATTTTGTATTTTCGCTTTCTGAATTTTGTGCGTTGTCGTTTTGTCTTCGTAAAATAGCTCTTATTCGGGCGGTGAGGACTCGTGGAGAAAATGGTTTTGTTACGAATTCATCGGCTCCATAGCCTAGTCCCATGATGATATCTTCATCGGCATCTCGGGCAGAAACGATGATAACGGGAGTTGCATGATTTTTCCTGAAGTTGTTCAAAAATTCAAATCCATCCATTCCCGGAAGATTTAAGTCAAGATAGACCAAATCAGGCGAAAAAGATTTCAATTCTTCGATGGCAAGTTCTGCTGTCTCGCACTGATGAACGGTCATCCCTTCTTTTGTGAGGTACATTGCGACAAGGTCGCTTAATTCCTTTACATCTTCTATTATCAAAATGTTCGCTTTCATCTGAAATTATGATTGCATACAAAAAGCAAGTTGTGAAGTAAATCTAACAAAAAATTATTATTTCTTCATTCTTTTTATATGGAGTGAATAAGTTTAATTGATTATATTTTTGAGTATGAAAAGGAAAACCTTGTGCATTTGCACTCTTTTTACATTATTAATTTTCTCCAAGTTGGCTGTCTTTTCATCACCCCTTTATGCGGAAACGATAACGCTTGAAACGGCATTGAAGAAGGCTATTGAGAATAATCCTGATTTGAAAAAGCAGCGACTTTCGCTTGAGGATGCAAAACGACGAAAAAACAATGTTTGGAATAAATTTTTGCCAAGCTTGAATGCTAGTGCAGGGTACAGCAACACCCACGATTTTATGGATCTTTCGGCTGCACCCGATGCCTGGAATTGGAAAGTTTCGGGCTCAGCAAGTCTTTCGTTTACGTTTGCACTTCCTTCTTCGATAAGACAACAGATTTTGAATTACGAAAAAGAACAACTTGCCTATGAAAATCTTGAGGCAAAAACACTGTCATCAGTTGCTACAAGTTTTTACTCGCTGATAGCAGAACAGAAGAATTTGCAGATTTTGGAAGATAGTCAGTCCCTTGCAAAACAGGTTTACGAGCAGACTTTGAAGAACTATCGTTCTGGGCTTGCTTCGGAACTTGATATGCTGAAAAGTAAATATTCGTATAGTTCGATTGAACCACAGATAGAAGAAGCTGAAAGTTCTTATTATTCAGATTTGTCGGAGTTTGCACTTTCTTTAGGATATGATATTTCTGAGATTGCAGAATTAAAACTCGAAGGTGAACTTAAAACTCCACAAATCACATTTGAACAAGGTGAAAAACTTGTTGAACGCTACCTTGATAATCGATATGACGTAAAGAGCGCAGAAATAGCAGTCGAACAGGCAAAGATTTCAAAGATGACAACTGTTTCAAATTCACAATTGCCGAGTTTGAATTTTAGCGAAAATCTTTCGTATGCTCAGAATACAACTGATAAAATGAACGGATCGTTTTCTGCAAGCGTTACGATTCCGTTGAGCACTCTTATACCAGGCTCTGCAGAAAGTCTAAACGTAAAGACACAAAATGATGCAATTGCGAGCGCCAGAATAACGGCCGATGAAACGAGGAAAAGCGCTGAAAATGATATTCTGACTAAATTCAGCAACATCAGCAGGATATGGAAATCTCTTGAGGTTGCAAAATTGAACGAATCGATTTCTGAACGATCATACGAATTGAGCAAAGAAGGTTATAACGCAGGTCTTGTTTCACAAACTGATTTGGAAAGCTCACGACAGCAGTTTGTATCAAGCCAGCAGACTGTTTTACAAAGTCAGATTAGTTATCTTTCATCGCTCTACAGTGCATCTCAGGCGATAAACGTATCAATAGAAGAATTTTTTCAAATTTTTGCTACAGCCCAGGAGGAATCAAAATGAAAAGAAAACTTAGTGAAATTTTTAAAGAACGAAAGATAAAAATAACTCCGGAAGTAATCGTAAAAATCGTGATGGTCGCCCTAATCGTGCTTTTTATATTAATTTCTGCGATTTCAAAATTTGCAGGAAAAAAAGGTTCTGCTGGAGCAAACTTCGGAAAAGGAAGTCAGAATCAGGGTGAGGCTGCAATAACAGTGTCAGCAAAGCAAATTGAAAGAGAGACAATTCAAAATACGGTGAAATTAACTGGCAATGTTTCTTCCGTCTCTGAAATCAGCATTTATCCTGACACATCTGGAAAGATTACATCTATCGTCAAGAATCTTGGAGATTTTGTTTCAAAAGGAGAGACGATAGCTTTTATCGATCCTAGTAAGCCTGGTTCTGCATACGTTGCAAGTCCAGTAAAAGCTGCAATTTCAGGCACGATTATTGATTTGCCTGTAAGTCTTGGCGATACGGTTTCAAATTCCACATCGATAGCGACAGTTGGTTCTCTTAGCGATTTGCAACTCAAGGTGTATGTTGCAGAAAAATATTCTGCATACCTAAAAGAAGGAATGAGCGCTTATGTCAGCGTAAGTTCAATTCCTAATGAGAAGTTTATGGCAACTGCTATGAAAATCAGTCCTGTAGTAAATAAATCAAACAGAACGATCGAAGTTGATCTTAAATTCGCTCGATATGACAAGCGCATAAAGCCTGGTATGTTTGCAAGTGTAGAACTTGTAATTCAGGAAGAAAAAAACACTTTTGTAGTTCCTAAAGACTGTATCTCGAATTTCAACGGAAAAGAAACGGTCCTTGTAATTAATGCTGATGGGATTGCTGAACGTGCTGAAATTGAGACAGGAATTGGAAACGATTTGGACGTTCAGGTGAAGGATGGTCTCAAAGAAGGTGACAAGGTCATAATAGCAGGAAGCGCAACGGCAGGCTCGGTGGTACGAATTGCTGGCGAACACTCCGGCGACAATCAGTCTAGTGATGAAAAATCTAGCGACAATCAGTCTACTGGCGAAAAATCTAGCGACAATCAGTCTAGTGGCGAAAAATCTAGCGACAATCAGTCTAGTGGCGAGTTAAAAACTGAAAGCGAGGATTAAATATGAGCATTTCAGAACTTTCTGTAAGGCGACCTGTAACAATCGTAATGATTTACGTGCTTATCAGCGTTGTAGCCTTTGTTTTTATACCTAATCTTGGAATTGCACTTTTTCCGAAAACCTCATTTCCGATACTTTCCGTTTCGGCAAACTACAGTGGTGTAGGCCCAGAAGAAATAGATGAGAACGTAACTAAGGTCATTTTGGATAGAGTAAAAGGCGTTTCGGGTGTTCAAAAAATTACTTCGACTGCACGGGAAGGTTATACCTATGTCATAATGGAGTTCGGATACGACAAAGATTTGGACGAAGCTCAGGACGATGTAGAACAGGCATTAAGCGGTATTTCAAATTCACTCCCAGATGATTGCTCTACGCCATCTGTAAGGCAATTTGATATGAGTTCCATGCCGATAATGAGACTTTCTGTTGACGGCAACATCGATTTGGGCCAGTTGAACACTTTGGCCGAAGACACGATTACACCTCTTTTGCAGCGTGTTGAAGGAGTAGCCCAAGTCGAAGTTCAGGGTGGAGCTGCCAAGCAGGTCAAAGTTGATGTTATCCACAACAGACTTGAAGCCTACGGACTTACCTTATCGAGCATTTCCTCTGCACTTGCGGCACGAAACATTCAACTTTCGGCAGGAAACATCACCGTTGAAGGAATGAACTACGAAATCGTGACCAGCGAAAATTTTGCAAGCCTCGATGAAATCCGAAATACGGTAATCACAACGATTTCTGGTGTTCCAGTAAAGGTCGATGATGTTGCAAATGTATACGAAGAATATAATGAAAAGAGCAGAAAAGTTTACATCAACGGTCAGCGCGGACTTTATATCAATGTCACGAACGAAAGTGATTCTGATGCTTCGAGCGTAGCCAAGGCAATCCGAAAAATTTTGCCAGATATAAACAAAAGCCTTCCGAACGGTGTTTCCGTAAAGGTCATCAGTGATGACACCACGATGATTTCATCAACTATGAAAGAAGTCTATTCAAGTGCCATTACTGGAGCTTTTCTTGCTTTTTTAATCATTTTTTTGTTTCTCCGAAATTTTAAATGTTCAATCATTATCGCTCTTTCAATGCCAATTTCGATTTTGATAACGCTGATGTGCATGTCTATCATGGATTTGACGGTAAACATGATGACGATGTCGGGACTTATACTTGGAATGGGTATGGTTGTCGATTCATCAATCGTAATTTTGGAAAATATCTATAACCACAGGGAAAAAGGTGAAAAACCTGCCATTGCGGCAATCCTCGGAAGCAAGAATATGCTTAATGCAATCGTAGCTTCGACTTTGACGACCCTTTGTGTATTCATCCCGATGCTGATTTACAAGGCGAAACTTGAGATGATCGGACAGATGTTCGAGGAAATGGTTATTACTGTAGTAATTTCTTTGATAGCATCTCTTTTCGTTTCGGTTACTTTGGTTCCGGCCCTTTGCGGTTCCATCACACCAATCAACACTCGAGTTCAAAAGCCTTTGAAAAATGCCGTGCTACGAAAAATTGATGATTGGTTCAATATGGTCCTTCGAAAAATGGAAGAAGGCTATGCTGTTGCCGTAAAGTTTTGCTTGAACAACAAGGTTTTGGTTCTCTGTCTTGTAATGAGCCTGTTGATTCTTGCCGTTACGAATTTCAGCAAGATGGGCTTGAATCTTTCTCCTCGTTCAGATTCTGATGATCAGGTTAGCATTACAGTTACGCTTCCTGTAGGCACGGATAAAGATGTCGTTCTTGAAAGACTTTTCCAGTTTCAGGAAATAATCGAACAGGAATGTAGCGGTTCTTATGAAACCCTCATTTTGAATTCAGGAACATCAAATTCTGGTACCATTCAGATAAATTTGCCTGAACTTTCAAAGCAGACCATGACTCCAAATGAGATAAAAGCTGCTCTTGCTCCACATCTGAAAAGCTGGGCTGATGCAACAATCGAATTTAGCGCAGGACGAGGCCCTGGTAATTCAAAGCCAATCGACGTTACGATTTCTTCAGAGGATGAGGATGCCCTGACATCGGTTTCTGATGATATTTTCGCCGTTCTTTTGGAAAAAGTGCCTCAACTTGAAGACCTTTCAAACGATCTTACGAACGGATCACCTCGATACACTATGAGCATCGATAAGGAAGCCGCTTTTGCTGCAGGCGTCACAGTGAGCACGATTGCAAAAGAACTTTACACGGCGGTAAGTGGCTCTACAGCGACTTCTTTCTATAGAAACGGTGATGAAATTGATGTTGTCGTTACGGTTCAGGATAAAGATCTTGTGAGTACGAGTGATCTTTTGGCTTTGAGCATTTCTACTTCGAACGGCAGAATGACGCTTGACAACTTCATCAATATAAGTGAAGGAAATGCTCCTCAGAAAATTCAGAGAGAAGACGGAGATCGAATCAACCACATCAAGGGAAAAATCGTTGCTGGAAGCACCACGACAGAGGTTCAGGCCCTTGTCGAAAAAGCCATTGCAGAAAATATCGTTTTGCCTGACAACACGAAAATCAGCTACAACGGTGATGCCCGTGACATCAAGAAATTCGGAAGTGCTTTCATAATCGTAATTTTACTTGCAATCTTCCTTGTTTTTGCCGTAATGGCCGCTCAGTTCGAAAGTCTTGTCGATCCGTTCATCATCTTCTTTAGTATTCCGCTTCTTGCAATCGGTGTAGTTTTCGTTTATAGGATTACAGGACAGCAGTTTACGATGTACTCGATAGTTGGAATCGTTGCCCTTGTCGGAATCGTCGTAAACAACGGTATCGTTTTGGTAGATTATACGAACCAACTTGTGGATAAAAAGATGCCTGTAATGCAGGCTTGTATTGAAGCTGCAAAAAGCAGGTTGCGACCAATTCTGATGAGTACCTTAACGACCGTTATCAGCATGGTTCCAATGGCATTTTTTCCAGGTGAGGGTGCCGAAAGTATGCAGCCAATTTGTATCACGATAGTTGGTGGTCTTCTTTCCGGGGCGTTCATGACATTGTTCATTACACCTGTGATGTATTACATCCTTAACAGGCGTCGTGAAAAACGCTTCGACAATCCGATGTCGTTGATGAACCAACTTGCGGAATATGACAAAAAGTAATTTGTTGTAATAATAAATTATCCATGTTATAATCGAGCGAAGACGGTGGGATGATACAATCTCTCACCGTCTTTTAATTTCTATATTTATGGATGATGTATGAAAAATTTTTCTTCCCTTAAAAAGGCATTCTTGCTTTCGATTTCATGTTTCTTGACGATTTGTTTTTTATTTAGCACTTTTTCGTGTGCTTCAAAAAAAGGACAAGTTAGTGCGGATTATTCGGTTTGGGCTCCAAGCGTAGATTACGTACCGGACTCAAAGCCTGATAAACTTACGATTCAGTTTTATGCTTCTGCTGCAAAACTTCAGGATGTCGGGAAGGAGCCATCTGTTCCGATTTCTATTTCTCCGAACGTGGCAGGAAGTTGGCGATGGGTTTCGGATTCGGAACTTGAATTTACACCGACTGAAGCATGGAGTCTTGGAACAAAATATTCAGTTTCAATTCCACAAGAAGATTTTGCAAAACACATCTATATAAAATCAAATCCGTCTTTTTCGACTCCGGCTTTTGAAGTCTATATGGAAAGTTCGGAATTTTACATCAATCCAACGGATCCTAACGAAAAGAGAGCAATCTGTACTATCAAGGCTTCTCATCCTATGAAAAGCGAAGAATTTGAAAAGCTTGTTTCGATGAAACTCACGATTCCTGGTGGAAAGGGCGATAAGGGAAGCGTCAAGCAGGATTACAAGTATTCTGTTTCTTTCGACAAGGATTTTTTGACGGCTGAAATAGTTTCTGATCCTATTCCGATGCCGCCTAGAACTTCGAAAATGGACGTAAAAATTTCTTCTGGAATTGAAGCTCTTCAGAAAGCTACTTGTAAAAAAAGTTTTTCTGCCACTATTTCTGTTCCAGGAATGAGTGACTACGTTTCAATTAGAAATATCGATCATCAATTGGTTTTGAATGATTCGCAGAATTACGACCAGATTATCAGAATTGAAACCAAGGGAAAAGTTCAGATGGATGAACTTTTAAAGCACCTTGAAGTGTACATTCTTCCTGTAGACAAGCCTGCTTTGGAAGGTTGGAAGGAAGAAAAAAATTGTAATTGGGAATTTGTAGTCACGGACTTTGTCACCGACGACATCTTGAAGCTTTCTGAAAAAATCCCAGTAACAGGAATTGAAACTTCAGAAGTCGCTACGGAAGTAAACAATTTTAAGATTTCAGCGCCTGCTTCTCGATATGTTTTTATCAATATCACCGGTGATATCAATTTTTTTGGAGGATATAAACTTCAGGATGGAAAAAAGGCAATCAAGCAACTGAAAAAATTTCCGAAAGAACTCAAAATAGTTTCGGATGGAACGATTCTTTCTCTTTCTGGAAGCAAAAAACTTTCGATTTACTCACGTGGCGTAAGTCAGGTTGATTACACGCTTTCTAGAATTAAGCCGAAAGACGTAAATCATTTGGTTTCAATGTCAAACGGCGATATGAGAAATTTCAAGTTTAACAATTACAACTTTAACGAAAATAATATAGCAGAAAAATATCATTCATCATTTTCGATTATGGATGCTGCAGAAAACCGTTCATCATATTTCTCATACGATTTTGCCCCATATCTTAGGAATGACTTTCAGAAAAATTTGACGAACGGGCTTTTCATTTTTGAAGTTTCACAGAATCCAGAAGACAAGATGAATTCTGGCAGAAATGATTATGACTATTATCACAATCGACCTTCTGATAAGAGGCTCATCCTTGTAACTGATTTGACTTTTATCGTAAAGCGAAACATGGATGATACGCGGGATGTCTACGTTCAGTCTGCAGCAACTGGACGACCTGTTCCGAACGCAACAGTTTCTGTAATTGCACTTAACGGAAATTCTCTTGTTTCAACCATAACTGATTCGAATGGACATGCTTCTTTGCCTAAATTTTCGGACCCAAGCAAATATACTCAGGAACATCAGCCTACCGCTTTTGTTGTAAAAACAGAGAACGATCTTTCGTTTATGCCTTTTTCGCAGCGTGGAAGATATCTCGACTATTCAAATTTTGATGTCGGCGGTGAATACGGCTTTGACGAACCAAAAAAAATCAATTCGTTCATGTTTTCTGATCGCGGAATTTATCGACCTGGTGAAAAAGTTCATATCGGTGTCATTTCAAAATCAGGCGACTGGAAGGAAAATCTTTCGAATATTCCTGTCGAAGTTGAAGTTGTGGATTCTCAGAATTCAGTTCTTTACACAAACCGATTCAAGTTTTCTTCGAGCGGTTTTGATGAAGTAAATTTTGGAACTCACGATTATTCACCTACAGGAGTTTATGAAGTTACACTTTATCGATTAAAAGAAAAGGATAACGAAACTCAGCGAATCTACATCAATTCTACGCAAATCAAAGTCGAAGAATTTTTGCCGGATAGCCTCAGAATTGCAACTTCATTTGAACCTCTTCCTAACTCAGGATGGATTACTCCGCAGCAACTCAAATTTAATGTTGCTCTTGCAAATCTCTTTGGAACGCCTGCAAGAGGAAACGATATCAAGGTTCAGATGGATTTGTATTCCGGATTCCCACACCTTTCCAAATACTCTGATTACAGTTTTGCCGATCCGTTCAGCAAGGAAAATTCGTACTCAGAATTTTTGGGAACAAAGCAAACTGATGAAAATGGACAGGTTAGTTTTGATATCGATATGAGCAAATTCGAAAAATCGACTTACCGAATGACTCTTTTCGCAGAAGGTTTTGAGAAAGGCTCAGGACGTTCTGTAACACGCTCTTCTGTCGTATATGTTTCTCCTCTAGAATATCTTTTGGGCTATAAGGCAGACGGCGACTTGGATTACATCAAAAAAGATACGAAACGAAAGTTTAATTTTATTGCCATCGACCAGAATTTGGAAAAAATTGCCGTAAATGATATCACGCTCAAAATAGAAGAAGTAAAATACATTTCAACGCTGGTAAAACAACCGAACGGAATCTACAAATATCAGTCGGTCAAGAAAAAGTCTGAAATCAGCAGCCAGCAAATTAACATCACGAAAGACGGATTCGAATATTACATTCCTACAAAGGATGCGGGAGAATACGTACTTTCACTTGTCGATAAAAATGGATTGGTATTTGCTTCAATTAACTACTCAATTATCGGGCAGACAAATCTTACACGAAGTCTTACTCGAACTGCCGAACTTGAAATAAAACTTGAAAAAAGTGACTTAGTTGCAGGCGAAATGGCAAAGGTTTTCATAAAAGCCCCTTATGCCGGAAGCGGACTTATTACAGTGGAGCGCGACAAGGTTTATTCTGCAAAATGGTTCTCATCGGATACATTGGCATCAGTTCAGACAATTCAGATTCCAGCCGAACTTGAGGGAAATGCCTACATTAATGTTATGTTTACAAGGTCAGCTCAATCAGAAGAAATTTTTATGAGTCCTTTCTGTTACGGAGCTATTCCGTTCTCAATTGACAGGTCGAGACGAACTGCAAACATCACTTTAAATGTCCCAACCGAAGTAAAATCTGGTACGGACCTTGAAATCAAATATTCAACTTCAGACAGAAGCAAAATCGTTGTTTTTGCAGTTGATGAAGGAATTTTGCAGGTTGGCTCATACAAATTGCCTGATCCTCTTTCTTTCTTTTTCAAAAAACGAGCTCTTCAGGTCGGAACTTCCCAGCTGATGGATTTGATTTTACCTGAATACAATGTTTTGAAAACCGTAACGGCTACTGGTGGTGGTGCCGGCATGGCAGCAATGCTCAGAATGAACAACAACCTCAATCCGTTCCGACGAAAGGTTAATGAGCCAGTCTCTTTCTGGTCTGGTATTTTGGATTCTGATGCAACGACACGAACTGTAAAATATCACGTGCCTGACTATTTCAACGGCAATCTCAAAGTAATGGCCATTGCCGTAAATAGCGAAAAAATCGGAGTGGCTGAAAGTTCTACTCTTGGAACGAACACGTTCATCATCTCTCCTAACACGCCTTTGGTTGCAGCTCCTGGCGATGAATTTGACGTTTCAGTCAGTGTAACGAACAACCACAAAGGAAGCGGAAAGAAAGTTCCTGTAAAACTTGAAATTGCTACGACAAAAAATCTCGAAATTGTAGGTGATAAGGTTTTCACTGAAAAAATCGATGAAGGTCACGATAAGACTTTCTTTATCCGCGTAAAAGCCCTTGAAAATCTTGGAAATGCGGATATCGTATTTACGGCTTCTGATGCAAGTGAAAAAAGCAAATTTACATCTTCGCTTAGCGTTCGACCGCCTGTTCCTTACCGAGTATGGACAAAGGCTGGATATGCGAAAAACAATTCAGCAAAAACTAGCGTTGAACATAGGGTTTATGATGAGCTTTCAATCCGAAAAGCCTATGTTTCACCTGCTCCGTCTTCTTACATCGAAGGAATGAAATGGTATCTTGAAAAATATCCGTACGGATGTTCAGAACAGATTACAAGCCGGGCTTATCCATATCTCTATCCTGATTTTGTGAAGATTTCTGGCAAGACTCCTGAAGAAGCAAAAGATTTTGTAAATTCAACTATTTCGATTTTGCAGTCACGACAGCTTTCAAACGGCGGAATCGGATTCTGGACGAGTGCAAGCCAGGAAGACCGATTCATTAGCTTGTATTGCGCAGAGTTCTTGATGGATGCAAAGAATGCCGGCTATTATGTTTCCTCAACTTTCTTTGACTCGCTCATGTCATCGCTTTATACGATTGCAACGAGTTCAGAAACTGATGAATATTCGATTTATCTTCGTTCTTATGCCATCTACCTTTTGACTAAAAACGAAAATGTAACGACATCGCTAATCGAAAGCCTTGAATTGGACAAAACACGCTCTAATTTTTCAAGTCACGATTACGAGACGCTTTATCTTGCTGCAAGTTATAAGATGCTCAAGCAGGATAAAAAAGCCGATGAACTTATCGCAAAGGCTGTCCCTAGCCGAAATTTTGATTCGTCATGGATTTATCATTGTGGATTGCATTACGTTTCGACCTATGTTGATATCGTTTCAAATTACTTCCCTGAAACGATGAAGAGTGTAAAGGCCAAGATGTTGGAAGAAGTTTCAAATCAGATTGAAAAAAGATGGGTTACTACGCTTTCTGCATCAGCAGCAATTCGCGCAATGAAGAGTTTTGCGGATAATTCTAATATGGATGTTTACACCGTAACTCAGACTGTTATGAATGCTGCAAAGGAAAAAACTCAGACGCCTCTTACGATGAGCGGAAATTTCTCTGCATTCGGTTCGACCTACAGTGGCGACTTTTCTGACGAAGCGACAGAAATTTTGTATGAAACTTCAAAAAAGGCTCCTCTTTTCTACCAGACAATTCTGGCAGGATTTGAGCGGGAACTACCAAAAAAGGAAGTCAAAAACGGACTTGAAATTTTCCGAGAGTACACGACGGTTGACGGAGGCTCTTTGGATAAGGCAAAAGTCGGAGATGACATCCTTGTTAAGGTTTCGGCAAGATCGCTTAACGGAACAATCTACAATGTTGCCATCGTGGATTTGCAGCCTTCATGCCTTGAAGCTGATATTGAATCTGTTAGAACGAGTTCTATAGCGCGAGGCGATAAGGTCTTTAAGCCTGATTATGTTGATTCACGTGAGGATCGAATCGTAATTTACGGAACGATTAAAAACAATGTTTCGACCTTTACTTATAAGGCCAAACTTGTGAATTCAGGAAGTTTTGTCGTTCCTCCGCTTTTTGCAGAAAGCATGTATGATGAAAATATCAATGCTTATTCTCTTGCCTCACATCTCGAAGTTGGGCGTGCTGAATAGGCTGATAAGAAGAAATAGGCTTTTTATCGAATGAAACGACGCACGATAATTCTACTTTCTATATCTTCTGCTGTTTTTGTCTTTGCTGTAGCGTGTTTTTCAACAGTTCTCTATCAGCGAAGACATGGCGACATTTTTAAGGGAATAGAATTTTCGGCGTCGTTCACTGATTGTAACGGCGAATTTCTTCAGGTCTTTTTGACGAGCGATGAAAAATATAGGATTTTTTGTCCGCTTGCTAATTTTTCGAATGAATTTCTTGAAGCAATCCTCCTGCAAGAAGATCGTTATTTTTACAGCCACGACGGGGTAAATCTTGTTTCTGTCGTTAAGGCGGCTTGGACGACATACGTCAAAAAATCTCGCGTCGTCGGAGCTTCGACTATCACGATGCAGGCGGCTAAACTCAAATACAACATTTACACTAAGTCCGTATTTGGAAAAATTCGCCAAATCATAATGGCAAAATATCTTGAAATGTGCTTTTCAAAACAGCAGATTCTTGAATTGTATATGAACCTTGTTCCTGTAGGTGGAAATCTAGAAGGCTTTGCAACAGGAAGCCTGTATTATTTCCATAAGACCGTGCAAGAACTGAACCTTTCTGAAACTATCATGCTTTGTGTTCTTCCGCAGAACCCGACTAAAAGGGCTCCGATTCACAATAGGACATCTTCTGAACTGATAAAGGCTCGAAAGGTTCTTTTTGCAAGCTGGCTTGAAAATCATCCTGAAAATAAGGATCAGGAAATCTACATGGACATGCAGATGAGCACTTTCTGTTCTTTTCCAGATGAAGCTCGACATTTTTGCGAAATGCTTTATCGAAAGGAAAGTGTCTTTACGCGCTCTCCCTTGAGAACGTCGCTTGATTTGCGTCTTCAAAAAAAG
The DNA here is from genome assembly GCA_028725265.1 of Spirochaetales bacterium. Taxonomy (GTDB): domain Bacteria; phylum Spirochaetota; class Spirochaetia; order Treponematales; family Treponemataceae; genus RGIG9060. Next base: position 3,028 of record JAQYSN010000020.1, on the reverse strand, counting down.
TCCGAGCAGGTTTTGGAAAAATACATAAATCAGAATAAAAACTTTGGTCTGAAAAATGGTGCCATCGTTCTTTTGGATTGGCAGAATATGGAGGTGATGGCAAATATCGGTTCTGCATCATTTTACGACGATGAAATCCAAGGTCAGGTTAATGCTACTACTTCCAAGCGCTCTCCTGGTTCGACCTTAAAACCGTTCATTTATGCGATGGCGATGGATCAGGGAATAATTCATTACTCAACGATGCTAAAAGATACTCCGCAAGCCTTCAGTGAATACACACCGGATAATTACGGCAGCGTTTTCAAAGGACCTGTCAAAGCATGGTTTGCCCTCGTTGACAGCAGAAACATCCCAGCCATTACTTTAGCGCAAAAACTAAAAAAGCCTGATTTATACGATTTTATGAAAGCAACTGGCGTTACTAGGATGAAAAACCGCGACTACTATGGCCTTTCCATAGTTTTGGGCTCATGCGAAACGACTATGAATGAACTTGTAAAAATGTATGCCATTATTCCGAATGGTGGAGTCGTCCACGAACTAAATTTTACGCATCCAAGTAGAGTAGACCGAGGAAAAAGGCTTTTGAGCGATGAAAGTACGTTTATCGTTCAAAAAATGCTCGAAAAAAACATCCCGCCATACTCACAAAAACCTGTTTCAATAAAGGATATCCCGATTGCCTACAAAACAGGAACTTCCATCGGTTTTAAGGATGGATGGAGTGTTGGTATTTTTGACCGCTACATACTTTGCGTTTGGGTTGGAAATTTTGATGGCCAGGGTAACAATGCATTTATAGGCCGTCAGATGGCAGCTCCGCTTCTTTTCAATCTTGCATATTCGATTTTGCTTGATACCCCAAAAGAAGATTTGCTTTCAGAACGCTTTCCTAGCGAAAAACTGACTCAAGTTCAGGTCTGTTCGGTTTCAGGTTGTCTACCGAACGAAAATTGCCCTACGACGGAACTGGCTTGGTTTATTCCAGGCGTTTCTCCGATTGACAAATGCAAAATCCACCGAAAAGTGAATATTGATACGAGGACTGGTTTTCGAACGGATGAGACCGATGCTCCTTACGTAAAATCCGTAGTTCGTGAATTTTGGCCGACTGATTTACAAGAACTTTTTGCGCAGTCGGGTTTTCCAAGAATCGCTCCACCTGAATATCCAAAGGAAAACCAGCTTTTTGACCTTACTAAACAGGGCTTTCCGCCTCACATTGATTCTCCGATGACAGGAACGGATTATGTTTTTCGGCGTACAGAAAAAAGTCGAAATAAAATTGTTCTTTCGGCTTCAAGTGATGCTGACACGGATGAACTTTTGTGGTTTTGCAATTCTGACTTTATAGCGCGAACTCAAAGAGGTCATCAATTCGAATGGTATCCAGAGCCTGGACAGTACGAAATTACCGTTACGGATAGTCTTGGCCGAAGCGATTCAGTTTACGTTTCGATAATTTGGGAAGATTAGAAAAAGATGATTGTACTTATTCGAAATTTTATTAATCATGGGATGGCGTTTTTTGCAATTATCTTTTTGTTTTTAGGCTTTCTTTCAGGTTGTTGCTCTGTTGTCACACGCGAGTATCAAGTTGAAGCTTTGAAAAATGCTTCTGATTCGGACAAAATGAAAAAAATTGATGAGTTTCGAAGCGTCCGTATCATGCAAATTTCTGATTTTCACAGCAATGATTTCGGAAAAAATGAAAAAGGTCTTTTGACGAAGATTCGGAAAGTCAAACCTGATATCATTTTGCTTACAGGCGATATTTTTGAGTCAACGATGAAAGGTGATAAAAGTTTGGGAAACGTTGATGTGATGCTTGCTGGAATACGCACTTTTTATCCATCGTGTCCGGTGTATTACGTGAGCGGAAACCACGAATACGATTTTGAAAAAATACAGGACTGTTTCGATGTTCTCCAAAAATATGGTGTTAGGATTCTTCACGACAGAAGCGAAGTTTTGGAAATTCGTGGACTTACGCTTATTTTTTCAGGTGTTTTTGATCCGTACGATGATTTACCTGAAAATACGAAATGGTGGGGAGATCAGAAAGAGAAATACCGCGAACGAGTAAGGCTTGTCGCAGAGGACGCTTCTCGAATCCGTGCTTCTTTGTCAGAGTCGGCTACCTTGCCTGACGCGGCCGCCGGACAAAATGAGACAAGCCGTTTTGACACGACTCTGAGCGTGCTTGTTGCACATCGCCCTGAATATATCAAGGATTATTTGAAATATGACTTCGATCTCATTTTTGCAGGGCACGCTCATGGCGGTCAGTGGCGGCTTCCTTTTATAAACGGTATTTACGCACCGGGACAAGGCATGTTCCCTAAATTTGCCGGCGGCCGCTACGATTTTTATCAGGCTGAACTTTCGAAAAACCATGTTGATGTACTGGATGCTGAATCGTGCGTACTAGTCGTGAGCCGAGGTCTTTCATATCAAAGGCCCAAGACAATACGAGTTTTAAATAGTCCAGAGCTTGTCGCCGTAGATATTATTTATTGATTTTATCTTTCTGTGTCGATTCCAAGACCGAAAAGAGCATAGTCGGCACGAACGGGATCTTCGGGAAAAATTCGCTTCATTTCATTTGTTAAAATTCGCGCAGTTTTTCTGCTCGCAGTGGATTTTTCATCTAAAATGCCTGTTTTTATTGCTTCTTGCATTACGTGAGTGTCCAACGGTATCAGTAATTTTTGCGGACTGTACCAGTCCCAAAGGCCTAAATCGACCGGCGAATTTTTTCGAACCATCCAGCGAAGAAACATGTAGGTTCTCTTGCAGGCGGAAGTTTTGCCTTTTGGAACGAGTTTTGATTTTGGAAAGCATTTTGCGATTATATCGGCCAGGTCCCCGCTTGTGTCAATTTTTTTGTACCATCGGTCGCGAAAAAATTCGCCGAGCGCGCCGCAGTCGGCTTTGCCAGAATTGAGCGCGCCACAGTCGGGTGTACCAGAATTGAGCGCGCCGCAGTCGGCTTCGCCGCAGTCAGCTTCGCCAGAATCTTTTT
>JAQYSN010000019.1 GCA_028725265.1 Spirochaetales bacterium | reverse complement strand
GGCTCGACAGCTGCCAGAGCTTCATCATTTGAAAGCCAGACTCACAGAATCCGTCTTTCTATTGCAGGCTATCAGAATGGAAATGTCAGCGTAAATGGTTCATTCCATAATTTCTGGCCTGGCTTCATCAATTCCGCTTATGAAAACGTAAGTCCATCTGGAACCGTAAATTTGATAAGCCTTGGAGATGATTCAAACTATAACGACAAAATTTCCGATGCATCAGGTAATAAATTGATGATTTCAACGGTTGAAGGTCACGAACAACCTTCACTTACTGTCAATAACTCTTCTAGTACAGAAACTCTTTACGGAAAATGGGATCTAAGTGCTCCAACTTTTGCAAATTATCTTGAAAGTGGCAGGTGGACAGCAGAGGAAAAAGATATGGCAGAAATCCTCGGTGTTGATACGACATCAACTTCCCGAATTGACAAAATGGAATTTCATTTTTTTGACAATACCCCAAAGTTTTCTTCAAGTGATGAATATAACTGGATTTCAAAACGTGGATGGGCTTTAGCGAGCGGCCTTACGACAGATACAAATACAATTAAGGCTCAGGATATTGTCGGAGGAGCAAGACCTTTTCCAAATACAGAAGGCGCTTATACAACAGAAAAAAATATTACCTCAGGTGGACTTAGAACTTCGACGTTACCTCAATCACTTTCATCATTCTCTTATGCATTGATAGGAGATGATTCTTCTTCAGCCTATGACACAAGCGATACAGCTAATATAACTCAAAGCGTTTCTACAACGGGATTTTTTGCTCATCAGGATAGTCCAAATACAATTCCGTCTTACGATAACTTGTATTTATCCATGAAATTAACATCGAGCGAAAGTTCTTTATATCCAATTCGTTCAAATTTTAATGTTACATATACATCAAGGTTGGATTCAAACTCAGGGGGAATAATTACAGACCTTGCAGGAAATATGATGAAATCAGTTACAATGGAAAGTATTGACCGAACGCCTCCAAAACTGAATCTTACACTTGCTCCTGTCGGAACAAAAAAGATGATGATTCTTTTCTCAAAGAGACTTTCTACGAAAAGTTCAGATCTATCTGTTATTCCAAGCCAGCTTGAACTCATAAAATACGATTCTTCTTCATCAAGTTGGATGCCTGTTGATTCGAGCGAAAATTCAATAGACACATCTGTCAGTGCATCAGTAGTCGATGATTGCGAAGACGGAACTTCAATCTGCATTCATCTGGAAAAAGATGTGACTCTGGAAAATATCTTAAATTGGGGAATACGTGTAAAACAGCCGACTACAACTTCACAAGACCCGATTACAGGTCTGTCTGTATTTGTTCCTAAAATTTTTGACTCATCTGGATTAAACTACGCTGATGCCGGTGATAAACACACATTTTCAGATTTTGGCGTAAATGTGATAGAACCGCTTTATGCTTACGATAACGAGAATAAAATCCTTTCCGAAGGGGCAATTCGAAGCGGACAGTGGGCTGTTCGGGATTTTTCAGGCACGGATGACAACACTGGAAGAATTTATGCTGATAGCGACATCACCCTTGCTTCTGAAACTATTTCGAACTTGCCAATCACAATGTTTATTGATGTGAATCCTGTAAATTCATCTGTCAGCAATGTTTATAATGAAAATACGAATTCAGGTTCTACGCTATGGCTTCCGACAATCGTTTCTTCGATTGCGACAGGCGCAAACAGCAAGGCAAAAGAATTGACAGAAACTGTTTCTAATACGAATCCTTCTATCCGAACTTTTGAAATTCCAAATTCTCCAGATAATGCAGAATGTTTTGGTTGGGGAGATGGAAGCAAAGTTGAATTTATGTTCCGCTATGGTGATGCCAACCTCATTGATAGCGACCTAGATGGAAATCCTGATTTTCCTTTGTATCTTTTCCGGCTTGTCGACGATGATGATCTTGGCACTTTCGATGTTTGGCATTTTACTCTTTCGAATTACGACAAACAGCGCGGTGGTGTTACGATTTTGAACAATGTTATAAACGTAACGGAAGGTGAAAAAACAGTAATCGAGGTTGAAATGCCTACGGATGGCGTGCTTTCGGTTCAGGTTTTAACTTTGGACGGAAATGTGATTACCAATTTGCAGCGCGGTTCGGCTACGGCTGGAACACACTATTACAGCTGGAACGGAACGAATCGCGGTGGAAACAAGGTCGCCCGAGGGCTGTACTTTGTGCGCGTGGTAGGACCAGGAATCGATGAAACACGAAAGGTGATGTGCGTAAAATAGGGGCTAATTCGTGAAATTGAATGGCGTCTCCTGGTACACGTAATAGTTGAGCCAGTTTGAGTAGAAAAGATGAGCGTGACTTCTCCAAGTTGAAATAGGAGCCCTCCACGGATTATCGTCAGGAAAATAATTTTTAGGCATCTCAATTTGCTTTCCAGCATCAAGATCGCGACGGTATTCAGCACCAAGTGTCTCGGTGTCATATTCCAAGTGCCCTGTCATAAAAATCTGTCTGTTATCTTTTGATTTTACCAAAAGAATGCCGCTTTCTTCGCCTTCTGCAAGAATTTCTAGGTTCGGATTTTTCTTAATGTCTTCTGCGTGGATTTCAGTGTGTCTTGAAATCGGAGACGGGAAAATATCGTCAAAACCGCGCAACAAAGGTTCTGCAACGGTCGTTTTATAATTCTGGTAGATTCCGAAAAGTTTTTTGTCCAAATCGTATTTTGGTACGTTGTAATAGTGATAAAGTCCTGCCTGAGCACCCCAGCAGATAAAAAGCGTACAGAAAACGTTTTCTTTTGCGTAATCCATGATTTTGCAAAGTTCGTCCCAGTAATCAACCTGCTCGAAAGGAATCTGTTCGACTGGTGCGCCCGTGATAATCATTCCGTCGAATTTTTTTGTAAGAGCTTCCTCGGAACTGATGTAAAATCTTTCCAAGTGTTCTTCCGAAGTATTCTTGGACTGATGAGAAGCCATGTGAACGAGCGAAATTTCAACTTGTAAAGGAGTATTTCCCAAAAGCCTGAGAATTTGGGTTTCGGTTGCAATTTTTGTCGGCATGAGGTTAACGATTGCAATTTTAAGAGGTCGTATATCTTGCATTGTAGCTCGTTTTTCCGTCATTACGAATATATTTTCTTTTTCCAGTACTTTTACGGCTGGCAAATCAGACTGAATTTTTATTGGCATTGACTTAAAAACCTCGTTAGACCTGCGATGTTTTGAATTGCATATTTTGCGATTTAAAACTCGTTGTTTAATTTCTATAATAAAGTTACAGAATTAACCAACTATAGCACTTTTTTTCTTTTTTTGCTACACTTAATACGAGTGGGTACAATGAAAAACGTTGACAGAAAATCTGCAATAAAAAAATTAAAGAATCTTGTTTTTACGCAAAAAGTCGAGACCTTGCCTTTTCGAAGTCAGCTTGAAAATACGTTCAAGACCGTTATCATTCCGAACAATGTTGAGCGTGATGAAATTGAGCTTTGCGGGGTTCAATGCGATTTTCTCGTACCTGAAATTTACTCTCAGGAAAGGGTGATTGTCTATGTTCACGGAGGCTCTTTCATCGCGGGTACGCGAAAAGCCTACCGAAGTTTTTGCGCATCGATAGCAAATGCGTCAACGACAAAGGTTTGTGTTCCAGAATTTCGTCTTGCTCCGGAAAATCCCTTTCCAGCATCCCTTGAAGACATCTGTAGTGTAATCAAACAATTGCAGGATAAAGAAATCATTTTGATGGCAGATGGAACTGGCGCTTCTATAGCCCTTGCATCCGTTTATCTGATGGAGCGTTTTTCAAGAAACAGAATCAAAGAAATAATTCTTTTTTCACCATGTATTGAATTTGCTCCTGACGCACAGATTTATAATCAAAAAAAAGCCCAGGATGAAATTATCAGTGCCGAAGATTTAAGGCGTTCAGTCGATTATTACACGTATTTTTCAAATCAGAAAAATCCTCTCGTTTCATCTCTTTATGCAAATGACGAGCAACTCGCAAATTTCCCAGAAGTATACATTCAGGTTGGAGAAAAAGAATTTCAATCTGATGTAACCAGAAGTTTTGCACATCTTCTTTATCGACACGACATAAAATGCACTGTTGATACATGGCCTGAAATGATGTTCATGTTCCAGATGGCTGACGAGTTTTTACCGCAAGCACATCTTGCAATTGAAAAAATCGGAAAACATATTCAGAATCGTGATTTTTAATTTTTGCTTTTGAGGAGATTGTCTTATGGAGTTACTATCACCTGCTGGAAATATTGAAAAACTTCAGTATGCGTACGAATACGGGGCTGATGCAGCTTATATCGGTCTAAAAAAGTTTTCTCTACGGGCAAAGGCTGACAATTTTTATGATGATGAAGCAAAACGCGTTATCGAACTCAAAAAACGCTATCCTGGAAAAAGACTCCATTGTGCCCTTAATATCACCTTTCACAATCAAGACATAAAGAATCTTATCAATGAGATTGATTATTTTAAACAGTATCCAATTGATGCATTCATCGTGCAGGATATCGGAATCGTGCGGCTTTTGCAAAAACATTTTCCTAATGTACAACTTCACGTAAGTACACAGGCGAACTGTATCAACTCTGAAGCCGTAAAAATGTATCGCGACATGGGGTTCAGCCGTGTTGTTTTGGGACGAGAGGCGAGTCTTGCGGAAATCGCCGAAATAAAGGATGCCGTTCCAGAGATGGAGTTGGAAGCCTTCGTTCACGGGGCCATGTGCATTTCGTATTCAGGACGCTGTCTTTTGAGTGCCTACATGAATGGTCGAAGTGCAAATGCAGGCTTTTGCTCACATTCATGTCGCTGGGATTACGACCTTCTTGCAGATCCGAAAGCCCTTGCTGAAAGCGGAGCTCTTCTTTTGCGCGAGCACCAGCGTCCGGATGAATATTTTCCGGTTTTTGAAGGTGATAATTTTACGGCCATACTTTCATCCAAAGATTTGTGCATGATTGACCATCTTGCAGACTTGAAGAAAGCTGGGGTCGACTCGCTTAAAATCGAAGGCCGTATGAAAAGCATCTATTATGTTGCGATGGTTACGCGCGCCTATCGAAAAGGACTGGACGTCCTCGATGGCAAAATCAGCATGGAAGAAGCAAAGCCTTATATCGACGAGCTTTACAAGGCAAAACATCGTGAATATGCAACAGGTTTTTACTACAATCACGAAGATGCTGATAAAACTACAGTCGGCGAAAGTGACAGCGAATACGACATGGTTGCAACAATAGGGCATGAGCTTGATGCAAAAGAAACAGATGAGGTTTTTGCACTCTCAGAAAAAACTTGTGCTGTCTGGCAGTCTGAATTTGACAGTCTTCACCCTGATGCAAGACGTGCTAAAGAAATCGACATACAGATGCATCCTGAAAAAAAGCCACAGCCTTTATCAAAAAAAAGTGGTTACAAGCTGTTTGATTTTGTTCCTGTAAACAAGATTGATTCTGGTGTGGAACTTGAGTATGTCGGTCCTGAAATTTTTGCTATCAAAGATGATTCATACTATTTTGTTGACAAGGAAACTTGCACTTTACAAAGTTGGGCAAGTCACGGTCATGAATATTTCATATATACTGATAAAAACGTGCGGGAAAATTTCATCGTGCGTTCACGCGATCCTGAGTACGTAGAAGGTCAGTTCAGAAGCACAGGGAGATAGATTTTAGCTAGATTTGACAATTTGGCTAAAATGCCCTATCGTTATTGGTAGGGGTTGCCTATGCAGAGAGTGTCGCTTTATGAAGCAAAAAACAAACTTTCACTTTTCGTTCATCTTGCAGAGCAGGGCGAGCGAATCGAAATTACTCGCCACGGAAAGACGGCTGCCATGCTGACTTGTGCCGAAGAAAGCAACAGTACGATTTTCGATGAAAAAGCACCTTTTTATCTTGCCTATTTGGATTTACGGAAAAAACTTGCTTCCTCTGATTTTTCGCAAGACGAATGGAATGATATTTTTCTGATGGAACGCAATAAAAGCGTTTTACGTCATCCTGAAGATTTTGAGTGAGCAAATTTTTATGCGTGCGATTTATTTGCTTGATACGAATATCATTTCCGAACTCGCTAGACCGGAACCGAATAAAAATGTGGTGAGAAAGATTTTTGAAAATCAAAAAGTTTCATCACTTTCATCCGTTACCTGGGCAGAAGCTCTTTTCAGCGTGAAAAGAATGCCTCAGGGTAAACGGAAAGACTTATTTTTCGATTTTTACATCAATACAGTTCAGAATGTGTACGAATTTTTTGATTTTGATATTCACGCTGCTTCGGTGTATTCTGACATAAAAACTCGTCTGGAGCACATCGGAAAAATTCCCCAGGAACTGGACTTGCAGATTGCCTCTGTCGCCATTGCAAACAACTTGATTTTGATTACGCGTAATGTAAATGATTTTACGGATATTGCCGAAAATAGTGCTTTGATGATGGAAAATTGGTTTGAGTAATCAAGATTTTTGCATTTATAGAATCTCTCGTCGGCAACCTCGAAAATTAAATATTTTTTGAGGTTGCCATTATTTTTTCGAAGGTTCTTCCTACTCATCCCTCTAGATGAGATAAGACTTACCAAACTGTTTTTATATTGTATTTAGGTATGATTGTATCACGAGTTATAAAAGTGAGATTTTTGCATTGTGCGCAGGAGATTAAGAGCCTGTCAAATGGATCTTTATGAATGAATTCCAAGAATTTCGTATGTTCTATATATTCACTTATGAGAGGCAAATATTTGAACCCTGCATTTTTGCAAAAATCTTCAAGTTCCATAATTGATATAGTCTCATCAAGTTTGCCTAGTTTTTGTTTGATTGCTATTTCCCAAAGAGAAGCCATACTGTAAAAGCATTCTTCGTTTTCCATGAGAGTTTTCGCGGTAGAAGAAAGTTCATCGCTACCTTGTGCATACCAAAGAATTGCGTGGGTGTCCAAAAGATATTTCATTACATATACTCCGCAAAATCTTCTATGGGTTCGTCAAAATCTGGTGCAATATAAGAAATTTTGTCTTTTAAGGCACCAAAATAGGATTTTTTTTGAGGATCATCTTCTGTTTTGCTGCGAGAAAGTAAGAAGAGTGCGAAATCATATAATTCTTGCTGTGCTGCCGCATTCATTGTTTCATACATTTTCATTAATGTTTCTGCCATTTTGTGCCTCCAAAATTTTAAGTTTATTTGTAGTTTATTTTATCACACATTTACGATTTTTGCATTATTGAATCTCTCGTCGGCAACCTCGAAAATTAAATATTTTTTGAGGTGCCATTATTTTCTCGAAGCTTTCTTCCTACTCATCCCACTCAACATTGATATTTCTTACATCAATGTTCGGAATATGTGCAAAATTCGGGCAGTTCACTTTATGAACGATAATTCCTCGTCCCCTTGAAACATAACCGATAATTTCATCCCCTGGTTTTGGCTGACAGCAGTGTGCAAGACTTACTAGATAATTTGAAGTTTCCCCGACCTTGATTTTGATTACGCCGTTATTTTTTGCCCTTTCCTTAAGTTCTTTGTTTCTGGCCTGCATTTCGGCCTGAGCAATTCCTTCCTGTGGAGTCATAACAACATTAGGACCGGCTTCTTTTGGTTTAGGAGCTTCTTCAAGTCCGTGGCTTTGAAGCCATCCATGAATTTTGCTTCTTGCCTTCGGTGTCTTTACGAACTGAAGCTGGTTTGAAGTTGGATGTGCCTTCTGGGAAGTCAAAACTTCGATTGTCTGGGTATTTTTGAGTGCCTGCGAAAGAGGAATGATTGCTCCATTCGCTTTTGCACCTGTAATTGTTTCTCCGACCTTTGAGTGAACGGCATAAGCAAAATCAATTGCAGTAGAGCCTTCTGGAAGTTCTTTTACATCACCTTGTGGCGTAAAAACATAAATTGATTTTCCGAGAATTTCATCCCTTATTTTTTCAAAGAAAGCTTCATCGGCAAGATCCGAATTTTTCATTTCCTTGAGCTGATTTACAATGGAAAGATCTTCAATTTTAACAGAATCCTTGTTGGTTCCTTTTTTATAAAGCCAATGACTTGCAACACCGTGTTCTGCGATTGAATTCATTTCTTTAGTTCTAATCTGAATTTCTAGCGGATTTCCATCACACATGACCGTTGTATGAAGACTCTGATATCCGTTCGGTTTAGGCATGGCGATGTAGTCTTTGAATCTGCCTTCAACTGGTTTCCAAAGACTGTGCACTAGACCGATTAAAATATAGCATTCTTCTTTTGTTTCGCAGATAATTCTCATGGCCAAAAGATCGTAAAGTTCAGCTGCGCTTTTTTGCCTTTTTTTCATCTTTTGATAAATCGAATAAAAGTGCTTTGCTCTCTTTGTTACCGTAACGTTGATGTTTGCTTTTGCGGCCTTTTTTAATATATGATCCTGGGCTTTTTCAAGATATTCAGTTCTTTCGCTTGATTCCAATCGCACGATTTCCTGAATCTGATGATAAGCTTCTTCATTTAGATATTTAAGACTCAGGTCCTCAAGTTCGACTTTTTCTGATGACATACCGAGCCTATTTGCAAGCGGAGCCCAGATTTCAATTGTTTCTTGTGCGACATTTTTTTGTTTTGCAGAATCGCTTTTACTTACCTGCCTGATATCATCAAGTTTTTCTGCAAGTTCCACGATTATTACCCTGATGTCGTAGGCAAGTGCAAAAATCATCTTTCTGATGGAATCGCTTTGTTGTAGTGTTTTTCCGCTGAGTTTTAGACCAGAAATTCTTTCTGACGTTCGAACCATGCTTAAAATTTCGTCCGAAAATTCTTTTTGGATTGTTTCATCCTCAAGTGCCGGAGTGATATTTTTAATGATTGCGCAGATTAAGCTTTGCGTGTCCAGGTTGTTTTTTGCAAGAATCCAGATAATTCGTAAGCGGCGTTCCTTATTCTCGCCGATAAGAGAAAGTGCTTTTTCAATCAGACTTCTATCTTTTTCGTATTGAGGAAACTGTGTAAAAAATTTTTCAGTTGAAAACTGTTCGGTTGAAGTTTCGTCCATATTTGGCATCCTTAATGATTTTTACACTATTTTTCGTGCCATTACAACCCTTGGAGCTCCTTCAAGATCTTTTAAAACTTGAATGTTAGAAAAACCTGCAATACTGCATAATTTTACGGTTGCATCAGAATTGTATTCACCTGTTTCACATAAAAAGTAGCCACCGTCTTTCAGTTTAGCATAACTTTGTTCGACAAGCACTCTGATAACTGAAAGTCCGTCCCCATAATTTGGATCCCGAGTGTCTATGTAACAGGCATCGCCGTCAAGAGCCAAAATCGGTTCGTTTCTGCCATCCCGTAAAAGGTCATTTACCATAATTCTAGGTATATATGGCGGATTGGACAATATTATATCCAATTTTTGTTCATTAATTTCTTGATTTTCATTTTCGATTAAAGGCCACAGAACTTCGCCCAAGAAAAATTCGATTCTGCGCTTTGATTCGTCTTTACCCAAAATTTCATCGGCATTTTTTTGAGCAACTTCAAGACATAGGTGCGAAACATCAGTTGCAAAAAAATGAACGTCGCTTGAGACATTTTTTGCAGTGGCAATTGCGATGCATCCGCTTCCTGTGCAGATATCCGCACAAAGTTTGAAATTATGCTCTTTAATCAGTTCGATTGCCTTTTCGACAAGAATTTCCGTGTCTGGTTTTGGAATAAGGACATTTTTATTTACGTAAAATTCAATACCGTAAAATTCTTTTTTTTCGACGATGTAGGCGACTGGAAATCCTGTTTTGCGTTTTGTAATTGCTCTTTCGATGTCAGACAGAACCGATTCATCAGCGGCTTCTTCGATTTGCATGTCAGAATGTGTAAAAATCCAAGCTTTGTCCTTTCTCAAAAAATGTATCAAAATGCAGTCGATATCCAAAAGAGGAGAAGGGGATTTTTCTAAAAAACTAGCTTTTTCGTGTCTGAAATCAGAAATTGTCACGCGATTACTGACTTTCCTTTAACTTTTCTTCTTTTGCGTAGATGCAAAGAGCGTCGATTAACTCGTCAAGATTTCCCTGCATGACCTGGTCCAGTTTGTATAGCGTAAGGTTGATTCTGTGATCGGTAAGACGATTTTGCGGAAAGTTATACGTCCTAATTCTTTCGCTTCGGTCGCCTGAACCTACCATGCTTTTTCGTTCTGCAGCTCGCTCTGCATTTTTCTTTGATTCTTCAAGATCAAAAAGGCGTGCTCGCAAAACTCTCATGGCCTTTGCCTTGTTTTTAATCTGGCTTTTTTCATCCTGCTGGATTA
>JAQYSN010000018.1 GCA_028725265.1 Spirochaetales bacterium | reverse complement strand
TTGCATTCATTCCGTTTTTTTTGCAAAACTCTTTTTTTTTTTTCCAAATCACTTGACAACATCCTTTTTCTGCGGTAATATACCACAACAATACGACGCGGGGTAGAGCAGTTGGCAGCTCGTCGGGCTCATAACCCGGAGGCCGCAGGTTCGAGTCCTGCCCCCGCTATAGAAGAAAGATGCTTGCTTTTTGCGAGCATCTTTTTTTATTTATGGGCAGGACTCGAACTCACTACCTTTTGAATGCCATTCAAACGCTCTAGCCAGGTGAGCTACAGCCCCGATGTCTGCATTATGGCAATTCCGAGGAGTTCATTCTAGTCCCCAAAGGCTACAAGTAAAATAAATTTTAATCAGCCAGCTGTTTTCTAAAAAGCAGCCCGAAAATCCTTCTTACAACAGGATCTGCGAAGCACAGTTGCCAGAAAAAAGCTATCGGAAAGTTCAGAATTGTCGTCTTTATCCAAATGGCTACGATTTCTCGCTGTAAAATTCCGCCCTTGAAAAGAATTGTTGCTACAAGGCTTATCAGCGGACACATGAAAATTACGGAAAAAACTGAAATCGAAAGAATAATGAAAATAGGATTTGTTTCATCAGGATTGAAGATTTTGAAAGTACATTTTTTTGCGAGAGGACCGGCAATCAGCATGTCTAGAAGAATTGCAATCGGGCCCATAATCAAAAGTTCCTTGAAGGCGCCTAAAAAGACTGCGTTGGAAAGATTTCCCATGGCTAAGCTCATGTTGTAACAAATCATGGCATAGACCATAAAAAAGACCATAATGACTGTAAATACGATTTCTTGAAAAAGTGTTCTTGGCATGTTTAACTCCTTTTGCCATAAAGAATTGCAAAGATTGTTAAACTACGCCCAGAAGATTGGTCGCATGAGGCTTAAAAGCAGGAATGCTTAAAAGATTCAATCTTGATTTTGCTTGATTTTAGAATAATTTATCAAAGATACGAAAAATTTGCAACTAATGCGTTTTAGTGCAAAATTTTGCGGCATAGAAAAAGGCTGAAATAAAATTTTTTACAGTTTGTTTTACACTTTTCGTTAAAATGCCTTATATTATAAATATAGTTTGAAGGTGCAATTTTTGCATTGGGTTTCGGGCTTTGGAAGTTGGCACAAGGAGTTGGAAACTTCCATATCAATTTTTACTGAATCGATTTTTACTGACCGAGTACCTTATCCACGATTTTGGCATGGCAAGCGTGTTTTCGTGGGTCCATTGGCTACATTTCAATCGTCCTTCTTGAATGTAAATTGTTGAAACTGATGGATAATTACCAGGAAATTGTAGTATATTTAACTTAAGTTGATACTAGGGGGAAAAATGTCACAAACTATCATCGTTTATTATTCGCTTGAAGGCAACATCGATTTTGTTGCAAAAACTCTTGCTGAGAAAATTTCCTGCAGCAACGTCGTTCGGCTCGAAACAGTAAAGGCTTATCCGACCAAGGGTCTTTTTAAATTTTTGCATGGCGGAAAAGATGCGATAAAGGGATTCAAGCCTGAGCTAAAAACTGAACTTCCTGATCTTTCCAAATTTGATAACATCGTAATAGCAACTCCTGTTTGGGCTTCACGACCATCAGCTCCAATCAGCAGTTTCATCGAAAAGTGTGATTTTACTGGCAAAAAGGTTTTCATCATTGCATCAAGTGCAGGTGGAAGTGCCGAAAGCACGATTGAAGCAATCAATAATGAAGTTACTAAAAAAGGCGCGACTGTTGTTGCTTCGGTATCTTTTGTGAATCTTCTCAAACAGCAGGATAAAGTTAAATCTGGAATAGACGAATTTGTTTCAAAGGTGAATTGATTTGATTAAGAACATTATTTTTGATATCGGTGGTGTTATTGCAAACTTTGATCCTATTCGAGTTCTGCATGATATGGGACTTTCCGAAAAACAGGTTCAGGTTATTGCCAAAAATACGTTGCTTGGGCCTTGGTGGATAGAACTTGATCGTGGCGTAATGAGCAAAGAAGAGGTTTTTGCCAAGATGCTCGGCGACCTTTCAAAAGAAATGCCTGATGCCATCCCAATAGCAGAGAAATTCTTGAATGAAGAAATCGTTAAAACCGTAACTTCGTTTGATTATTCTAAAAACTGGCTGAGTGACCTCAAGAAACGTGGGTATGAAATCTATCTTTTGACGAACTATCCAGGTTGGCTTTTTGACTATCATTGGGAGCATACTTTTTCGTTTACGGCATCTGTGAAAGGCGCTTTTGTTTCGGGCAAGGAAAAAGTTATCAAGCCTGATGATGCAATCTACCAGGGGATTTTGAAGCGATTTGACCTGACTCCTTCAGAATGTGTTTTTCTCGATGACAGGGTAGAAAATGTTGAAGGTGCAAAACGAAACGGCATAAACGCGATTCATTTTACGTCTTTTGAAGAAGCTTCTTCTGAACTTGAATCTGTTTTGGATTCTGACTTGTCTCGTGCGTAAATCTGGACAAGAAGGATAAGGTCGAAAATTCCGTACAGAAGGATGACAATCAAAAGCAGTTTGAAGTAGCCAGGAAGATTTGCAAAAAAATTGTACAAACCATGTACAAAAATCGATGAAATCAGCGGCCTGATACGGAATTTTTTTTGGAAAAGTGCCCAAACGAACATTCCGTCAAGGCCTGCGCAAATTACGTGAATCAGCATGGCAGTGACCATCCTTAGTTCTACGTTCTTTGTTCCGGAAATCAGATAAATTACGTTTTCAAAAGTCCCGAATGAAAGACCTGAAATCAGGCAGAGAAAGAAAAACTGCATGAAATCATGCTTTTTTGGCAACATCAGCATTGAGCAGGCACCTTTGCAAAATTCTTCGGTAATGCCGTTCATCAAGAGGCAGGTTAGCAGTATCATAAAAAGCGAGTCGCTTTTCGGCAGATTGAACAAAAACTGGATTGCGACTGTCGGGATGATGGCAAGCATTCCTGTGAAAATCGCTAAAATCCAAAAATACCATTTGATTTTTTTATTGATAAAACCTAAAATCAATGTGGTTATCAGAAGCGGAAGGTAAAACAAGATTATCTTCAAATAAAGATTCATAATGAAAGAATAACTTATTCAATTTACAGTTTCAAGTTGGGCATGGGGGATTTTGTGACTGATAAAAAAGCCTTGATAATTTTAGGAATCAAACACAGCGGGAAAACTACTCTTGGAAACTATTTTTCAAAAATCTTGAATATTCCTTTTTTTGATGTTGATGAGCAAATCGAAAAAGACGTAAATATGGGTGTACGCCAATATTTTCAGACTTACGGGGAAGAAGCCTTTAAAAAAGCTGAATATGAAGCTTGCAAAGAAATTTTTAATGCCAATGACGGATGTTTTGTCGTTGCAACCGGAGGCGGTATCTGTGACAATGTCCAGGCTCTTTCAGTTTTGGAAGGAACGAAGGTCTTTCTCGATGCTAGCGAAACTGTTTGTTTTAGGCGAATCCTTGAAAATTCAAAGAAAACTGGTTCTCTGCCAGCGTATATTTCAAATAAAAATCCAAAGAATGAAGATGAGGCTCGTGCAATTTTTCACGAATTCTACGTCCGACGCCGCAATTCTTACCTTAAACTTGCTGATGAAATTATAGAATGGGTTTAAAAATAAGCCTTGATTTTGACTTTCGGATTTTGCACTTGTAGATTTTGCATTGTTTTACTATATTAACAGTGTGAAAAACAAGACAAAAAAGATAGTTTCCAAAAAGACTATAACGATTTTAATAATCATCCTTGTTGCCGCTGTATTTGTGGCCTTAACTTTTCTTGTTACGACTAAAAAAAAGGTAGAGTCCAAAGAAGACTTGCTTCCATCGGTTGTAATTCAGAAACCTGTTTATCAGAATCTTGAAGAAGCCGTTTTAATCAACGGCTATGTTGAAGCAAATGCCATGATTCCAGTTGTTCCATTTGTTGCCGGAACAATTACAGACTATCCAGTTGTGGCTGGCGATTTTGTTAAAAAAGACACGCTTCTTGCTAAAATTGATGATGCCCCTTTTCGGCAGCAGGCGATTCAGGCTCGTGCTGCTTATCTTGCTACAGAAAGTACGTTCAAACGAGTTGAGGCTCTCTACAAAGCGGGAGCCACGACTCAGCAAAATTACGATACTACGAAAGCTCAGTACGATGCGAGCAAGGCTCAGTATGATCTTGCTCAGCTTCAGCTCAATTATACCGAAGTAAAGGCGCCAGTTGATGGAACTGTCCTTATTGCCGATATGGCAGTCGGATCAATCGGAAATCAGCAGCAGCCAGTAGCAATTTTGGCAGACCTTTCAAATCTGGTCGTTCGGCTCAAGGTTCCAGAAAAATATTTTGACTTGTTCACAATGCAGAGAAGTTCTCTTTCAGTTGTCGTTACTCGCCCAGCTGATAAAAGTGCGAACGAAAGTGTTCTTTACGAAGATGCAGTTACGACTGCTACGATAAAAAATATTGCTCCTTATGTTTCGCCAGAAAGCAAAAACTTTCAGGTGGTTTGTCAGCTTGATAATCCGGGGCTTCGATTTCGACCGGGAATGTATGTAAAGGTAAAAGTTATCTACAAACTTCACGAAAATGTCCCGACCTTGCCGATGCAGACTAAGAAAATGGACGGCTCATGCTATACCTACAATCCTGAAACACAAACAGTTTCTTTTGTAAAACCATTTTTTGCGCCAAATGACGGCGAATTTTTTCAGGTGCCTGAAGAATACGCTGATTCATATTTCGTAACTGATGGCCAGAATTTTGTCTATGACGGGCAGAAAGTTAAGTTATTCGAGCAGGCACTAAAAGAGGCTCTCGAAGGCGCAGGTGGCGAGAGTACACTTGCCGATGGCGATACTGCACTTGCAGGTGATGAGAGTACAGTCGCCGATGGTGAGACTGCAGATCCAGATGTTATCACAACCGAGGCTCGCGATTGAAAATATCCGAATTTTCCGTAAAACACCCGATCATCATCTCTATGATTCTGATTGTGCTTGTCGCATTCGGAATTTTTTCGTTTTCGAAGATGCCGAGCGAGTTCATGGCCGATATCACCATGCCACAGGCAATTGTTGTAACGACTTATCCTGGTGCAAGTGCCGAAGATGTTGAGCAGGATGTTACGAAAATTCTTGAGGACAATTTTGTAACTCTTCCTCATTTTAAGATGATTGAAAGCCAGTCGTTTAACTCGCTTAGCTGGATAACTATCACCTATGCAGATGGCTACGATGCCTACGACCAGCTTGAAGAACTGCGAAACCGAATCAACCTTTTGCGCGATCAGTTGCCGGATGGAATTCTTGGCGATCCGTGGGCCGTTGTCGGCGGTATGTCGATGCTTCCTATCATTTCGTTTACGGTTGAAGCGGGCCTAGACTCTGCAAGGACAACGTCGTTCATCAAGGACGAGCTTACTCCGATGCTTACCCAAATTGATGGAATTTCATCAATCGAAATTGAAGGCGGAAAAGAATTGCAAGTTGAAGTCGAAATCGATGTGGACGAACTCACTTCAAAAGGCATTTCAGTTGCAAGTATTTATCAGGTTTTGAATTATGGAAACGTTACCTTGCCTTTGGGAAATGGTTCTTACGAAAACCGCTCGATTCAGTTGCGCTATTCAGGTGGCTTTTCAAGTCTCGATGATATAAAAAATTTGCCAGTTGGTGTTGCAGACAAAGTAAACATCATCAGGCTTGGGGATGTTGCAAAAGTTTCGTTGGACTATCCTGAAGAAAAATACGAGGTTACGGACGGCTACAATCCGCTCATCATCGTTGGTGTTACAAAACGAAACGACGGTGACACCGTAAAAATCTGCAAGAAAGTAAAAAAGACATTAAAAGAATGTGAAAAAAATTCAGGTGGGGCAATTCACTTCAACATAATTTCGGACGATAGCCGCCAGGTAAAAGCTTCTCAGAAGACCGTCGTTACAAGCGGTATCATGGGTGTAATTTTCGCCGTCCTAATCATCTTGCTTTTTATGGCAGATTGGCGTGCCACTTTGACGATTTCCCTTTCAATTCCGCTTTGTATTCTTTTCAGCCTTATCGGACTTAAGCTTTTTGGCATCAGCCTCAACTTGATGAGCCTTTCGGGTCTTGTTATTTCGTTGGGTATGGTTGTCGACGGCTCGACGGTTATGATTGACCAGATTTACCGCTACTACAAAAGGCGCAATCCTCAGACAGGTCTTACCGAGTACACCGTAAATCAGGCTATTTTCCGTGGCTGGGATGAGGTTGCCTCATCTATTTTTGCCAGCAGTGCAACGACAATCGTCGTATTTTTGCCAATCGCACTTCTTTCGGGGCTTATCGGAAAAATTCTGCGCCCTGTAGCGATTACCATCATAATGGCCGTTTTTGCATCTTTCCTTGTTGCTTTAATCGTCGTTCCTTATATTTTGAAACTTGTTCTGAGTGAAGACGGACCAAAAATCCGAAAAAAAGAGCGATATTTTGATCGAGGCATGAAAAAACTCGAAAACTTTTATCGGAAAGCTCTTTTGTGGGCAATCAAAAATCGTATCATCGTAATTTGTGCCTCTATTTTCCTTCTGATTTTTTCAGCTTTTACGGCTTTTCGTCTTGGAGTTGCCTTCATCCCATCAACTGATAACGGCGAATTCTACATTTCCCTTGAACTTCCGATTGGAACTCGTCTTGAACAGACAAAAGCCAAGATGGAAATTGCCGAAGAACTTACTTACAAGTACATTCCAGAAATCCAGTCTGTAGTTTTTTATGTAGGCCAGAGCAACACGAAGGGAATTGCAAGTCAGGCCTTGCCAGAGAGTGCCTATGCACGAGTCATTCTTACGCCTGTAAACGAGCGAAAACGGGATGTTCATGATATCATGCTTCAGATTCAGCAGGTTTGGGCTTCTGTAATTCCTGATGCAAAAGTTTCGGTACAAAACGGAGGTTTTGATAAACTTGTCGGTTACGTTTCTGGTGGTGGTGGATACGGACTTACGTTGATTTCCGAGGATTTGGACACGCTTTACGAAACGGCAAGCAACCTCAAGGCTTTTTTGGAAACAGACCCTGATGTAGTTACAGCAAAGCTCGACACGGATTTCGATACGACTACAATGGTCATCGATATGAGCCAGGAGTACCTAAGTTCGCTTGGAATTACTAGTTATGAAGCCGGAGTTACGAGTGCAATTTTGTTTCAGGGAATGGATGCAGGCCGATTTAAAGATGATAGAACTGGCAAACGTTACAATGTCCATTTGAGTTCGAATATCAACAAAGGAAATTTGAGCCCTGATTCAATTTCGAATATCAATATTGTAACGCAGGAAGGCCGAAAAGTTTCATTTGCAAATCTTTCGGACATCAAAGTTGAAAAATCAATTTCGCAGATAAACCATTCGGACCGCGCCAAAACGATTACGGTAAGTGCGACACTTGTCAGTGAAAATACTGCAGGGGTAAGCCAACGCGTGCGCGACTATCTTGTACAAAATCCGCTTCCGAACGGCGTAAAGAGTAAGGCTGGTGGTATCATGTCGCTTATTGGAGATATGGTTGCTCCGATGATTACTGCGATGATAATCGCTATCTTTTTGGTATATACGGTAATGGTTTTGCAGTTTGAGCGTTTCAGACAGCCTCTTTTAATTTTGATGACGATTCCATTCTGTTTTATCGGTGTTGTCCTGGGACTTTTACTTTTTGGCTCAACATTGAACTTGCTTGCACTTTTGGGGCTTATTTCACTTTCGGGTGTCGTCGTTAACAACGGTATCATTCTTGTCGATTACGTAAACACTCTTAGAAAGCAACGTCGTGAAGAAATCGCAAAAGAAAAAGGAAATCAAAATCGTGATGGCGAATGGGAAGTTGAATTGAGCGATGAAGAAGAAGAGAAACTTTTGGTAGATTGTGTTGCCGATGGTTCATCAAGCCGAATCCAGCCTATTTTAATTACAACTCTCACGACACTTTTGGGTGACATTCCGATGGCTCTTGCCCATGGAGAAGGTGCAGAAATTTACGCCCCGATGGGACAGGCAATCGTCGGAGGTCTTATTACTTCGACCCTTATCACGCTGATTTTAATTCCTGTTCTGTATTACACAACTGAGCGAAGAGCGAAAGAAAAACTGAAAGGTCGAAAACTAAAAAATCGTAATCCTGGCGAATGCAAGATAAGAAAAATTGCTAATCGTTCTATTAATCGTTCTTGAGCATGATTTGAGCGGCCTGATAAACTTCCGCCGCCTGATTTTCGCTGATACAGGCAATTTGTGATAGTTTTAAAATTCCGTCATTCTGCACGCCCGATACGAGTCCTTCGATTGAACCGTAATTTGCCATCAAAAGCGCCGCCCGTTTTGCTCCGATATGAGGCAGTTTCGGAAAATCTCCGACAGTGTTTGACTTTGTCCTGAGGTTCTGGTTCCGACTTGTGGCAAAACGGTGCGTCTCGTCGCGGACTCGTTGCAAAAGGCGTAAGGCATCACTTCGTTTTGGCAGGGTGATAGGTGTGCTGTTATGCGGCAAATATATTTCTTCGTCACGTTTAGCAAGACCTATAATTGGGATGTCCAAATCTAGCGACTCCAGCACCCCTTGAACTGCATTTACCTGTCCGATACCACCGTCTATAAGAATCAGGTCGGGGAGTGGCTTATTGTCGTTTAAAAGCCTCGTGTAACGGCGGCTACTGGCTTCGCGCATTGAGGCAAAATCGTCGATGATTCCTTCCGTAGTTTTGAGCCGGAAGTAACGGTAGTTTTTCTTGTCCGGGTTCCCGTTGTAAAAACTTATGAGGCTGGCAACCGGCATTTTTCCGCCGATATGTGCAATATCGAATCCTTCGATTCTTGCCGGAAGATGGTCAAGTCCGAGTAGGTTTTTCAGTTCGGTTAGCGCTGGGACGTCAGTTCTTTCTCGTTCGCGGCGCACGATGTCTTCGATGGCGTTCTGTTTTGCCATATTCATTGCGCTTATGTGCAGCGCGTCCGGCCGATTTTTCACGTCTGTCGTGTCGGCTGTGTCGCCTCCCGCGGCTTCGGGTTTACGGCTCGTGTTGCCCACTGCGATTACCGTTACTTCCGGCGTAATCTTGAAGTTCGTCGAAATGTATTTCAAGAATAGTTTTTTATCGATATCAACTGGGATGAAAATCTTTTGTGGCAGACTATCGGAATTTGCATAATAGGCCATCAAAAATTCCATCATCAAGTCTTTGTCCTCATTAAGGCTTTTTGTTCTGTGAAGGTCGCGCATAACAAGTTTTCCATCACGCATTTTCAAAACAGAAAAACTGACCATCGTGCCTTCCGAGGCAAAAGCGATGTAGTCTCGGCTATCCGTGTTGAAGTCCATCACGGTATTTTTTGAATGTAACGAAAGAATCGCATCAATTCCATCCCTGAGGCGGGCTGCTTTTTCAAAATTCAATTTTTTAGCTTCTTCTTTCATCTGAGCGCGCAATTTTTCGACGGTTTCTTCAGGATTTCCCTCAAGAAACGATTTTATTTCATCGATAATTTCATTGTAGGACTGTTTGTCGATTTTCTTGCAG
Source organism: Spirochaetales bacterium (assembly GCA_028725265.1). GTDB lineage: Bacteria > Spirochaetota > Spirochaetia > Treponematales > Treponemataceae > RGIG9060. Next base: position 26,727 of record JAQYSN010000018.1, on the reverse strand, counting down.
CAAGGAGCATCGCATCGGCCTATGTGATAATACATGCATGGAGAATTTCTGGTTCTGAATTTTTTGCAGTGTCGCAATTTATAGTTTTTGTGCAGATCTTCAATGAAGGTTGCAAGACTTCCGGCATTTGGATATGGCCCGAAATAAAGAGAGCCGTCTTCAATCAATCGGCGGGTACTGAAAATTCGAGGAAAATCTTCATTTGTGATGCGTAGCATCGGATACGATTTGTCGTCCTTTAGGTCGATGTTGTATCGTGGAGAATATTTTTTTATCAGGTTGTTCTCCAAGATAAGCGCTTCGTATTCATTATCAGTTGTGATATATTCTATGGAAACTGCCCTTGAAATTAATGTTCGGGTTTTTATATCTTTTTTGCCGGAAAAGTAGCTTGAAAGTCGATTTTTCAAGACTTTTGCTTTTCCAACATAGATGACTGTCTGGTTTTCATCTCTCCAAAGATAAACGCCAGGTAGTTTTGGGGCATTAAGAGCAGTTTCGTGTAATTTATTGTATAAAGGATTGTCGTTCATGAATTTTATAAAAAAAATTAATTTCCTATTTCTTGTACTGACTTTATTTTTAAACACTTTTCAACTTTCTGCAACAGAAAAAGTCATTACTTTAGGTGGAGAAAGTGGATGGGAAGATGTTACAGGAGTCGTTGATCGACTTAATTACACGGAAGGTTATCGTGGTTACGATGCGCTTGGAATTGCAGCAAAAACCCATCATATGAACGAAAATACTGATCTTTATATCTCATTTGAAGATTGCAAGGTTCAAGACGAATCGAATCATTACAAAGTTTTGGAAAATCGAGTCTACTTTACGGAAAATGAGGCTGCCGGAAAATATGCCGGAATCAGTCGCGAAAACGACACAATGCTTTCTGTTCAGGGAGAAAAAGGTAGCATTTTCGGAGAGTTTGGGCCGATTGGTTCTTTCAGTATTGAATTTTGGCTTTGTCCTTCAGTTTGTATCAGTGGCGAAAATATTATTTTCTGGCGTTCGTCAAGAAACTTTAAGCAATATTCAGCCTATCAGGTAATTGATGCAAGCTTCATGAATGGAAAACTTGTCTGGAAATTCACAAATCTTTTTCACGATGTTGATGAAAATACAAAAGATTTTGTACTTACGAGCCATTCGAATATAATGCCGGAAAAGTGGTCACATCATTATATCTGCTATGACAGTCAGGAAGGAACTCTGGAATATTATATAAACAGTCATCTTGAGGATCTTGTTTTTACGAGCGATAACGGAAACGCTTACGGCCAGTTTTTGACGCCGAATCTTGGAAGTCCATCTAAGATAGAAATCTGCAAGAATTATGTGGGCGCAATTGATGAAATCGTTATTTCGCATTCGGTACGTCACTATCTTGATACAGTGGAAACTACGACTCTTTCGCCTCATTTTGTAAGCAAACCTCTCGACACAAAGCGAAATGGCAGTAAAATTGGACGAGTTGACGCTATTATAGACGCTGAATTTCCGGCCTATGTTTTGTTTTTTGCACGGGCAGCAGAATATCCTTATGAACTTTATGATTACGACCAATCGGAAATCGAATGGGTTGAAATAAAAAATGGTGTTCCCCAAAAGGAAATTACTGGTCGATATTTTCAGATTGCGGCTCATTTTTTTGATGCAGGAAAGCCCGAAAGTTCTCCAGTCTTGAGCCAGGTGGATATCTATTACGAAGAGGCAGATCTTCCGATTCCGCCTGTAAAAATCGTTGCAATTCCTTCAGATTCTAAGGTTGAAGTATCTTGGAGCAACAATAATTTTGATGGCAAGTACGGATATCTTTTGTATTATGGAACGAAAAGCGGAGAATTTATCGGAGTTGATATAGACCAGGGCGATTCTCCAATCGACTGCGGAACGAATACATCCATAACTTTGACTGGACTTCAAAATGCACAGATTTATTATTTTACTGTTGCAGCCTATCTTCTTGATTTTCCAGACATAATCGGAGAGCCTTCTTCGGAAGCTTATGCTCGCCCGATGAGATAATTAAAGATAATTAATATATCACTTTTTCGATAATTCGTGGTATACTCACTTATATGAAGAACACGTATAAATTAATTATATCATTTTTATTTGCAGGTCTTTTGATTTGCTCTGTTTTTGCAGCGCCAAAAGAAATCATTCAGACAGAAGTTGCTTCAATTGATAAACATGGAAATGCAAATCTTGCCATAAAAGGAACGTCTTTTGCATCGCGAGGTTTTAGCGCAAGTGACATCGTAAATGTTAAGGCTGGTAATTTTAAGTTTACGGCTCCAATCGTTAAGGATTATTCAGATGTTAATGTCGGAGAGTTTTTGGTTCGTCTTAATAATGAAGAAGCTTCGATTGCCATAAATATGAAAAATTTCAGTCAGGTTTCTGGCGTAAAAGTTGGTGACAAAGTAACAATCACGATGAAATCAAAATATGGTTATCTTACGGCATATCATGTGCGTCTTTTGAAAAAAGATGATAACCGCGAAAACTTTGCTTCGGACCAGGCTTTTTCAAATTTCCGAAATGTTACGATTGGAAATATCGTTCCTGGAAGATTATATCGTTCTGCAAGCCCAATCAGTGGTGAAGCGAATGCTAGTTATGCAGCAAAATTGATGGAAGATGCTTCCGTAAACATCGTTTTGAACCTTGCAGACTCGAAAGAAGAAGCTGAGCAGAAAATGAGTGCAGCTCCTTACTACGAGCGCCTTGCAAAAGAAAAAAAAGTTGTATTTCTTGATATGGGCACGACTTTTACGGATGCCGCTTTTAGCGAAAAATTTCGAGAAGGATTGATTTTTATTGCAGAACATCCTGGATGCACTTATTACATCCACGGAAAAGATGGAAAAAATCGAACGGGATTTGTTATTTCTGTTTTAGGCTCAATTTGTGGAGCTTCAATTCAGGAAATGAATGATGAATACATGAAGAGTTTTGAAGATCTTTACAAAGTAGAGAAGGGGTCAAGACAGTACGAAGAAATCTTAAAGGGAGTCCCTTTTATTTTTGAAACTTTGTCTAGTGGTGCAAAGGTAACGGACAAAAATCTTCAAAAATATACTGAACGATACCTACTTTTTACGCTTGGTTTAACTCAAGATCAAGTAAATAAAATCAAGGCAAATTTAACGGAATAAACGTTACGAGCTGGAAAAAATAAAGGCTGTCTGGCAGAAACTTTGAAATTGAAGTTCTCTACCGAACAGCCTTTTTTTTGTGGCGTTTTTTATCAGTTAAAAACACCTATGCTGAACAACAGAAGGATGAAAAGCAAAATTGGAGCGACAAACTTAATCATTATTGTGTACAAAAGCTTTCGTCTGAAAACTTCTCCGTTTTTACAGATTTCATCGGTGATTGTCTTTGGTTTTGCAACCCATCCAATAAGGATACAGGTAAACAACGCAACCAGAGGCATCAAAATGTTGTTACTTGCGTAGTCGAACAAGTCAAGAATTTGTCCTACGGAACCGTTTGGCAATTTCAACTCGAAATAGAAAATGTTGTATCCAAGACAAACAATAATCGAAACGATGAATTCGATTCCCGCCATAATCATAGAAGCCTTTTTTCTAGACCACTTGAATTTATCGATCATGCTAGAAACGATTGCTTCAAGAATTGAAACGGAACTTGTGAGTGCAGCGAAAAGTACCATTAAGAAGAAAATCATTCCTAAAACTGCGCCTGGTTTTCCAAGAGAAGCAAAGATGTTAGGCATTGAAATGAACATAAGGCTTGGACCAGCGCTCATCCCTTCGACTCCGTTGAAAACATAAACGGCTGGGATAATCATGAGACCTGCAAGAAGTGCAATTCCTGTATCGAAAATCTCGATTCGATTAACGGACTTTCCTAGGTTGACATCATCTTTCATATAAGAACCATAGGCAACCATAATTCCCATTGCGATACTCAATGAGTAAAAAAGCTGGCCCATTGCATCAAGACAAACTGTAAGGAACTTTACGAAAGTCAAACCTTTGAAATTAGGAATGAAATAGATTGCTGCTCCCTGAAGTCCAGTTCTTGTAACACCGTTTGCATCAGTGTGCTTGATGAAAAGCGAATAGATTGCGATAAGAACGACCATAACTGCCAACGCCGGCATGAGAATTCGGGAGTATTTTTCGATACCTTTTTCAACACCTTTGTAAACGATTATGAAGCACAAGATTGCAAATATTGCACAGTATAAAATTGCCTGATATGGATTTGTGATAAATGAAGTGAAAAATCCTGCTTCGGTGGCAGAATCTGCTTGAAAAGCGAAGTAGCATGCTGCATATTTCAAAACCCATCCACCAATTACACAGTAATAAGGATATATGATGAGTGGAACAGCATATGAAAAAATTCCGATGAAGGCCCAGTGCTTATTGATTTTTTTGTAGGCAGTAAGAGGACTTTCCTTTGTTTTTCGTCCGATTGCAATTTCAGAAATAAGAAGAGCAAAACCAAATGTCAAAGCAAGAATGATGTAGACCAAAAGAAAGATTCCGCCTCCGTCTTTTGCGGCCAGGTACGGAAATCGCCAGATGTTTCCCAATCCTACTGCACTTCCTGCTGCAGCAAGGATGAATCCTAATGAATTTGAAAAAGTGTTTCTTTGAGAATTATTGTTATCCACGTTTTTTTCCTTGTTGTTTTTTATTTGTAAAATATTAGCATTTTTCGACCTATGGTCGCAAGTGTGTATAAATTGGAGCGCACAAGTCGGTTGCGAACTTTGTTTCACAGTTGGTCGCGAAGTCTCTGGAAGAGTGTAGGATGATAAGTCAATCGGCTCCGGATGTTGTTTTTTTCTAGCACAATACAACACTTGTGTTAAGTTCGCGAGTCTAACTCCAGAGGTTACGTTTTTTGCCTCCGCTTCGTATTTTTCCCGCAGTATCGAATATGCCTCGTTTCACAGTTGGTCGCGAAGTCTCTGGAAGAGTGTAGGATGATAAGTCAATCGAGGCGGATTCAAAGGCTATAGGTTTGACTGGCCTTTAATTGCCTTTTTACGCTTTTTGCGTTATTCTAATTACATGGCATACGAAGTTACAGCAACCAGACGCCGCCCGCAGCGTTTCGAAGATTTGGTCGGGCAGGAATTTGTAGTTGCAACATTAAAAAATGCAATTCAATCAGGTAAAATTGCTCACGCTTATTTATTTTCAGGTCCACGTGGATGTGGAAAAACATCATCAGCACGAATCCTCGCTAAGGCTTTAAACTGTGCGCATGGTCCGAGTGCAACTCCGTGTGAAGAATGTACCTCATGCAAAGAAATAACCAAGGGTTCGAGCCTAGATGTAATTGAAATTGACGGTGCTTCCAACACTGGTATAAATGATGTTCGGCAAATTAAAGATGAAATTATGTTCCCACCTAATTCATCACGCTATAAAATCTATATCATTGACGAAGTTCATATGCTTTCAACGCCAGCCTTCAATGCGCTTTTGAAGACAATTGAAGAGCCACCTGAATATGCCATTTTCATTTTTGCAACGACGGAACTTCACAAGGTTCCTGCTACAATTAAAAGCCGATGCCAGCAATTCCATTTTAGATTGGGATCTGTTGAACAGATAAAAGGCATCCTTGAAAAAGCTGCTCAGGAAATCGGAGTGCAGGCAGAGGATGAGGCTCTTTATTGGATTGCCAGAGAATCAACAGGAAGTTTCCGAGATGCCTATACGCTTTTTGACCAAGTTGTTGCATTTTCGGATGGACACATCACTTACGAAAAAATACGTGATAAACTCGGTCTTGTCGGTGTAGAAGCGCTAAACGAGATTTCAGAATATTGCGTTGATGGAAATGCAAAATCTGCGCTTGAAAAAATCGATGATCTTTTGTCGAGCGGAGTTTCAATCGAGCAATTTGTTTCAAACTATGCTGATTATATTAGAAGTTTGTTACTTATCGAAAGCGGAATCCAAAAAGAAGCCTTGCTCGGTCAAAACGTAGAGCGCTTTTCTAAGAAGGTTCTGTCCAGTTGGAACCGTGTAATGCTTGAACGAGCGCTATCCTTGTTTTTGAATCTTTATCGCGACATCAGATATTCATTAAGTCCGCGTTATGAATGCGAACTTGCAGTTTCTAGACTTTGCTGGCTTACGAAATACGTAAGTGCTCCTGAAATCAAAGCTGCGATTGATCAGGCAAAAAATCTTTTGATGCAGAATACAGGAACTACGGTAAAGAATGATGCTCCTCCTAAAAAGGAACTTCATTTTCCACCGATTCCAAGGGATGAAGGAAAGGAGGGCTCAGAACGCCCTTTTCAATCTAGCGGCTATCAAAAAAAAGAGAATTCTGCTCCGGTAACCGCTATACTTGAAGAAGAGCAGAGTTCAAAGTTCAACAGTTTTTACGATACAGAAATCGTCCGCAATAATCCTTCGCTTTCAATCGAAGAGTTGAAGAAGGAAATTATTAAGGAATTGAATTCTACTGATAAACTTGCAGCATCGATTTTATATCAGACGAAGGGATGGTATTTTGAAAACGGTGTGATAACGGCTGATGTACTTTCGCTTTATGCGAAAAATCAGGTGGAAAGCCGAGAAAGACAATATTCAAAGCTTTTATCAGAAATTTGGGGAAAAAACGTAAAGTTTGTCGCTCGAATCGTGGAAACTCATACTGAAAAGGTCCCTGAAAATATTCCAGACGTGATAAAGGGGATATGCGAGTCTGTTCGCGGTGAAATCGTAAGTGTTATGGCTAGCGGCGAGCCAGAGGTTAAAAAGGCTCCGGTCGTAGCAGCCAGCGCGGATTCCGATAACGATGATTCAAACAGTGAAGAAACGGAAGAAAATTTAGAGGATGGTGAATAAATGAAATTTGACGGTTTTAATTTTAATCCGATGGATATCCTGAAAAATGCAGGACAAATCAAGCAGGAATTGGCTAATGCACAAGAAAAACTCAACGAGATTTCTGCAACAGGTTCTGCAGGTGGCGGGCTTGTGAAAGTTACTGTAAACGGAAAATTTGAGGTAAAAGAAATTCATATTGATCCTGCCATTGTTGATCCTAATGATGTAAAAATGCTGGAAGATATAATTGTAGCAGCTCTTCATCAGGCAAATGAAAATGTTCAGGAAGAAATAAAGAATTCTTGCGGTTCGATGCTAGGTCAGTTTGGAAATTTTGCAGGTATTTAATGAACGCTCTTGAAGAATTGGCCGAAAGTTTTTCGCGCTTGCCAGGAATTGGTAAAAAAAGTGCAATGCGAATTGCAAATTCAATGCTCAAAACCGACCAGTATTTTTTGGAACGTTTTGCTAAGCAGCTTGTTGAATTGCATGGACGAATCAAGCCTTGTTCCGTTTGTGGCGCATATACAGAAAACGATCCTTGCCCAATCTGTTCGGATATGATGAGGGAGCGCCATTTGATTTGCATCGTGGAGCAGCCTCAGGACGTAAATACGATTGAAAATTCAGGCGAATACAAGGGGCTTTTTCATGTTCTTGGAGGATTGATTTCGCCACTTGACGGAATTGGACCGGATCAGCTTTCAATATCAAGGCTTTTGGAAAGAATCAATTCTGAAAGTATCAGTGAAGTTATAATTGCGACGAATCCAACTGTGGAAGGTGACACGACTGCCCTTTATCTTCAGCAAGTTTTGCACAGTAAGTTTGCAGGGATAAAAGTAAGCCGACTAGCATCAGGTCTGCCAGTCGGCGGCGATTTGGAATATGCTGATAAACTGACCCTTGCACGAAGTTTCCGTGGTCGAATCAGTTTGTGACAAAAAACCGATTTTAGCTTAATCAGTCTATTTTGACAGTTCCGTGGTTGATCGGATCATCCTGCACGGTGATAACCGGAATGACAGGCTCTGTGTGCTTAATCACGATAGGGAAGTTTTCTTTTTGCAAAAGATGAGCTTCTCCATCAACCTGAACGAGTATATTCTCATCATAATTGATTACCATTTTATCAGCATCGAAAAACTTCGAATATGCCTTTCCGTAATGCGAGCCATCATTGAATGACGACTTTGTAGAGAGCTTTTTGAAAAGGCTCATTCGCGGCGTTATACAGACAGAATCGTTGTCGCTCGGAAGAATTTTATGGTTGCTTCCGTAGGTTCTGTGCCCTGAAGCTCCCAAAAGTGCGAATTCAATGCCGCCTTCGTAATATCCGACTTTTTCACCATTTTTAAACATTTCGATTTTAGCGTGTCCTGGTTTATAGCTTAAGTTATAAAACAAGCAGGCCAAATCAACCCAAATCTGATAGAAGTCTCCCGGAAACTTGTCTTTCATTTTGTTCGTCATGTGAGTGATGAAAGCATCGATTCCAATTGACGCGATGTTGAATGAATACCACGGTGGGAAAACATTTTCTTTTTTGCTTTTTTGCCATTTTCCGTAGGTACCTTTCTTTTCGCCTTCAACTACAACTTCGACCGCTTTTTGAAGTTCAATTCCACGTGGCTTTGAAAGTCTAAGCAACGTTTCTTCGATTGTTCTTCCGTCCGAACCGTCATTTCCAGTTCCAAAAGGAAGGCGAAGAACGCAGTAACATTTCTGGATGATTTTTCTATAGTCATCTGATGTTCTGGAAAGTTCGAGAAGTTTTGTCTGAACTTCGAGACTTGTTCCGTCACCGCCTGCTGTTACGAAAAGTACACGGTGGTTAGTTTTTTCTGTGTCTTTAAGAAGCGGAAGCATATCCATGAAAGTTGATTCAACAAATTCCATGCTATGACTTGGATATTTTGTGTCGTAGGTTCGCATTTCAATGGTTTTAACCTGGGGCTGCTCATCTTTTATCTTAGCGCTTTCTTCTTGAAGAATTTTGAGGTTGCTCATAGCCGTCTTTGGCTGAGTAAAACCTCCCGAATGTGGATTTGCAATAATGATAACATGCAGGTCTTTGTCCTTCCACAAAGAAGAGGATGCTATAATCGGTTGTAAATTTTGAGCCAATGTTGAACTTGTAAATATTTCTATCATAATTTCAATTCTAATTTATAAAATCTTTGATGTCAAATTTTGAATTTTGATATCATCCTATATACTCTAGTCGCATTGATTTCGAGCTGTTTTCTTGAAATCAAACCTTTTTTAAGAGCCTTGAGTACTTGTTTTACGTTCGATTTGCTTCCAGGCATGAACAAATCACCGCCCGCTTTTGCAACTTTTGGAGCCTTTGCATTCGGATGGATTGAACCTTTCGAGGCCATCATATCCGAAACGACCCAGTCGGTCATGACGATTCCCTTGAATCCCCACTCGCTTCTAAGAACGTCCTGAATAAGTTCCTTGCTTTCCGATGTGTGTATTCCGTTCAAAAGATTGTATGAAGTCATAACTGCACAAGCTTGGCTTTCTTTTACTGCAATTTCAAATCCTTTCAGGTAGATTTCGCGCATTGCTCTTTCTGAAACGATACTGTTGTTGTTATATCGGTTCAGTTCTTGATTGTTTGCCGCAAAGTGCTTGATGGTAGTTCCGCAGTTTTTCTTTGCCTGAACGCCATTTGTAATTGCTGCTGCCATTTTTCCACTGATAAGCGGGTCTTCGCTAAAATATTCGAAGTTGCGTCCGCATCTGATATCACGATGGATATTGAGAGCCGGTGCAAGCCAAAGATGAACGCCAAAACGATCCATATCTTCGCCGACCATTTTTCCACATTGCTGTGCAAAATCGATATTCCAGGTTTGTGCGATTGCTGTTCCGATTGGAATTGCAGTGGCCCAATGATGAAGAACTTCTTTTCCTTCCGGGGCTTTCCCGCCACCTTTTGACATGAAAGGCTTTGCAATTTTTGGCATAAACTCAAGGATTGATTCAGGAAGTGATTCTCCCAAGGAATGCACGCCCTTTTCATCCGTGTAGTAATCTTTGCTCAGCCTCATTCCGGCAGGACCATCAGCCATAACGATGGAACCGATTCCTTTGTTACTGAGCTGGACTGTTGTTTCTCCGGCCGCACCTGCTACGGTTAGACTTGAATTTCCGATAAGCCCTGCGATACCGCCGCGTGGATCAAACGCACCGATATTCATAAGTGCAAGTTCTTCATCAGCCAATGTCGAAATAAAATCGTCGATTTCTTCCGGCATGTCATATTTGTTGACTTTTGTAATTATGACATCTTTTTCTAGTGTCAGGTTTTTAGCGTTTTCCCACGCTTTTCCCGACATAATTAACTCTGACAATTCTGTCATATTTTTGTCTAATTTGTCATAATTGTCTGGTTTAAAGTCTTCGAAGTCAACTTTTCCGAATACATTTTTGCATTTTTCAACTATGACATCATTGTCAACATTTATAAAAGCTGACACTTTTGTATCAACACTTGAATTACCAACACGGATAATATACGAACCTTTTTCCAAAACAAAACTTGCACTTTGGACATCGTAACTTGCAATATCGGACAAGTTAAAACTTGCTTCAAGTTTTGCAGTGCTTCCAGGTTTTATACGGTCAGATTTTGAAAAAGCTGCTAAAACCTGATAAGGCTGATCTAATTTGCCCTGAGGTTTTGAAACGTAAACTTGGAGAACTTCTTTTCCTTCGAATTTGCCAATATTTTTGACATCACATTGAACGATGACTTTTTGTCCTTCAAGGCTTGTTTCGACGCAGCCTAATTCAAAGTCCGAATAGGAAAGTCCGAATCCAAATGGAAACAAAGCTTTTTTCCCGATTGAATCAAAATATCGGTAGCCTACATAGATGCCTTCTTTGTATCGATTGTCGTTGAGTTTTTCAAAATCTCCGAGACTTGAATAGTCGCTGATTTTGCTCCAGGTCGTCGCTAGTTTTCCACTAGGATTGCTTTTTCCCAAAAGAATGTCTGCAAAAATATCTCCGCCTTCAACGCCGAGCTGTGAAAAAAGAAGGATGTTCTGAACTTGCTCGATGCCACTTAAATCAATCACACCGCCTACGTTAAGCACGAGGATGAATTTTTTGTATTTTTGGCAACATTCAAGGATATCTCTCTTTTCTGTTTGTGAAAGAGTAACATCTCCTTCATCGGTCATTCGGTCGCTGCCTTCTCCAGAAATTCTTGACAATACGTAAACAGCCGTATCACCTTCGCCATCCAGAGGAAGATTATACTCAGGTTCAGGGACAACTCGTCCCATAGCAAGGAAAAGTGCAAAGGTCAGTTTTTTTCTAGCTTCAGCATGGATGTCTTTTATAAACTGTTTTTTTGCATCAATTTTGATTTGATCGTATGAATCCAGCCAGGATTTCGTCGTGATTTCAAAGCCGGCATTTTCAAGTCCCTGCTCAATCGTGACGGAAAAGCGAGAATTTACTTCGCCTGAACCGGTTCCTCCTTTAATGGTGTTTCGTGCACCACTTCCATACAATGCAATTTTTCCAGGTTTATCAAGTGGAAAATCTCCGTTTTTTCGTAAAAGTACAGTACATTCAGCTCCATTTTCCCTCAGCAATTTGTTGTTTGCGATTTCGTAATCTTCTAACTTCATATAACTTCCTTTGACTTTTGTACTTTCAGTATAAGTTATAAAAATGGATTTACCCATTTAAATATTGTAAAATATTTTGTAGAATGAATTTATGAACAACATCCATCAGATGCAGCGCTTACAGGAAGCTGCAAAAACAAACGGTCCATTGTGTGTAGGATTGGATACAGATCCAAGTTATATTCCAGAAAATATTTTGAGCAAGTACAAGACTCCTATGAAAGCAGTTTTGGCTTACAACAAGGCTCTGATAAAGAAATGCAAGCCTTTTATGTGTTGTGCCAAAGTTCAGATTGCGTATTACGAGGCGATGGGAATTGAAGGACTCAAGACTTATGTAGAAACGCTCAAGGCTTTGAAAGAAGCTGATATTCCAGTGATTTCTGATATCAAACGTGGTGATATTGCAGATACGGCCAAGGCTTATGCACGAGCTCATTTTTCAGGTGATTTCGAAACAGATATCATTACCGTAAATCCATACATGGGCTTTGACACACTCAAGCCATTTACTGAATGGGCTACGAAAGAGAAGGGCGGAAAGGGAGCTTTCGTTTTGCTTTGCACTTCAAATCCGGGAATGGTTGATATCGAACATCAGAAACTTGAAGACGGTTCTCTTCTTTTGGAAAGAGTCGGAAATGAACTTGAAAGAATCGAGCAGGAATACAAAGCTGAGTACCCTGAACAGACATGCGGTCCAATCGGAGCAGTCGTCGGAGCAACCCAGACGGAAGATGCGCTTTATCTTAGAAAAAAATATCCTAACATCTTGTTTTTGATTCCTGGATATGGTGCCCAAGGAGGAGCTGCAGAAATTGCAGGAACTCTACTTATGGAAGCAGGCGGTGTCGTGAATTCAAGTCGCGGAATTTTGTGTGCCTGGAAAAAGGACGAATCATTGGCTGAAAAACGCGAAAGCGGAACTCTAACGATGGCTGATATCGTAAGAGCCGCTGCAAAAGCCGCAAAGTTTTCTAAAAAAGATTTGACCAAAGCAAAAGCTAAGGTCGAAAAGAAATATAAATAAGTTATTCTTGTATGTGGGCCATCATATTGTGAAGTATTCCGTTAAGTTGGCCCGCTTCATTCATCTCAAGAATGTTGGTGCAGGACATCTGCTGTGGAATATACATGCATTTTGATTTCATCTGGCGACCTTCGTCTGTCAAATAGATGTAAACAGTTCGTTCATCCTGCTTGCTTCGTTCTTGTTTTATCAATCCTTGAGTTTCCTTGTAACCAGTTTATGAATCAGGCTCCAGGAAATGATGAAAAACTCCATACGTTCTGTAAAGGACGATTTGGACCAGCAGATGCTCCTGAAAAATTCGAAGATGCGGTTAAAAAAGTCGTGGAAAAATAGGTAGAATATGACTTATACGTACAAAACTACAGGGACTTGTTCTTCAAAAATAACATTTGATAAAGATGAAAATGATGTCGTAACGAATGTTTCTTTTACCGGCGGTTGCAATGGGAATCTAAAGGCTATCGGAAAACTCGTTGATGGCATGAAAGCTGAAGAAATCGCAAAGATTCTTGCAGGAAACACATGCGGAGCTAGAAAAACCTCATGTGCCGATCAGCTTGCAAAAGCCGTTTTGAGCGTATAGGTCTTTAACTAGCTCTCTCTAGTAAAATCTGTGATAAAACGCTATATTAAAGCGACGTTATATTGCAAGGAGAGAGCTTATGTGTGAAAAAAGTTACCCTGTTTTTGCTTTGGGAAAGGTTGCCTATTGTGCACCTGTTGATGAGGCAAAGCCAGAAAAATCAGTTTATTGCTTGAAAATTGAACTTCCTGAAAATCAAAAACCAATTTCGGGACAGTTTTTCATGTTGCGCTCTGTAAAATCACAACATCTTCTTGCGCGACCAATCAGCGTTTATCATTGCGAAAAATCTAATGACGATAAAATCACTGTTTCATTTTTAATATTGCTCAAAGGCGACGGAACAAAAGAACTTTGTTCTCTTGAACCAGGTGATTGCGTTCAGGTATTGGGGCCTCTGGGAAATTCGTTTAGCCAGTATGTTGATGGCGAAACTTTGAAAACCAATATGAACGCGCCGGTTTGTGTTGTTGGTGGTGGAATCGGTGTGGCGCCCGTCGCAGGCTTTTCTGAAACCTTGCCTGACCAAAGCTATGATTTTTACGCCTGCTTTAAAAGTGGCTCTTACGGTCTTGAAAACGTCCATGCACGAAATCTTGTTGTTACGACAGATGACGGCTCTGTCGGAATAAAGGGAATGCTTCCGAATGCACTCGATTCAGAAAAACTTAAGAAAGCAGGCTATAAGGCGGTTTTTGCATGCGGCCCGACACCGATGCTTGCGTATGTTCAAAAAATCTGTTCTGAAAGCGGAATAAAATGCTTTTTGAGTATGGAAAATCGGATGGCTTGTGGAGTCGGAGCTTGTCTTGGATGCACTATAGAAACCACTGATGGAAACAAAAGATGCTGCAAGGATGGTCCTGTTTTTGAAGGCGAAAAACTAATATTCGCAAAGCTATTTGCAAAGCCTCAACTTGCCGCTGAAAAAACCGCCACTGCGACGGGCGCTCAAAACGTGGTTTGCGAAAAAAAATCTGTCGGCGTTCAAAACAGTGGAAATGCTAGCGAGCCTGATCTTAGGGTAAAGATAGCAGGCGTTGAATTTCAAAATCCTGTCATTGCTGCAAGTGGAACTTTCGGTTTTGGCCAGGAATACGAAACCATATTCGATGTAAACAAACTTGGTGGAATCTGTTCAAAAGGTCTTACATTGGATCCTCGTTCTGGAAACACAGGGATGCGTCTTTGGGAAACTCCTTCGGGGCTTGTAAATTCCATCGGGCTTGAAAATCCTGGAATTCGACATTTTATCGATGAAAAACTTCCTGAGATGAAAAAATCAAACTGTGTTTCAATAGCAAATTTGAGCGGTCATTCAATTGATAAGTATGTTGAAGGCGCAAGGCTTTTGGATTCAAGTGATGTCGACATGATAGAACTAAACATTTCTTGCCCTAACGTAAAGGCTGGAGGCATGGGGTTTGGTCTTGAACCGTGCATGGCTTCCGAAGTTACTTCAAAAGTTCGAGAAGCTACCAAAAAACCTCTTATAGTGAAACTTTCCCCAAATGCGCCTTCAATAAAAGATGTTGCAAAAGCCGTGATAGACGCCGGCGCCGATGCAATCAGCATTTGCAATACTTTCCAGGCGATGGCAATCGATATTGATAGGGAAAAATTCGTTTTTGACAATAAAACAGCTGGTCTTGCAGGTCCTGCAGTAAAACCTCTTGCATTGAGAATCGTTTACGATGTTTGTTCCATGATAAAAACCTTGCCTGTGGAAAAGCAGATTCCTGTTATCGGCCTAGGTGGAATTTCATGTTGGCAAGATGCCGTGGAGTTCATTTTGGCCGGCGCCGGCGCGATTCAGGTGGGAACGGCGACTTTTTCAAACCCAAATTGCATGATTGAGATAATCGAAGGTTTAAAAAAATGGATGGCAAAAAAAGGCTATTCAAAAATCAGCGATTTTTGTGGGAAAATGCTGTAAAGCCAGTGAAAAAAAATGCGAAAAATAACGGCTGAGTTTTCGCAAAAAAAAGGGGCTGTCCCAAAAGAATTAAGCCTCTGTCATTCTGAACCTGATTCAGAATCTTAAGCACTATATATAGTGTGGATGCTGAAATAAATTCAGCATGACAGGACTTATTGGACAGCCCCCCCCATAGCAAAATAAACTTTGAATCAGATTTCAATTAAAATTTCTTGGTGATGTGCTGGTCAACGAAACGTCGCATATCAACAATATTTTTTACGATAATGTAGTTGTCAAATACTTCAATCTTTCGTTTTTCAACGAATTTATTGATTTCTTCAGTTGCAACTTCAATTGGAAGTCCAGCCCAATGCGAAACATCCTGAATTGTAAGAGGAAGTTTTCGTGAGTCACTGGAAGAATCCAACTGCGGATTCATTTCATCAATCATTAAGAATACATCGCCGATTCGAGCCTGAAGGTCTTTTATTACCAAAGTCTTGAGTCGACGGTTCTGATCGTAAATTCGTTTACAGAAAAGTTTGATAAGGATGATAGCCAACTGTGGATTTCCCATAATCAGCAATTCAAAATTCTGTTTGTTAAATTCGAGTACTTCAACTTTATCGGTTGCAATACAAGTTGCCGAACGTGGAGTATTTTCAAGGATTGCCATTTCTCCGAAGAATTCGCCAGGCATCAGGATATCAAGGTTCTTTTTTGTTCCGTTGATACATTTAATCAACTGGACTTTACCTGACTGGATGAGGTAGAAGCAGTCTCCAGGTTCAAATTCTGAAATGATTACAGAGCCTGGCTCAAATTTTTTAGCAAATCGGCTGAATGCCGGTAATGAAAACTGTTTCAAAGCACTAGAAGTTACGGTCGCAGCGGATGTTGAATAACTTGAATCTTCGACGTTTTTTGAAGCGGAAAGATCAGCAAGTTTTTTTGAATTTAGATAAAGCTGCTTCATTGAGTTGACGTTTGGAGCCTGAGGAAATCGCGCGAAGAATTTTGCACAAACATCGCAACATGTTTTGTATTCTTTTTCCTGAAAAAAACTTTGTGCAACTAATTGCATTCCTGTAGTTTGGTCAATTTCAACTTTGTTATCAAGAATTGAGTCGATTTTTTTATGGATGTTTCTGAGTTGGTTGGAGAAAACTTTGAGCATTTTTAAGATGACGGCTTTATTTCCGCCAAAAAGATGTTCAAATTCAGGAACAGTCAAAGCAACGCATTGAGCATCAGACATAACAGAAACAGTTTCTTCTCGAGGAAAGTGCCCGAACGCAGATTTAACACCGAAAAATTCTCCGATGGCAATCGTTTCGTTGATTGGAGCGCCTGTTTCGATATCAGTTGATTTTAGAACTACCGTACCTTTTTGAAGGATGAAGATTCGATCATCATTATCACCTTCAAAGTAGATAATAGAACCTGTTCTATATTGAATTGCTTTTGGCATTATACTTTCTCCATAAATATAGACTATTCTATATATAGTATACCACATCAATAAAATTTATGCTACATTATTTAAAATGATCGATTTGCATACGCATAGTACTGCATCAGATGGATGCTACACTCCGACCGAGCTTGTGGACTTGGCTTTCGAAAAAGGAATTAAGGTCATGGCAATTACTGACCACGACACAGTTTCTGGTTTGGAAGAAGGAGAAAAAGAGGCTCGAAAAAAGAATATTGAATTTGTACGGGGCATCGAGCTTAGTGTTGAATGGCCGACTGGTGAATTTCATCTTTTAGGATTGGGGCTGAAAGATATTTCAAAATCGCTTTCGGAATTGATTTCCAATCAAAAACTTTCCAGAGAAAATCGAAACCGATGCATTGTTGAAAAAGTAAATCAGTTGGAAAAGATGCAGAATTTGGGGCTTAAAGTTACGCTTGAAGAACTACAGGAAAAATACGGAACGCAAAATATCGGACGACCACATATCGCTGATTATCTATTCGAAAATAAAATCGTAAAAACAAGGCAAAAAGCTTTTGATCTTTATCTTGCGCATGGACGACCTCTTTATGAAAAAAAGGAAAAGTGCAATCTTGATGAAGCAATCGTTGCAATTTGTGATTCGGGCGGAGTTCCCGTTCTAGCCCATCCTTTGTCACTTTATCTTTCTTGGGGTAAGCTTCAGGAGCTTTTGCCTGAACTGCATGAGCGCGGAATTGAAGGCCTTGAAGCCTGGCATCCTGGGACAAAATTAGGAGAGGCAAAGCGCCTTGAAGAGTTGGCTTTCAAGAACGGTTTTTTTGTAACGGCCGGAAGTGATTTTCATGGCGAGCGTGTCAGGAAGGACCGTCATCTAGGTCATACGACAAAGGATATTAAGATAGACGATCGGTTTTATTACGAGCAGCTTTTGCCGCACCTGGCGCGGGGGTAATTTGCATACTTACAGCCAGATTTTTTTACCCAAAAGGCGAGCTAACAATTCGACCGCCATCTTTGCCGTTTGGTTTCTCACATCCAAAACAGGATTTACTTCGACGATTTCCACCGATTTAACAAGTTTTGTCTTGGCCATTTCTTCCATCAGCAGAAGTGCTTCTCTGTAGTTGAGCCCGCCAGGCAGTGGAATCCCCACGCCAGGTGCGAACATTGGGTCTATTACATCCATGTCGAAACTTACATGCACTATATCTGCGTGTGTTTTGAAAAAAAGAACGACTTTGTTCAGAATCTTGCTAAAACCTTCCCTATCGATGTCGCTCATAGTAAAGCCTGTAACACCGGCTTCTTTCATCAGAATTTTTTCTTTAGAATCTATGTCACGTAGACCAACGTAACAAACATTTTTTGGATCAATTTTTACACCATCGTAGTAAAGGTTTGTCAGTTCGCTTATTCCGTAACCGCAACTTGCGGCCATGCACATTCCGTGTATATTACCAGAAGGCGAAGTGTCGCAGGTGTTGAAATCTCCGTGGGCATCAACATATAAAACGCCGACTTTTGGTTTTTTATCTTTATCTTTGTAAGCAGCTGTAAGACCGGCAAGTGTGCCTAACGCAATAGAGTGATCTCCTCCAAGCACTATAGGAAAGTTGCCGTCACGAACAACATGTTCTACGGAAGATGCAAGTTTTTCGCAGGCATCTTTTATTTGTGGAAGGTAGCGGGCTTTTGGATTTCCTGGATTTTCGGCTTCCTGTCGTGAAATGGAAATCGGTTGTAAAAACTCAACGGTGTTGTGGTCAAGTTCAAGCAGTTCTTCTTTTAGTCCTGCAAGACGGATTGCAGAAGGCCCCATATCGGAGCCATGGCGATTGCCCCCGAAATCAAGGGGCATTTCTAATACTCGAATATTCATACTGAAATTTTAAGCCTGTTTTTTCCAATTGTCCACCCATGAACAAAAATCATTGACTGGCAGTGGTTTAGAAAAATAAAATCCTTGGATAAAATCACAGTGGTAATCTGAAAAGACTTTGAGCATTTCGTTGGTTTCAATTCCTTCGACGACGATTTCTTTTTTCATCTCTTTCATCATTTCGATGTTGTTTTTGAGGACAATCTGCATCTGAGGATTATTAACTTCATTTACAAAGGTTTTGTCGAATTTGATGATTTTTAGAGGTAACGTAACGACACGTTTGATGTTCGAATAACCGGTTCCGTAATCATCAAGTGAGAATGAAAATCCAAGGCTGGAAAGTTTTTGGATATTGTTAAGCATTGTGTTTACGCTGCTGTCAATGGCAGTTTCCGTAATTTCAAGGTTTATCTTATCAGAAGAAATTCCATATCTCTTGGTTAAATTGTGGATTTTATCAGCAAGACCGCTTTCCATGCACTGTGAAACGGAAAGATTAAGCTCGATATAGTCCAAGCCTGTTTCCTTAAATTTATCACTGGCAATAAATTGACAAACGCTTTCCAAAACGAAATCTCCAATCTGATGGATGAGGCCGTTTTTTTCTGCAGCTGGTATGAAAAATTCGGGAGAAATGAATTTGCCGTCATATTTGAGTCTGATTAGAGCTTCTGCCGAAATGATTCTGTGTTCAGCCACGGAATAAATCGGCTGATAATACATTTCGAAAAGGTTGTTACTTATGGCTTCCATGAGGATGGAATCGATTGAGACGCTTTGTTTGAGCATTTCCTTGGATTTTGCATCTTTGAAAGTGATGACATCTTTTTCCGATTTCAAAATCTTGTCAAAATTTTCAGCAAGAACCATCAGTTCCTTGAACGAGTTGAAATCACTGTTTTTGGAATTATTGTCGTATATCGTGTGGCATATTTTGTAATCAGTTTCGATGGTTATGTTTTTGAGTTTAAAAGTTCGAGGCAAAGTCTTCAAAAGATGGTTTGCGAAAAACAATGAACGTTTCGTGTATTCTCCTTTGAAAAGGATTGCGAATCGGCCTTTTTGGAGATGATAAAGCTGTCCTTTTGTTTTTTGCTCTTTAAGTGCCAAAAGGATGAATGAATTGATATTTGTAAGACATTCAGAGTAGGTTTCGTAATCAAGGGCATTCAGAAGAGTTTTTCCGTTCGTAATCCTGATGAAGATAAGTGATGCAGGATTTTTGTTCAAGAAAAGGTTTTTTCCGTGTTTTCGGAAGGCTGAAATGTTAAACATTCCCGTGCTTGAATCCGTAAGTTCTTCTGGGCGCTGAATCAAAATCATCGTTTCAAAAAGCGCAATTGATGTAGCAAACATTTCGACCATAAGGTGAGGGTAGAAGAACTGAATGAATACAGAAGAAATCGAGAGAATATACATGAACGCAATTGCGTAGATGCGGGATTTTGAAAGGGCTTTATGAAAAGCAATCAGGACTGCTATTCCGAATACGGTATATATGAATGCTACGACATAGTTGAACGCAATCAATTTTTGTCGGTGATAGATACTGTTTTCATCAATTGTAAAAATCCAGCCTGTCCAAATATTTGCCACAATCAGAATCACATTCAAAATATATGGTACGACGATTAGAACTGATAAAAACCTTCCCTTGAGGCTTTTTTCTTGAATTACGTAAATGAAGTTTGTGAGGAAAAAGACGTACATACATAGGGCAACCATCGTGAAATTTCTGAAGATGAAATAGAGGGTGGTTGAAACAAACAGAATCGTAGATTTATGCGGAAAAGCACCTGCATAAACTTGAAGATAAGTGCAAATGAAATCGCAAATTGCTGAAAGGAAGGTATCCCAGACGATAAGCAGAAAAAACTTATTCTGGCTTCCTTGAGTAAATCTTCTCGCATATATGGCTAGTATGAGAACTGCGATATTTATGATTGCACACAATGTAAAGTAAATTACGCGCATACTAGAATTTTATTATGGTATATATGATTTGTCGACTAAAAAAAACAAAAGTGATATAACGAACTGATGGCTAAAAATTATCAGATTGATATAAATCAAGGTTCTACATTGAAAAATATCCTGCTTTTTTCCTTGCCGTTGATGGGACAGGGAATCCTACAGCTATTGTTCAACGCAGCCGATTTGATTGTAGTTTCCAAATTTGATGGCCCTGATTCGATGGGGGCAGTTGGTGCGACAAGTTCGCTCATCAACCTGATAATCAATCTTTTTGTCGGCCTTTCCGTGGGTGCTAATGTAATTGTCGCAAAAGATTTTGGTTCCAAAAAACAGCGCGAAATCAGTTCATCTGTCCACACGTCGATGTTGCTTAGCATAATTAGTGGCTTTGTCCTTTCGATAATCGGAATTGGATGTTCAAGATTTTTTCTTATCTGGATGGACACGGATAAGGATATATTGCCGTTGGCGACCATTTACCTAAGATTTTATTTTTCCGGAATTCTTGCAACGATGATTTATAATTTCGGGGCGGCGATTTTAAGGGCCATCGGAGACACCCGACGCCCGATGTTTTTCTTGATTATCAGCGGCGGAATAAATGTTGTATTGAACCTTCTTTTCGTAATCGTTTTTAAAATGGGGGTTGCAGGCGTCGGTCTTGCAACATCGCTTTCACAATGCGTGGCTGCTTTTTTGATTGTAATCGCGTTGATGAAGGAAAAGAGCGAAGTTCATCTTGATTTGAAAAAACTGCACATTAATCAGACTAAATTTATTCAGATTCTTAAAACAGGATTGCCGGCCGGAATTCAGGGGTGTCTGTTTTCCTTTTCGAATGTCGTGATTCAGTCCAGCGTAAACTCGTTCGGCAAGATTGTGGTGGCCGGAAACTCGGCCGCACAAAGCATAGAGGGGTTTATCTACATTTCGATGAATTCTTTCTCGCAGGCGGCAATAACCTTTTGTTCCCAAGCCTATGGGGCAAAAGACATGAAGATGATAAAAAAAGTTTTATGTCTTACTGCCGTCTGCACAACGGTGGTTGGCCTGGTAATGGGAAATCTTACGGCGTTTTTTGCCGAAGATTTTATCCGACTTTATAGCCACAACAATCCTCCTGACCTTCAGGTTTTTGCAGGCAAAAGACGCCTTCAGATTATCAGTTCAACCTATGCTTTGTGCGGCTTAATGGAGGTTATGGTAGGAGCCCTTCGTGGAATCGGGTATTCTGTACTCCCGATGATTGTTTCATTGCTTGGTGCTTGCGGAATCCGTCTTTTGTGGCTGGCGACCATATTTCAAGTGGAGCGATTTCATTGCATCGAAACGATTTATTTTTCATATCCGCTTTCTTGGTTCATAACCTTTATCGTACATGTTATCTGTTTTGTTGTTGCATACCGAAAAGCAAAAAAGTCTGTCAATAGTTTTTGAGAGAAAAAGTGAAAAAATGGTAAAAATTTTGCTTGTGGAAAACTTGTGCAAAAAGTTGAAAAATCGTTAATTTATATAAAATTAAGTGGAATTTCCTGGTTTGGAATTAGAGATTTCTTAAATATTTAATGATTGGAGATTTTTAGGAAAATTTTAAAATATTTTTTTATTTACTGTAAATCATTGTAATATAAAGAAATAGATATTTGTATAGTGGTTTAAAAACCAAAAATATATAAAAAAACGCCCAATTGGCTATTGACAAGCGTTTTTGGACGTTTCTTTACAAAATTTAAATAATTGTTTTTATCATTGTGGAAAACTTGTGGAAAAAGTGGATAAATTGTTTCACGATGTTTCACAAGAGTTCTGCAAAGTTGGATGCAAATTTATTTAGCGCCGTATTCTGCGTAGTAAGCATCAAGGCGTTTTTTTATGTCATCGGTGATTATTGATTTGTCGCCGTTTGTGTATAGACAGTCGATGACTTCGCTCATTGAAACGATGGCTTTTGCAGGAAATCCATATTTTTCGCTGATTACGTCGAGTGCGGCTTTGTCGCTGTCACCGGCTTTTTCTTCTCGGTTGAGCGAAACGATTTCTCCCACGATTTTGATGGCGCCTTCTTTTGTTTCTTGTGCCTTGATTTTAGGGTATGTTTCCTCAATTGATTTGCCACTTGTAGTAACATCTTCGATGATTACAACTCTGTCACCATCCTGGATTTTATATCCTAAAAGACCTCCTTTGTCGGCACCGTGGTCTTTCTCTTCCTTGCGGTCAGAACAATATTTGATTTCCTTTCCGTAAAGTTCGCTGTATGCGATTACGGTTGCGGTTGCAAGTGGGATTCCTTTGTATGCTGGTCCAAAGAGAACGTCGAAATCATCTCCAAAGTTATCGTGGATGGCTTGAGCGTAAAATTTTCCGAGTCTAGAAAGCTGACTTCCAGTTACGTAGGCACCAGCATTCATAAAAAAAGGTGATTTTCGGCCGCTCTTTAAAGTGAAGTCGCCGAATTTCAAAACCTGGCATTCAACCATAAAATTAATGAATTCTTTCTTGTAATCTTCCATAGCAAAAGTTATACTATATTAGCGTTCTTGAATCAATGTACATTTAATTTTTGAAGACGAGGGATATTATGAAAAAAGTTAATTTTGTGAGAAGTTTTTCCTTCGCATTTTTATTTGGATGTATGATTTTTTTGTTCTCATTTCCTCTTTCTGCTCAAGATCAGTCCCTATCTCAATTTGATTTTTCAAAATCTGTTTTTATCGCGCAGCCTAAAGTTCAAAGTCTTTCGCCAGAAGAAACACTTTGGGTTCCTGGCAATGTAAAAGATGCCATAAAGAAAAACGTCCAGTCAAAATTGAAGATGAAAGTGATGCTTGAAAATTTTGATGCAACATACGAAATTCATTCGACGATTCGAAACAATAATGGAAAATTTTCTCTTTCAGTTGATTTTGTGAATTTAGCAAGCAGTCAAATATTACTAACGCTAACTTCGCCTGAATATTCAAATCCGGCTTCGCTTTACATCAAAAATGGCGGTGTCGATACTGTTTTTAATGAGTTTGTTACAATGACAAAAGAATCTGGAAGCAAAAAAAAATCATCTGTGAGTTCAAAACAACGGTCAGTTTCTGCCCATCCTTCTGAGGTCTCAAAGAACGAATTTATTGTTGGTGCTTGTCCGATGTTTGTCTTCGAAAACTCAGATTACGATTCTTCAAAATACTCTTCATTTATTTCTACGGCCGATTTGGATTTGTCTTATCGTTTTTATCCTGCTTCCGATGCCGATTTCGGACTTGGCCTAAATTTTGATGTTGCAATTCCTTATTTGTTCAGATCTTGGCAGAATGGGATAAAGACGACGCTTAGACTTTCGAACATCACTCTTTTGGGTTCTTACTTTGATTTTTCAATCGGATGCCAGTATAGGCATATTTTTGAAAAGACACATGGAATTGAATGGTTTGTAGGGCCGTCTTTGAGTTTTTATATCGTTAATTACAAAGTTGGTTTTGATGAAACTGTCCAGCAAACTCTTTTCAATATGATGTTTGGGTTACAGGGAAGGATTTCTTACGTCTATTATTTCAACAGAAATATCGCGATTACATCAGGACTAATTTTTGAATACGATTTTTATAGTCTTGCTCAGATAAAATATCCTGAAAATTATGCAGGTTATGCTAATTTCCTTTTTGCGCCAGTTATTTCAGCAAAGTTTTCTTTCTAATTCTCTAAACTTACTGAAGATTTTAGTTTAACTTCGTTTTAATTTTCCGATAATTGTTATATGAAACGATCGGAAAAATCAGTAATTATTGTTGGTATTTTAATTTTAATCATAGCTGCCTATTTCACTATTTCGTTGATGGTTCAATTCTTGGGATTTGGAATCGACCCGAAATTTGCAACGGTGTTTGGACTTGGAAAAATTCTTGTAAATGTCTATGGATTTTCATCGGTTTTCATTCCGATATTTCTTTTTGCCGCTGCGATAATGTTTTTTATGCCTAATTTTACGAGCAAGAAATCAGTTTTGCTTGGCACTTCAATTTTACCGTTCTTTACTGTTGTTGCCTGCGAAAGGCTTTTGCGAAAAATTTTGCCGGATTCAACAGAGCCAGTTTTTATTCTCAAACTTATTGCGACTCTTTTCATCACGGTTTTGATTATTGCAATTGAATACGTTGCCATCGGAATTATTTTTGATTTTATCGTTTCTAAAGCAAATAAGGCATCTGAAAATGCAAAAAATTCAAAAAATGTAAAAAAAGATGATGAAAAAAGTTCTTCAAAAATTTCTTCACCAAGTGAAGTTGTTCGTGATGTTTCAAAAATAGCTCCAAATTTGACTGCTTCTTCTGAAATGACAATTGAAGAGTCAGAGAAAGATGCTGCCGAGAATGAAAGTGCGCTTGCTGGTAACGTTGATGTTGCCGAGAATGAAAGCGCGCTTGCTGGTAACGTTGATGCTGCCGAGAATGAAAGTGTGCTTGCTGGTAACCTTGATGTTGCCGCTTCTGAAGCAGATTCTTCTGAGGTTGCTGTTGCTAGTGCGGAGAGCTATGATGAGGCCGACAGTTCAGATACAGTCGATAATGAACCTCTCGTTTCAAACAATATTTTTTCTGAAAAAGTTGCCGAAAAAAATTCGGCTCCTGTAATCGAAATTCCGACCGTAGAAGATCTTCTTTCAGCAACGGAATTTGAAGATGACGGAAATTCAGTTCCAAAAGAACAGATTGAAAATGTCGATTTATCAGGTTTTTATGCTGAAGATGATGCAGAATCTAAATTTTTGGCTGATCCTTTCGGGGAAGATGATTCTGCCACTGCTTCTGAAGTTACCACCGACTCTAACGATGCTAAAAACGACGAGCCTGTCTCAATTCATTTTAATACGGAACCTTTGGAAGAAATTGAACAGCCAAAGGAAATCTATCAGGTAAAATTCTCGGAAGGGCAGAAAGAAATTGCACGACAGAATTATCCTGAATTTATGAGCGAAGAAGAAAAAATGAACAAGGCTGTTCCGCTCATGGATATCAAGCTTGGCGACGAGGAACTTTTGGCCGAAAGCGAAAAAGTCGAAAAGACCTTCGATGAAAACGATGGTTTTGAAGTAGGCTCGGAAGCAATTAATTTCGATGAAAACGAAGAAAGCGATAAATCTTCACGATATTTGGATAATACGGCTGCAACCGTTTTTTGTCCGCCTAATCCGGATGAAAAGGATGAAGATGAAGAAGACGATGAGCCGGATGCTTTTTACACGGCTGATATAGCAAATCCAATTACGATTGATGATGAGGAAGATTCAGACGATAACGAAGATTTTTCTTTCAACACCGAGGGCATGGATGACAACGATGACAACGATAACGTTGCCGAAGATGAGCTTGACGAAAATGATGATGAAATCGATATCGATGAGGATGAATCTGAATTTGACGAAGCAGAAGATAACGATGCAGAACCTGAAATTGAAGTTCCTGTTGCAGAAACAGTTGTGAAACCTGCAAGGAAAAAGATTGGAAAATACGAAGTTCCTGCAGAAGGCCTTTTGACGACATATCCAGATAACGAATATTGGATTATTGATGAAGAAACGAAGGGAAAGGCTGAAAAATTAAAGGAAATTCTTAATCAGTTCAAGATTGAAGCTGAAGTTACGGGTATTAAAAAGGGACCTGTAATTACGATGTTCGAGCTTGTTCCTGCTCCAGGCGTAAAATTGAGCAAAATCGTTGCACTTTCCGATAATATTGCGCTTGGTCTTGCTGCCCCTAGTGTTCGAATTGTCGCTCCAATTCCTGGAAAAAGTGCCGTTGGAATTGAAATCCCGAATAAGGAAAGAGCCATCGTAAGTTTTAAGGAAATCATCGAAAATGATACTCCTGCTTATAAAAAAATGGCAATTCCTGTAGTTCTTGGAAAAGACATCACAGGTGAAGCACAACTCCTTGATTTGGCAAAGACTCCTCATCTTTTGATTGCAGGTGCAACTGGAGCCGGAAAATCAGTTTGCGTAAACTCTCTGATTCTTTCAATTTTGTTCAAACGTTCTCCTGATGAAGTAAAACTCATCCTTATTGACCCTAAGGTTGTTGAGCTTAAATTATACAATGATATTCCACACTTGCTTACACCGGTTATTACAGAGCCGAAACGAGCTTTCCAATCCTTACAGTATTGTCTGTGTGAAATGGAACGACGTTATTCTCTCCTTGATGGAATGGGCGTACGAGACATAGTAAGTTATAACCGTAGGATTGTTGAGCGAAATATCGCTACAGAAAAATTGCCATATATCGTCGTTGTAATTGATGAATTTGCGGATTTGATGGCTACAACAGGCAAAGAACTTGAATCTACTATTGCTCGACTTGCCGCAATGAGCCGTGCTGTTGGTATTCA
>JAQYSN010000017.1 GCA_028725265.1 Spirochaetales bacterium | reverse complement strand
GGACCGCAGGCACTTTCCAAAATTCTAAAACCTGCTTCGTATAAGGTTTCCAAAATTCCAGATTTACTTGCCATAAGAATTGTCGTTCGGCTTCCCGGTGCAATTCCGGCTTCAACACCAGGTGCGATGTGCTTGCCCTTTACGATGGCAGCAACACTTTCCAAGTCGTCCAAAGAAGAGTTCGTGCAAGAGCCGATTACAACCTGGGTAACTTTTTTTCCTGCAAGATTTTTTACAGAATCAATTACATCTGGATTGTGCGGGCAAGCAGCAAGAGCGGAAAGTTCATCAAGGTTTATTTCGATAAGTTTATCATATTCAGCACCTTCATCTGCTTTTTGTTCTGTCCAATCATCTCCTCGTCCCATTGATTCCAAAAATTTGCGAGTTTTTTCATCTGACGGGAAAATAGAACAAGTTGCACCCAGTTCCGCACCCATATTCGTGATTGTTGCCCGCTGAGGAACTGTCAAAGTTTCGACGCCTTCGCCAAAATATTCATAGATTGCAAGAGTTCCACCCTTTACAGTTTCGCGTCTTAATACTTCAAGAATGATATCTTTTGCACCTACGCCCTTCCTAAGTTTTCCCGTGAGTTTTACACCGAAAATTTTTGGCATTGCAAGATGGAAAGCTCCACCACCCATGGCAACAGCAACATCAAGTCCACCTGCGCCGATGGCAATCATTCCGATACCGCCGCCAGTTGGAGTGTGGCTGTCAGAACCCAAAAGAGTCTTTCCAGGCTTTCCAAAGCATTCAAGATGAACCTGATGGCAAATTCCGTTTCCAGGACGGCTAAAATAAAGACCGTATTTTGCGGCAATTGACTGCAAATAACGATGATCGTCCATGTTTTTGAAGTCTGTCTGAAGCGTATTGTGATCGATATATGAAACAGAAAGTTCTGTCTTAACGCGCGGAATACCGATTGTCTCAAACTGAAGGTATGTCATGGTTCCGGTTGCATCCTGAGTCAAAGTCTGATCGATTTTAATTGCGATGTCTGCACCTCGCTCGATTTTTTCGCCTTTTATGAATTTCGTATCTGGACAAGCTTCCTTTACGATATGTTCCTGTAAAATTTTTTCCGCCAGTGTAAGGGCCATTGGATTCTCCTATAAGTAATATTTTCATTTGATTTTTTTACAAGATAATATTTTAATCGATAGAAGTTTCATAATCAAGTATGATTGAAAATCAGTCGTTTTATAGGTATAATTTAATTGTGAAAAGAATTTTCTTGTGTCTTATAATTTTTTTCTCATTTTGTTTGCTCGGCTGCCAGAAAAAGGTTGATTATCGTGTAAATCCTGAAAATTATCCTTTGCTTAAAAATAAGATTACATATCGTGATAAAAAACTTGAATGGACCGAACCTTTAGATACAGAGCTTGTTGAAGAAGCAGAACCTGTTGCCACAAGTCCAAAAGGTTTTTTTGAGAAAATCACCTTTTTGCAAAATCAGGCAAAAAAAGATGAATCTGATAAAAATAAAAAAAAGCTTCCCGATGGATTTTCTGAAAATTCGCTGATTAATCGTATTTTCATTCCGAAAGATAATGAGCCTGTCGGACTGTATCCGAATCTCGTAGGTTTCGGAAGCCTAGATACAACCGAAATTGATGAGAAGGTTTTTGACGTAATATCAACCTTTGTCGATAGCATCAATAATAAGCAACTATCTGTTTCTTGCATTGCCGAAAAGGCACGCTTTCTGAAGCCGGTTTTTGAATATGACTTTCAATTTATTCCTCCTGTAAAATCCTATATCGTAGGTAAGCCGTT
This sequence comes from Spirochaetales bacterium, assembly GCA_028725265.1. GTDB lineage: Bacteria > Spirochaetota > Spirochaetia > Treponematales > Treponemataceae > RGIG9060. Next base: position 4,978 of record JAQYSN010000017.1, on the reverse strand, counting down.
TATTGTAAAGGAAGAAACGCTGGATGAATTTCAAATTCCTGTGAGGCTTGTAACGGAAGAAAATAATATCGATACGGTATTTTTCTTTTCATTGACTGATAAAAAATACTATATCGAACAGGTATATTACCGAGGACTTTTCGATGAGTGACGTCCTTAGCAAGATTGAACGTGAGCTTGTCATCAAATACATTTTTCACGAAAGACCTCAGATTGTCCTTAAGCGTTGCTTTGATCTTGATGATTCGAACAAAAATACAGTTTTTTCACCACTTCAAATTGATGGCTCTTTATACACAATTCAGGATGAAAACATTATTTTAAAGCGAACTCCAAATTCAAGAGTTCTTGCGGATAATTCGCCTGTAATCGTAAATTTTTATTACAAAGGCAGAGCGATGTATTTTGAATCGCGTTATTGCCATGCGAATGCATTTTTCATCATTCCGATTAACGAAAAGATATGCAAGTTTTTGGAGAAGACAAACGGCATCTACGATTATCTTACATGTCTGATTACTCCTATAAATGATGAGTTGCCATCAGCGCCTGATATCGACGATAAAACGAAACTTTCGGCTTTTACGAAAAAATGCATTACGAATGAGAATTTTCTTTTGTTTGATGATAGTATTGATAAATTTATCCAAAATGATGATGCTCAGTTTCAAATCACCCAATCTGTAATACAAAAATTTTTCTCATTCGATTTTCATAGCCAAAACAATATCCAGAACCGAGTTTTACCACCAATCATACTTTTTATCAGCGAAAAATTTTTACTTGTAGCAAGCGAGAATGACTTTTTCAGATTCGAAATGGGAGAAGATTACAAAATCGAGATTTCAATACCGCAGGTTTTCATCACTCGGACGATTGAATGTACTGCAGTATGTTCCAAAATTGTCACCGACTCAATTGATAGTGAAAAAAAATGTTTTTTCTTTGATTTCAAGGATTTAAAACCAGAAGACACTCGCTTCTTGTACGAAAAATCTCATCAAGAAAAATACGTGTAAGCAATCAGAAAAAAACTCTTACGTCGTATTGTAATTTGTTATCATCGTAAACTTCCTTTAATTTTTCACTTAACAAGGTTGTAGCTTCGTTTTTTCGCACTTATTTTTGTAAGACTTTTTCGTTGTTTTTTTCTTGCAAAAAAAATGCGGCTGAGCTATCGTTCAACCGCACCTAAAAAAAAGCAAAAAATCAAATTATTTGTTTTTTGGCAAAATCTTGTCAAATCCGCAATAAGGAACCAAAACTTCAGGAATCGTAACAGATCCGTCTGCGTTCTGATAGTTTTCAAGGATTGCAAGCATTGCTCGTCCAACAGCAATCGCCGTTCCGTTCAATGTGTGGACATACTTGTTCTTTCCGTCATCATCCTTGTATTTGATGTTAAGACGTCGTGCCTGATAGTCAGTGCAGTTTGAAGTTGATGTAACTTCTCCGTATTCACCGCCGTTTCGTCCAGGCATCCATGCTTCAAGATCCCATTTTCGGTAAGCCGGAGCACCAAGGTCTCCTGAGCAAGTGTCTACAACATGGAAAGGAAGTCCGAGTCCTGAAAAGATTTCTTCTTCGATTAAGCGCAATTTTTCATGGATTTGGTCAGACTGTTCTGGAGTAGAGTAGGCAAACATTTCAACCTTGTCAAACTGGTGAACTCTGTAAAGCCCTTTTGAAAACTGACCTGCAGCTCCAGCTTCTCTTCTGAAACAATGAGAAAGTCCGCCATAGAAACGAGGAAGGCTTTCTTTTTCAAGAATTTCGTTCTGGTGATATCCACCGAGTGTGATTTCTGCTGTAGCAACGAGACAAGTTCCCTCATCTTCAATTGAATATACGTTTGATTCGTTTCCACGTGGATTAAAGCCAATTCCTTTCAAAACTTCTTCTTTTGCAACGTCAGGAGTGATGAACATTTCAAAACCATGCTTTCTCAGTGTGTTGAGTGCGTACATAATAAGAGCCTGTTCAAGGAAAACTGCTTCGTTCTTAAGGTAATAGAATTTAGGACCTGAAACTTTTGTTCCTCGGTCAAAGTCAATGATGTCGAGCGATTCTCCCAACTGAACGTGATCTTTTGGTTCAAAGTCGAATTTTCTTGGTGTTCCGACTTTTTTTACTTCAAGATTTTCTGTATCGAGTTTGCCTATCGGAGCGTCCGGATGAATCATATTTGGAATCTGACGTCCTGCTTCATCAAGATCTGTCTCGACCTGATTGAGCTCTGTTTCCATCTTGGAAATCTGTTCTTTGATTGATTTTCCTTCTTCGATGAGTTTTTTTCTTTCATCGTCAGAAAGCTTTTGTTTCATCGATTTTGCATTTTCGTTTCGTTTTGTCTGTAAAACCTGCAAATCGGTGACCATTTTTGTTCTTTTATCAAAAAGCTCAACAACGAGGTCAGCATCAGCTGTCATGTTTCGGTTTTTGATATTTTCTTTTACGGCTTCAAGGTTGTCCTTGATAAATCTATAGTCTAACATGATTTCATTTTACTACTTAGATTTACGATGTTCAAGACGGGTAATCAAAAATTGTACTTGAACACGAATGTCCTTTCCTTGTAAAATATAAGATACAAAATATATAGAATAAAATTGAGGTTATTGTGTTTCTTAAAAGTTTGGAAATTTTTGGATTTAAGTCTTTTGCTGACAGAACCAGAATCGAATTTGCTGATGGTGTAACGGCTTTGCTCGGTCCTAATGGATGCGGAAAAAGTAACGTCGTTGATGCAGTCAAATGGGTTTTGGGTGAACAGGCCGCAAAAAACATGCGTGCTGAAAAAATGGAAGACGTAATTTTTAATGGAACAAAGACCAGAAAACCTCTCAATGTCGCTGAGGTAACCCTTACTATCGTTAATGAACAGGGGTTGCTTCCAATTGATTATAACGAAGTTGCCATCAAGCGAAGACTATATCGTTCTGGTGAAAGTGAATATTACATCAACGGAAATCTTGCAAAATTGAAAGATGTTCGAGCTCTTTTCTGGGATACAGGTGTCGGTAAGGCTGCTTATTCTGTAATGGAACAGGGAAAAATCACGGAAATTCTTTCAAGTAAGCCAGAAGAACGACGTTATCTTTTTGAAGAAGCTGCCGGAATAACGAGATTCAAGGTAAAAAGGGCTGAGGCAGAGCGAAAACTTGAACGTACCGAAGAAAATATGCATCAGGTTGAAGGTATTCTGGGAGAAGTAAAAAAATCCTATGACACTCTCAAAGTTCAGTCTGAAAAAACGACGAAATACCGAAAGCTCAAGGATGAGATTTTTGAAAGCGAACTTGATATCCAGCTTTTAAGACTCAAGAGTTTCAGGGATGACAAAGATAAAAAGGAAAAAGACCTTGAATCGGTAGATAAAAAGCGCAAGGATATTCAGACAGAAATCGATAATATCACGGCAACTGTTGCAAGTCACATGGATGAAGTGAACTTGATGCAGACAGAATTTGCTGAAACTCAAAAGCAGCAATTCGGTTTGGCTATTGAAATGAACGCCAAATCGGAGCAGATTAAAAATCTCACTGAAAGACAGAAGGAATCTCAGTCAAAGGTTGCTCAGCTGGAAGGCAGAAAAAGTGGCATCGAAGAAAAAATCGAAAGCCTTCACGAAGATATCGATGAGGCTGAATCAGATCTTCATTCATTAAATAGAAAAGTAGTTGATATTGAAAAAAATATTGCTGAGTTTTCAAAAAATATCGAAATTGCATCCCATCAGATTACGGAAAATGATACTGAATGTGATAAAATCCGGGCGGAAATGACTTCCCTTGATCAGCAAATGATCGAGCTTCAAAAGCATTTGGCTGCTATCACCGAAGATATCGTTACCGAACTTGATTCAAAACTCAAGGATGCTGGCTATTCTTCTGCAAGTCGAAGAAAAAACGAAGAAAATGTCGACAGATTGCTTTCTCAGATTGCGATTCTTGCAAGCGGAAAAAAAGAACTGTTTTCTGATTTTGCAAAACTTGGAAATGACGTTCAAAAAACAACTCAGACTGCTGTTAGTGCCTTTGAAGAAATTGAAAGCCTTGTTGAGCAGCTTGAAGCTTCGTTTAAGACTTATGCATCTTCAATTCCAGACTTTATCGATGAATTTTTGTCGCCAGAAGGTATCATCACAAAAAAACGAGATATCGATAGAAAAATTTCAGATAACAGAACGCAGTTTTCTGAAAAACAGAATAAAATCGAGAGTCTTCAAAGTCAAAACGGCAATCTTTCGGGTAAAATCAGCGAGTATAAGGAAACTTGCCAGACGCTTTCTCTCAATAAGATTCAGATGGAATCCCAGCGAGATACAAAACAGACTTCAATCGGCTTTTATAAACGAGATTTGGCTTCTCAAGAAGGTTTGTTGAAGGATCTTGAGAACGATCTTTACGTTGAAAACAAGAACTTACATGACATTTCAGATCAGGTTATTGACTTGGAAGGTGAAATTGCTTCAATCGAGCATCGTGGAAATCAACTTTCCAAGAAACTTGACGAACTTGAAGCTCAGATTGCAAGCAAGAGCAAGGACGTTACCGGAAAGCAGTCTTCAATTCAGAAAAAGACTGAAGAACTTGCAAAACTTCACTCACAGTTTGAACGAATCGATAGGGAACTTGCAACGAGTGACATTGAAATCAGAAACCTCAAGGATAATTTTAGGGAAACTCACTCCTGCGACCTTATGGAATACGAAGAACGTATGTTTACGATTCGGACAGCACCTTCTGATCTTCGTGAAAAGCTTGCCAAAGATAGGCAGGCTCTTAAGGACTTGGGTAGCGTTAACTTTATGGCTATCGAAGAGTTTGCTGAAACTAAGGAACGCTATGAATTCCTTTCAAATCAGCTTTCTGACTTGCAAAAGGCTTGCGATGACCTCAAGCGTATTACTGAGGAAATTAAGGCTGAATCTACCGAACTTTATCTTGCAACCTATAATAAGATAAAGAAGAACTTT
>JAQYSN010000016.1 GCA_028725265.1 Spirochaetales bacterium | reverse complement strand
TTTGCTTGATGAAGTATGGCAGACTATTCCTGAAAAACTTGGCGGTTACAAGACTGGAGCCATCAAGGAAATTCCTGTTGTAACAGGTTTTATTGCAAAGACAAAGAACGGCTACATTACGACTTTGGGACGAGGTGGTTCAGATCTCAGTGCTACGATGCTTGGAGCTGCTCTCGGTGCTGATGAAGTGCAGACTTGGAAAGACGTTGACGGAATTATGACGACTGATCCAAGAATCGTTAAAAACGCACGAAACGTTCCTGAAGTAACATATGAAGAGGCAAGTGAACTTGCGTATTATGGTGCACAAGTTTTGCATCCACGATCTATGGTTCCATGCCGAAAGACAGGAACGCCTGTTCGCGTAAAAAATTCATATAACATAGACCATCCAGGTACAATTATCGTTGAAAAACATCTTACAGAACCAGAAAGTTCGGTGCGAGCAATCACCGTTGTAAAAGGCGTAACGATGATTGATATCGAATCGACACGAATGCTCGGTTCATCAGGTTTTATGGCCCACATTTTCAATAACTTTTTGAAATGGGATCTCAGTGTAGACATGATTTCTACGAGTGAAGTCTGTGTTTCTTTGACGGTAAAGACAGATAGAGATCTTACCGGTCTTGCAGAAGATATAGGAAAAGTAGGTGAGGTTATGATTAAAGGTCATAAGGCAATTGTAACGATAATCTGCGATATCGATAAATCAAGCCGAATCCTTGCAACTTGCTTTAAGGGCCTTGCAGAAAAAGGCATTAATGCAAAAATGATCAGCCAGGGTGCATTGAACGTAAACTTCAGTATGATTTGTGATGAGTCAGAAGTTAACGATGTAGTTCAGACTATTCATAGTGCATTCTTCGATTAATTTTTTTGGATGTCTTGATGAACGGAACTGTTGTTGCTGGAACGAATAACATCTTCACCGTTGAATGTGAAGACGGTATCGTTCGGCAATGCTCAATAAAAGGTAAAAAACTTTCGACCGAGGTCGACTATTATAATCCCCTGGCACCTGGCGATAATGTTGTGGTTGAGGGGGATGAAAATACTCAGACCGAGGGGCAGATTACATCTCTTATAAAACGCAAGAATGAGTTCGTTCGCTGGAATGTGAAGGGACGAAAACCTCAACTTCTGGCTGCAAATCTTGATTACATAATTATCGTAACGACTCCAGACGAGCCACCTTTTCGCCCACGTTTCGTGGACAGGGCCTTGGCCCAAGCTGATGCGCAGGGAATCGAACCTGTAATTTTGTGCAATAAATGTGATTTGCCCGCCAGTCGGGAAGCCTCTTTTGAAAATCGCCTTGCCGATTGGGAACGCATGGGCTATAAGATAATGCGCATCAGTGCGAAAAGTGGCGAGGGCTTGCAGGAATTGGCCGAATTTCTGGAAGATAAGTTGTGTGCGTTTGTTGGACAAAGTGGTGTGGGAAAATCCAGTCTTGTAAACGTTTTGGATTCAACTTGCGTTTTAAAAACAGGAAGTCTTTCCAAAAAATATGGTAGGGGTAATCACACGACTACAAAAGGTACTCTTTTTCATCTAACACTGAATGAAAGCCTTATGGGAGGAAGAAGTGGTGCCGTTGCAAACATAATCGACACGCCAGGTGTTCGCCGTTTTGTGCTTCACGAAATTGATTCTTCTGACCTTGCTCTTTATTTCCGTGATTTCAAGCCTTTTTTGGGAAAATGCACTTACGGAATGAGTTGTACGCACACGCACGAAAACGGCTGTGCCGTCCTTGCTGCCCTTGACGAAGGCAAAATTAGCGAAGAACGCTACGAAAGCTGGCAGAGAATCTGCGACGAAATTGACGGCGGCACTTGGGCGGACTAGAAAATATGCCTGTTTGAAGCCTGGCGGGCTAGGGAAAGTTGTCTGTCCGTGTATTGTGCGGACTATGCGGTGTCGTTTGCTTGTGTCTTATGCGGACTAGGCGAGTGGAACTTTAGCTTGGAGAGCTGAACTGAATTTATTCGAACCAATTTTCAATCTGTAAATCGCTTACTTCTTGAATGGCTTCAAAATGCTTTGTGTTTCGTGTGACCAAAACCATGTGATTTGCCAGTGCAATTGAGGCAATCATGCTATCTTCTTTTTGAGTTGGTTTTCCAATTTTTTCCAGTTTTGCTCTGAGTTTTGCATGAATTTCTGCAGAGTTTTCTGTGTAGTTTTTTATTTTAAATGTTTCGTGTACATCATCAAATAAAAATTTTTGAAGATATTTTTTGTTGATTCCTTCACTCATACGGAAAAGACCAAAAAGAAGTTCTTGCCACACAGTTGAGCAAATAGCGCAATCTGAATTGTGTTCGGCAATCTTTTTGATGACATTGAAATCTGGCTTGTCCTTAATGATTTCCGAAACTATGTTTGAGTCCAAAAGATAGTGTGGTTCTTCTTCGTTGTAATCGCTCATCAGTCGTCAAAAACTCCGTCAAAAATATGGCTTTCATAAGTATCCATTGAATGGTCTCTTACATCAAAAATCCTGTCGATTTCTTCGTCTGTTAAGTTTCCGTCGACTTTTTTTCGAAATTCTGCAGCGCACTCCAGAATTGATTTTTTCTCCTTTTTTGCAATCAGGCGGTTGTAATCATCAATAGAGAGTAGAACGCCCACGGTTTTGTTTCTGCGTGCAATAAAGACAGGTCCTGAATTTTCTGCCTGATGCATAAAAAGCGGCAGTTTGTTTTTTGCTTCAAACATAGGTATCGTGTTCATAATTTTCCTCCATTGAATTGATATGGCTATAAAAATAACGTCAAATAGCTATACTGTCAAGCGTGAAATATCCATTTTAAAGAGTAGAATTCAATTTTTTTTGTAGTTTAATTTTGTTCTCTTTTGTTGTGCTTATCGAAAAAGCCAGCGAATATGTTTCTTCAATCAGGGCGTGCTTGAATATTCTGGGGCAGTAATTACCCCTTCTAAAAGCAATTGAACAGGTGTCGTTGAGGTTAGATGTGCTTCACGTCGGCACCTGTTTTTTTTCTTATTCATTCTTGTATATCTTTACTATCTTTTTTATCTTTGTTAATTTCAAAAAATTTGCTAATATATGACAAATGAACGAAAAACTTCTTGATCAACTTGATTATAATCGAATCAAAAATGAAATTGCATCTTTCTGTGTAAGTGCAGAAGGCAAGACTAAAATTGAAGAAATGAAGCCTTTGAGCGATGCTGTTCTTATTGAAAAAAACAAGGCCATTTCTTCCGAGTGGGCTTATCTGATAAAGTATTCGTCAGTGCGCCTACTTTCTTGGAATGAAGTTCGTAAGCCTTTCGGTATTTTGGGCATTGACAATGCTTGTCTTTCCACAGAAGAAGCTTTTTCTATATATCAGTTTTGTCTTTCTGTAAACGCACTTACCGAGCATTTTGGATGCGGTTCAGATTATGAAAAAACTTGTCCTACCATCAGTGGTGAAATTCAAAAACTGTATGCGCTGAATGAAGTTCAAGATAAGATTTCAAGATTGATTGATGCTAATGGCGAGATTCGGGAAGTAAGTGAAATCCGCGAAATAAAAAATACCATCCGAAAAAAGAAAAATGAAATCGAAAAGACGATGAAAAACTATACGAGTTCGCCTGAATTTCAGGATTACCTGCAGTCGTCGCTGCCTGTACTCCGTTCTGGAAGGCAGGTGCTTGCGGTTAAGGCCAATTATAAGGGGCGAATCAAGGGGATCGTGCATGAAGTTTCTCAGTCTGGAAACACTTTTTACATTGAGCCGGAAACGGTAGTACAAATTTCGAACGAACTTTTTGAAGAAGAGGCAAGGCTTTTGAGGCAAATAAAGTTGATGTTTGCAGATCTCACTTGTGAACTGTCTTCATTCAAGGATAAATTGATAAGCAACCTTTATTTCATGGAAAATCTTGATGTTTGCTATGCAGGCGCTCTTTGGGGAATTCAGAATAAATGCAGCTATGCTAAAAATTGTAATTTCGATGCGGGCGAAAATTTGTCTTTGCTAAAGGCTCGTCATCCATTGCTAGCCGAAAAAGCCGTTCCGATTGATGTTTCGCTTTCCAAGGATGTTCGAGTTTTGATAATCAGTGGCGCGAATACTGGAGGAAAAACAGTAACTCTTAAGACGATTGCTCTTTTTTCACTTTTGAACCAAAGCGGTTTTCCGATTCCCTGTGTACAAGAATCTATTCTCCCTATTTTTTCCGATGTATTTGCTGATATCGGTGATGAGCAGTCTTTGGACGAAAGTCTTTCGACGTTTAGTGCTCACATGAAAAATGTGGCTTATGCGCTCGAAAATGCAGATGAAAATTCGCTAGTTCTTCTGGATGAGTTGGGATCAGGAACCGATCCTCTGGAAGGAGGAGCTGTGGCGATGGCAGTTCTCGACGAATTGATTGATCGCGGTTGTTTTGTCATTCTTACGACTCATCATGGAGCTATAAAAAATTATGGCTATACCCATAAAAACTGTCTTAACGCAAGCGTTGAATTTTCTGAGGAAACTCTTTGTCCAACCTATAAAATCGTTCTTGGAGTTCCAGGTTCAAGCCATGCAATCGAAATTGCAAATCGCAGCGGGATTTCTTCTGCTGTCATAGAAAAAGCGAAATCCTACATTAATACGAATCAGGCTGATGTTGCCACGTTGATTCAGGGACTTACTGAAAAATACGGTGAAGTTTCTCGGCTCGAAAATGAACTAAAAGCTAAGGAAGAAGAAATCAACGAGAAATGGCGCAAGGTGGATCTTAAAAAACTTCAGGTTAAGCAGCATGAGCTAGAGCTTAGAAAAGATGGTTGGAGGGAAAGTAAGAGTTTTCTGGATGAAAGTCGCAAGATGCTTGAAAATCTTGTGCGTGAATTGAAAGAAGGCGAAATTAATCGGGAAAAGACTATCAAGATGAAGCAGACTCTTGAGAAAATTGAAAACGCCATAAATCTCGAAAAAAAGGATATCGAAAAGGAATCTGAATCCATTGCCGAAAAGTCCGTGGAAAAAAACGTTGAGTTTGAGGTGGGTGATAAGGTTAAATTTGGTGAAAAGCGAACGAGTGGAATCATTGTCAAAAAGGAAAAGAAGGGATTTTATCAAGTTCAAGTGGGTTCGATGAAAATTTCGATGGATGGAAGAAAACTCGAAAAGGTTTTTGACGGTGGAAAAAAAGAAAACAATGTAACGGTAGAATTTGAAAAGGAAAATACGAAATTTTTCTCATCTCTTTCTTCAAGCGATGAAAAACCGGTTTTTGAACTTCGTATTTTAGGAATGCGATATGAACAGGCTGTAAAAGCTTTGGAAAAACAGTTGGATTTGTGTTGCATAAATAATTTTAGGTACTTTTCAATAATTCATGGCAAAGGTGATGGCATTTTGCAAAAAGCGGTATGGGATTGTCTTTCAAAATATCCGTTTGTTGAAAGCTATAATTTTGCAGCTCCAGAAGATGGCGGAAGCGGAAAAACCTATGTCACGATGCGCTGATATTGCGAATCCTGAATCTAGTCGTTAATACCTTCGATTCTTTCCATATGGCCTTTGCAGTAGGCGTTAGTTCCGCCTCTTCGGTTAATTTCGGCCTGAATGGTCTGCCTTGTAAATTCAGCAAATTCTCTTGCGCTCGTAAAGTTTTCTGGATAAATCGGATCAAGTACGTAAACTGTAGCTCTTGGACGAACGCTTTTCCAGCCAAGGATTTTCTTTGGTTCGGTAAAAACTGTAGCAATAGGAATAATCGGGATGTTCAGCTCCATTGAGGCAAGAAAAGCTCCCTGATGGAACTTATATACTTCCTGGTTTTGTATGTAGCATTCACCTTCCGGGTAGATATGTATGAATGGCCGTTTTTTTAGGGCAACCTTTATGTTTTCGATAAATCGTTCTTTTCCGTTTCGGCCGGAAGGAATAGGCATTCCTCCCAAAAGCTGAATGAGGGTTCCGAGCATAGGCGTGCACATCGTTGCTTCAAGAAGTGTGTGCCAGATTGATAAAGGATAAACTGTTGTACACATCAGTATTGGATCAAGCGGTGTCGTGTGGTTAGAAACCAATATCGCATTTTTTTCTTTTTTGCGAAGTTCCTTTATCTTCCATCTGCCTTTTGCGCTTATTCTGTAAAGTATAAAATCAACAAGCCATGCAATCGGCCAGACTGCATAAAATGTCATATGAGATGCGAGAGCAAAGCATTTACTGTTTACTATTAGAGGACCGCCTCTTCTGTAAGCCATTTTTACACCTCCGTGGGTGTCCTGATTTTTGGGGTCAGTTCAACATTTATATTTTACTAGAAAATTTACAAATCGGCAAGTAAACCAAGAATATACTTATTATTTGGATAGATTTTCAAGGATTTTTCGTACCAAATTCTAGCGTTTTCCTTGTCTTTTAAAAGACTGTATCCGAATCCGACTGAACTTGTAAGGTTGAATTCATCGTCTTTACCAAGATCGTAGTCGTTGCCTGAAAGTATATCCTGCATTGTCTTTACGCCACGTTTGATGTTGTTGAATGGAGCTGGTGCGTAAACGTCTTGTCCGTTAGCCATGTAGATTGCGGCTCCATTCCTCGGATCATATTTCAATACCTTTTTCGTAAGGCCTGCAATCTTCGCTCCGTTGGTTATTACCCATGATGTAGGTTTTGTAGTGCAGTTTGCGCTGAGATTTTCTGCATAAATCAAAACGCTCTGTGCATTTTCGTTTTCTTTCATAGCCTTTTCGCCGTAAATCATACCAGCATCGTAGTGCTTGCCTGCTGAAGTCAAATCGTTTGCATAGTAGTAGACTCGTCCCATTATGTATTCGAATCTTGCAAGCACGAAGTTTAGTTCATAGCCTGAGTAGTTTTCTTTTGCGGATGTAGTGTATTTGTTGAAATCCTCAAGCATCTGTGCCGGTGATTTTTCAAAGTTGTACATGTCATCTCGGAAGGTGTAGTAATCCTGCGGAAGCTGGTTTATGGTCTCTTGTGAAAAAGCTGTCAGACAAAGACTGGTTAATGTAATCAAACTAAATATAAATCTTTTCATGTTCTTTATTCTAACAGATAAAATGACATTAGACAATTATAGTGTCAGTTTGATCTGTAAAAAATCCTCCGCAGTATAAACCACGGAGGATTTTGAAAAGTTACATTTTCACCAAAGCGGGGCTGGTTACAGTTGTGTATCCATGTTGGTGGGCCATTTCGATGGCTTCGAGTGTCTCTGTTAAAGAACCATTCTGGTTAACCTTTGAATTTAGGAGCGAAACCTCCCTCATCACCTACGGCTGTTGAAAGGCAAAGAAAGCCCGCTTCTTTGGGAAAGCGAAAACTCCCTCATCACCTACGGCTGTTGAAAGTCCTCTTTTTTTGAGTAATTTCGCAAGAGCATGGAAAATTTCAGCTCCCATTCGGATTGCTTCTTTTTCAGTTTTAGCTCCGACAGGACGAATCATGAATTCCTGGAAAGCGATAGGTGCATCTGAGTGAGCACCACCGTTGATGATGTTCATCATTGGCACTGGAAGAACGTGAGCCTTTGCTCCTCCGATATATCTGTACAGTGGCAGGTTAAGGGCTTTTGCGGCAGCCTGAGCCGTTGCCAAAGAAACTCCAAGAATTGCATTTGTGCCAAGTTTTATTGGCTTAGAGTGAAATTCCCATTTTTAGACAGCTTATTTACAGAAAAGTAGCGGAACTGGCGATTTTCGCAATTTCTTATAAATTCAATTGATATAAATTAGTAATAGCTAACTTTTTAAAAATACAGATTCTTCTTCTTTATGTTAATTAGTTAGTAGAGGGTAACATTTTTATTTTACTATTTTATGCATGCCATATTTATTGATAAAAGTGATAAATAATGCTAACATTTTTTTGACATTCCGTTTTTATGACGGATTTTATTTACAGAAAAATGGCGGAAAATTAGTCCGTCACACTTCTGTAATCATTATTAGGAGTGATTATGGTTTATACTGCAGAAGTAGAACATATGTGTCCTTTGGCAAAAGGCGCATATCACGGACCAGCCCCAATTCCTGAAGAAGGAGAATGGGTTAAGGTAAAAAAGATTGAGGATGTTTCCGGTTTTACTCACGGAATCGGTTGGTGTGCACCACAGCAGGGTGCTTGCAAGCTTTCTTTGAACGTT
>JAQYSN010000015.1 GCA_028725265.1 Spirochaetales bacterium | reverse complement strand
CCTTGATTTCAATATATCCAAGAGGAGTTAAGTCACTAAATCGTTCTGTAAGAGTTGAAAGACGACCTACAGATGCTACATAAGCATTAACGTACCAAACATCATCAGAAGAAGAACCTGAAGAAATTTTTACGTCATTATCAGTCGAAGTTGGAACTGAATTAATATAACGTTTTCCATTTACAAAAATGTAGTCACTATTATCTTCTGGAAAAAAATTAAAAGTACTTGAGCCGTCATCTCTCAAAGGAATTGAAATATCAGTTCCGTCGTAATAATAAACTCCGCTTACCTTAAGACCAGCAGGATAGGCATAACTACCATTTACAAAACCTTCATTAAAAAGCCTTAGTTCAACAGAACGGTTTACATTTGCATCTTCGACAGTCGGATTCAACGGATTTGAAAATTTCATTTGGCAATAATCAAGCTGAATCATTTTATTGTAGCCATTTTCCGTATATTCAGAACAGGCATTCGAAATTGTAGTAGCCTCAGACGTTAGTGCCGTAAGACTATCATAGATTTTATAAAAGACAGTAACCCCCAGATAAATATCCGAAGTATTAGCCTCATCGTTAGTTCTAAAAGAAAAAATTCGTGAAAGGGCATCATTATTGCTTGCGGCCGTAACATCTTCCACAGGTTCAAGGATGTAATAAACGTCAAGACCACAGCCAGCCAAAAACAAAATCAACAAAAAAAGAGCGATAGAAAATAAGATGGAATTTTCCCTAGGAAATCTATTTCTTTCTTTCATATCGCCCCATTCAAAATTATTTTTCAGAAGTCAAATAAATGATACGAGATTTTGCAAGATTTGCCCATTCGTCATCAGCATAAGTGTCGATGATTTTCGTATAAACCTCAACGGCCTTTTCACTATCAGAAAGAGCTTCAAGAACGCGAGCCTGACTAAAAAGAGCATGTGGAATCAGATGAAAATTCTTGTTTCCAGCTGCCTTTTCATAAGAAGCAAGCGCTTTTTCAAGGTCGCCAAGCTGTTCGTAGCAAACACCACTGTTAAATTCAGCGATTCCTGCAAGATATGATTTTTTATCACAAGAAGCAGCTGCCTGCCAATTATCAACAGACTTTTGCCAGTCTTCCTTTTCCATGTATTTTGACGCAAGCGTCATATAAACACGAATCGTCTTATTATTCTTGCCTTTTGATGCTACATAAGATTCAAGATTTGCAATAAAATCAGATTCTGCCTTAGCCGCAGTATCCTGATCCATAGAAGAAACAGCTTTTTCATAGGCAAAAATTTCATCCTCAAGAAAGTTAGCTGCTTTATTCTTCTGAGAAGAAGAAACCGAAAGTACCGTTACAATTATTGCAAGAGCAACGACAACGATGCAAAGCAAGGAAATCCAAATATATTTAGACTTTGTAAAGAAATTTTCAAATTTCGACTCAAGAGTTTTTTCCTCTTTTTCGTTTGCCATAACAACTCCTATTTTGTTAATACATTTTGCTCAGTATAACACTTTATAAAAGATTATTCAAATACCATAAAAAAAGGCTATTCAAATAAATGAATAGCCTTCACTAAATACACTAGGTTTATCAGTTTTTCTTAAGCAAATCTGCAAACGGATTGTAAGCATCATCGCTATCGTCATTTGTAGATGACATGTACTGTGACATTTCTTCCATCTGAGCTCGCTGTTTTACTTCGCGAACAGAGAACGAAAGTTTTCCTTTTGCAGTATTAACATCTGTAACGAAAACTTTAATTTTATCGCCAACATTGTATTTTTTAACGGCATCTTCGAATGTTTCTTCTTTGCTTTCAACAAGATTAGTTCGATAGATAAGACCATCTACGCCTTCTTCTGTTCGAACGAAAACACCGAAATCCGTAATCGAAGAAACTTCACCTTCAAGAACCGAACCGATTTTGTGAGCTGCAGCAAATTTCTCCCAAGGATTTTCTCCAAGCTGTTTTACGCCAACTCTAATTCTTCGATTTGCAGCACTGCATTCAAGAACAACAAATTCGATTTCCTGTCCTTCTGTAAGTTCTCCACCAAAACGTTTTGGAGATTTTATCCATGACCAGTCTTCGATAGCAAGGAAAGCATCGATACCTTCATCAAGCTCAATAAAAGCACCAGCATTGGTAATCTTAACAACTTTTCTTGTAAGTTTTGTTCCAACAGGATATTTTTCTTCGATAGTGTTCCAAGGATTATCCTTAGTCTGCTTGATACCAAGTGAAACTCGACCAGCCTGAATATCATAGCCAAGAATCATACATTCGATTTCATCGCCAATTTTAACAACTTCAGACGGCTTATTGATTTTTCTTGTCCAAGAGAATTCACTTACATGAGCAAGACCTTCGATTCCGTCTTCAAGTTCAATGAACGCACCGAAATCAGTAAGTTTTGTTACCTTACCTTTTACAATGTCATTAACATGATATTTATCTTCGAAATGCAACCATGGATCTTCTGTAAAATGCTTGATTGAAAGATTGATTCGTTTTTCTTCTGGATCAAGTCTTACAACCTTAACCTCGATTTCCTGGCCTTTTTTAACAAAATCCTTTGGTCGAGTAACATGTCCCCAACTCATATCATTGATATGAAGAAGTCCGTCGAAACCACCCAAATCGATAAAAGCACCAAAACTAGTAAAACTCTTAACAACACCTTTTACCGTATCTCCGATAGAAACTTCTTCAAAGAACTTGTCCCTGTTTTTATCAAGAGTTTCTTCAAGATATTTTCGTCGGTTTACGACAACGTTTATTTTATGGTCTGAATAAAGTCTTTCAACAAAGAACTGACCTTTCAAACCGATAAGTTTTTCTGGATTATCAACTTTTTGATTATCAGACTGGCTGATAGGAAGGAAAGCGTGAACTCCGTTCAAATCAACATCAAATCCGCCCTTTACGACCTTTGTGATAACACCTTCGACCGGGGTCTTATCCTTCATAGCCTGTCGGAGAACTCTCCAACCCTTCTGAGCATCTGCTTTCTGTTTTGAAACGATAACTTCACCATGCTTATTCTCTTTCGTAACGAGAACAACGCTAACTGTATCACCAACATTTGGCAATACCGAAAATTCTGAAATCGGAATTTTACCTTCTGATTTATATCCGACATCAACAAACACCTGTTCAGGTGTAACTTGTACTACAACACCATCAATCAACTGGCCGTCTTCAAGTACGTCCAAATTTTTCAAGTACTGTTCCTGTAATTGTGTCTGAATGTTTTCCTTGGATTCCAAGTTTTCATTCTTTTGCACTTCCATCTGCTTCATAATAAACCCTTATATTTGTATTTTGCCTAATATTATCGCACAAACTTGTTCAATCGTCAATAAGGTAGTATCGATATAGGTGGCATCGTCAGCAATCCGCAAGGCCCCTTCTGATTTAGACTTGTCAATTTTATCTCTTGCTATTATGGATTCTTTAATTTGTTCCAAAGTAAGGTTGCTGCAACCTTGTTTATAGCGTCGTTCTGCCTGTGCATCAATCGAAGCGTCAAGATAAAATTTGTATTCGGCATCAGGGAAAACAACCGTCGTCATATCTCTTCCCTCACAGACTATCGAAATTGATTTTGTTATTTCACGAATCTTTTCATTTACGATGTGCCTCAAAGGAACTATCGCCGAAATCTGAGCAACCTTAGAATCGACCTTATCAGAATGAAGCAAAGATTCAACATCCTCTCCGTTCAAAATCAAATGGCTGTCAACATAATCCAGGTTCAGTTTTTTTGCAAACTCGCAAATGTCATCATCACTTGAATCGATTTTTTCAGAACGAAACAATGCCAACGTAATCGCCCTGTAAAAACTGCCAGAGTTTAAGAAAACTACTTTTAATTTTTCAGCAATCAATTTTGCGATTGTGCTTTTTCCAGTACCTGCAGGTCCGTCAATTGCTATTACCACTTGCCTCTCCTATTTCAAGTAATTGTTTTACTTCCTTGTCAGTAAGTTCCCGGAACTCACCTTCTTTAAGTTCACCGATTTCAATATTTCCAATTCGTACTCTTTGCAGAGATTTTATTCCCAATCTGTATTCTTCAAAAACCTTTCGAATTTCTCGATTTTTACCTTCGATAAGCACGATTCTGATTTTTCGTGTGTTAAGAAGCTGTGCATCCTGGCATTTATAAAACACGCCATCGATACGCATCCCTTTTTTGAATTTTTTCACCAAGTCTTCAGGAATATTCGTGCTAGTTTCAACAACATATTCTTTTTCAATCTGCGCTGACGGATGAAGAATTTTTTTCGTAAAATCACCGTCATTCGTAAAGATTATAAGCCCTGCAGAAAACATATCAAGACGGCCCACATTGTAAAGCCGCTCTGAATAATGAGGCCGAAGAATATCAGCTGCAACCATCCGGCCCTTTTCATCTGCAAGAGAGCAAACATAGCCAGTAGGCTTATTCAATAAGACATACCGCAAGTTTTCTTCGAACTTTACAGGATTGCCATCAAACTCAACGACATCATTAGGGCAAACTTTCGTTCCCAAGGCATTCACGACGACTCCGTTCACCTTGACTCGTCCATCTAAAATGTACTTTTCATTCGTTCTTCTCGAACCAATGCCACATTTTGCAAGATAATGCTGAAGACGAAAAAGTTCTTTATCGTTATCGGGCAAGCTCGAATCGCTCACTTTCTTTCTCCTCAAGTTTTGGCAGATCAGAAATCGAATTCAATTGGAACAGTTTCAAGAAATCCTTTGTCGTACCAAACTGGGTTGGTTTTCCAGGAGCATCTTTCTTTCCAACTTCTTTTATAAGATTTTTTTCGATTAGAAGACGAATCATGTTATCAGCAGAAACACCTCGAATTGCTTCTATTTCGCTTCTGGTGATTGGCTGTAAGTAGGCGATGATAGAAAGAGTTTCCATGGCAGATTTTGAAAGTTTTCCTTCGTTTTTCTTGCCGTATCTTTCCCTAAGAGAATTCCAGATATATTTTTTCGGAGTGATAACCCATCCGCCTGTAATTTTAGACAGTTCAACTCCAGAGTTTTCAGCAGAATATTTTTCTTTAAGATTTTCGATAGCGACTTCAACTACATCAATTGAGAGCTCTGCGATTTTAGAAATTGCTTCTTCGTTGAGAGGCTCAGAATCCAAAAACAGGACGGCCTCTACTATTGCGGTTTCTTTGTTTAAATCCATTTCCATAGTGGAAACAGTTTAGACGAAAAACTTAGGTTTTTCAAGAAGCTTCAGCGTCTTCAACATAAGGTCGAATTTTTATATCTCCGAACATGCGGTTTTGATAAACGCACGCAATCTTGAATTTTACGGCCTCAAGCAAAGCCATGAACGCACAAATTATGTCCAAAAGATTTTCTTTTCTTATGATGAGTTCCGTAAAAGAACACTGCCCTTGTTTGTCAAAAAGTTCTTCCATCAATGCGATTTTTTCGTTAACCGTGATTTCTTCAGTTGTATCAAGAATTTTTTCAGCGCTATATGACGAGATGAGTGAAGAAAATGTATTCAAAAGATCCCATGTTTCAACTTTTTGCCAAAGTTCCTCTTCATCAAAAGGTAAAACACGCTGAATTCGTTTTCTTTCAAAAGTCCACTCTGATTCATCCTGCTTTTCTTCCATAAGAACAGAAAGTTTCTTGAATTTCTGATATTCGATAAGTTTGTCGACGAGTTCCTGGCGAGGGTCTTCCATTTCATCATCATCAAATGAAACCTCAACAGGAAGAAGCATTTTAGATTTTATGTAAAGCAAATCCGCAGCCAAAGCATAAAATTCGGTCAGATTCTCAAGATCAGTTTTTGCAGCATAATCCAGATATTCCATGTACTGCTCGGTTATTTGTGCAATCGGAATGTCGTAGATGTTAATCTCGTTTTTCTTGATAAGATAAAGCAAAAGATCTAGAGGTTCTTCTCTGTCCGCAACAGAAAATTTTGGTAATGGATTTGATTTTTCTAAAACTGCTGTTTCTTCCATTTGACTACCTGCCGTCTATTAAATTTCAGAGATCAAGCTTACAGAAAAACTCAACCCCCTGGTCTGGAAGTTTTGCAAGAATATCGCTAAACAAAACTCCACTAATAGGTTCGGCACATTTTGGAAAAATCTCAAGCAAAGGAATTAAAACAAATTGACGTTCTTTGATTTTTTTGTGTGGAATTTCAAGATTTGCATCAGACACAATCTTTTCACCAAACAATTCAATATCGATATCCAGCGTTCGTGGCCCATTGCGAAACTCATTCAGGCGATTACGACCAAAATTTGCTTCTATTTCGTTAATTTGATGCAATAGTTCTTGCGGTGTACCATCATAAAATCCAGAAACGACCATGTTAAAAAAGTCGCTTTGGTCTTCATAATACATCGCCTTGGATTTATATACGGAAGAATAAAAAAAATCTTTCGGTAAAAAGATTTTTTGCAATTCAATCACTGCCATTTTTAAGATTTGGACCGGTTCAAACTCCATTTCATCCGAAAGGCCTTTGTTTGAACCAAGCCCCAGTACAATTCGCTCCAACATTTATTTAGAAAAGTCCACCAGTTTGCTCTTCAGTTTTCTTTGCAGATTTCGAATCTTTTTTCTTTGTTTCGATTACCTGACCTGGAAAAAGCTTTTCACGAAGTTTCTTTTCGATGTCAGCCTTAAAATCAGGATTATCTTCAAGATATTTAAGTGCAGCTTCTTTTCCTTGTCCGACCTTTTCTGTTTCGGTTGCATACCATGCACCTTTTTTGTCGATAAGGCCGTATTTTACAGCACAATCAAGAATACTTGCCGTTGCCGAAATACCTTTTCCAAAATAGATGTCAAGTTCACATTTTCTGAAAGGTGGAGCAACCTTATTTTTCTTTACGGTTACCTTAACACGGTTTCCTACGGCATCTTCTTCACCCTTTGCGTCAATTGATTCGATTCGTCGAACTTCAAGACGAACAGAAGAATAAAATTTAAGTGCATTTCCACCAGTTGTTGTTTCAGGATTTCCGAACATGATACCGATTTTCATTCGAATCTGATTGATAAAAATAACAATACAGTTTGATTTACCGATAATCGCCGTAAGTTTTCGAAGAGCCTGACTCATAAGACGAGCCTGAAGTCCCATATGACTATCACCCATTTCGCCTTCGATTTCGG
>JAQYSN010000014.1 GCA_028725265.1 Spirochaetales bacterium | reverse complement strand
GTTTCCGTTCGCTAAAAAAATCATTGTCAGTACTACAGCAGCTCACAGATAAAAATATAGAAGTGGTAGTAGATCCTGTTTTATTGATGACAGCAGACGAATGGACACGCTCAGCAAGGGAAACAAAAAACAAAGGTAAATATATCTTGTGTTATTTGTTAGGGGATAGTACACAGCAACGCGAAGCATTAAAAAGAGTAGCCAAAAAACTTCATTTGCCTATTTTGACATTTCCACATATATTTTTAAATGTCGTTCGTAAGTGCGATCTGTTTTTCGGCGATATACGGGATTATTCTTCAGGACCTCGTGAATTTATCGAACTTATAAAAAATGCGGAGATGGTAATTACCGATTCTTTTCACGCTTGCGTTTTTTCAATGATTTTTAAAACACCGTTTGCGGTTTTTGAACGCAATAAAATCGGTGAAAATGGAAATATGAACAGCAGAATTTACGATTTTCTTGAAGAATACCATTTGGAAAATCAGTTGGTGACAACAGAGGAATTAACGGAAATGAAAGAAATTCCGAAAATTGATTTTACTTATGCGCACGAGCATTGGGAAAAGCGCAGGCAAGAGTCCCTCTATTATTTGGGGAATGCATTAAAGGATAACCGATATGGAAGAGAATAGAACCAATAATGTAAAAAAGAATGTATTTTACAGTTATACAACTACACTTACTACATCAATTATTTCGATCGTATGCAGGACTGTTTTTGTATATACTTTAGGTGCTGATTATTTAGGCGTTTCGGGTCTATTTTCAAATGTATTAGGTCTGCTTTCGTTTTCTGAGTTAGGTATTGGAACTGCAATAAATTTTTCCTTGTATAAGCCTATTGCTGAAAATGATGAAGAAAAAATTAAATCATTGCTTCATTTATATAAAACGGCTTATAGGATCATTGCAGTTATTGTTGCGATTACCGGACTTCTTATTTTTCCTTTCTTAAAATATATTGTGAACACGGATATTCCGATGTCCGAAATAAATATTTTTTATTTCATTTTCTTATTTAATACGGTTTCGTCATACTTTGTGACCTATAAAACAGCTTATGTTTCCGCCTTACAGAAGGAATATATAGTTACAAATACAACCGCTATTGGTACGGTAGTTACGAATATATGTCAAATTATATTATTATTTCTTGGCGGAAACTACCTTATTTTTTTGCTGACTGCTTCAATCATAGGTTTACTGCAAAAAACAATTGCCGTAGTGTATTTGAATAAAAAATATCCTATATTGACAGAAAAACAGTCCTTGCCGCTTGACGCTCAAACTAAAAGCGGAATATGGAGAAATGTAAAAGCTTTAATTATACATAAAGTCGGTGAAGTGGCGGTGCATCAGACGGATAATATTATCATCTCGTCATTTGTCAGTACTGTCGCAGTAGGAATCATTTCAAATTACACTATATTGAACACATTTGTCTCTTGCTTTACTAATGGCTTTTTTAACAGCTTTACAGCGGGTCTCGGCAATATGATTGCAAAAGAATCCAAGGATAAACAATGGCATATATTTAAAGTATACGATTTATTGGGCTTTTGGATATTTGGATTTGTAATGATTGCGTTTATTACATTATCACAACCTTTTATTACATTATGGTTGGGTAAAAAACTGTTGGTTGATGATTTTACAATGGTTTTGTATTTTTTTTCATTATATTTGCAGGGTATGACTATAATTCCAAATAATTTTAAAGTTGCTGCGGGAAGATTTAACGAAGATAAGTGGGTTGCCTTTACTCAGGCGCTCACAAATTTGGTTGCGAGTATAATTGCGGTGAAACTCATAGGACTGCCTGGAGTATATGTCGGAACGATTATACAGAGAATGATTGTTGTAGCTGTAAGACCGCACATAGTTTTTAAATATGTATTGGAGAAGCGTTCTATTGAATATTATGTGCGTTTCGTAATGAGAACTTTATTGGCTTTAGCGTTATGCTTAGTGCTATGGGAAATTAAAAAACTGATATTAGTAGAAGTAACTTTACTAAGATTTTTAGTTATGTGTGTATTAACATTCTTAATACCAAACATAGCTTTCTTAACCGTGTTTGGAAGGTCTGAATCATTTAAAGATATTTTAGCACGACTAAAAAGGAGATGATAGTGAATGAATTGCAAAAAGGATTTAGTATCAATAATTTCACCTTGTTACAACGGCGAAAAATATTTGCCTGCATTTTTGGATTCTGTACTGTCGCAAACTTATCCGAGTATTGAACTAATAGTTGTCAATGATGCGTCCGAAGATAAAACGCAGGAAATACTCGAAAAATATGTTGATGAATTTAAAAAAAGAGATTATTCATTAATTGTTATCAATCAGAAAGAAAACAAAGGACAAGCAGCCGCAATTAACGCGGGATTAAAACTAATCAGTGGAAGTTTTATGACTTGGATGGATTCGGATGACATTTTTTATCCTGATGCTATAGAAAAGAAGGTTAAGTTTTTAAAAGAAAACAGGAATATTGATTTTGTTTTAAATTATGGAGAAGTTGTGAGTGAAAGCGATATTAATACGCGATTAGGATTAATACAAAGAATAAAGCCGTCAAAAAACGATTGCTTATTTAAAGATCTATTAGATGAGAACAATGTTATCTATGGCCCGGGTTCAATATGCGTTAGGACAGAAGCGTTAAAAACTGTTTTGCCGGATATGGAAATATACGAAAGCAGAGAAGGACAAAACTGGCAATTAATGTTACCGTTATCTTACTCGTGCAAGTACGGTTATCTCAACGAAGTCTTGTTTAAATATGTCATTCATCCGGACAGCCATTCTAACAAAGAAAGAACTTACGAGGAACAATTGGCAAGGCGAGATAATTTCCATATATTGCAAGTTAAAACAATTGAATCAATTATAAATATGTCTGAAATCGAAAAAAAGTATTGGTGCAATTACTCTTATAATAGAAAAATAATGGGAAAATACAAGATTTCATTGAGATGTTTTAAATTTAAAGAGGCATCAGTATATTATAAAGAACTGAAAAATAATAAAGTAAAATTGAAATTGCATGAGAAAATAATGATTTATACTATGTATTCTATTGTAAGTACAATGATAGGAAAGATTAAAAAATGATAAATAAAAAAAACTGCTGCGGTTGTACGGCGTGTATGCACATATGCCCTGTAAAATGCATTGAAATGAAGGAGGATAAGGAGGGCTTCCTTTATCCTGCCTTTGATA
>JAQYSN010000013.1 GCA_028725265.1 Spirochaetales bacterium | reverse complement strand
GTCGTTCCAAAAAGAAGAACGAGCATGAAGGAAAAAAAAGTATAGATAAAGACTGGAATACAACCTGATACTATCGCAGGTAATAGTTGTCTTAAGGTGATGTCAAAAAAAATACGAATTCTCGAAGCTCCCAAAAGCAAGGCTGATTCACTTTGATTTCTGTCAATTGTAGACCAAGAATCCGCAACATTTGTCATAACGAGGGGAAAATTGTAGAAACCCTGAACCATGACAAGGCCCCAAAAAGAATAGAGAAAAGTCATGGGACTTTCTTTCAAACCGAAGATATATTTTAAAAAATCATTGTAGTAGCCAGAAATACCAAAACTTGAAATATAACCGAGAGCAACTACCAGAGGAGGAAGGCATACAGGTATGGAAGAAAGGCTCAGGAGAAATTTTCTGAAGAAAAAACGCTTGTGACTTACATAATAGGCCGCAATAAATCCTACAACAAGGGCTACAAGACTTGAAAGTAGCGATTCAGAAAGAGTAAACCAAACGATTTTAAAAAGACTTTTTCTGTTTATTGTAATCGATGAAGGATTCTGTAATGACGGGAGAATAGCCCTACAATAAGGTAAAATAAAAAATAGGGCACAGAAAAAAAGGGACAAAACGGCAAGTCCTAGCAAAAAATATCTGACCGAAAGCGTAAGATTTTTTATGGATACCTGCCGTTTTTCACTCATAATTTATTTTTCAAGAATTTCCATTACCTTTTCAAGGCATTCAGCATTTTTCTGGACGTCTGTTTTCAAAGTAACAGAAGGTATAGGAGCAGCTTTTTTATAGCTTTCAGGAAGCTCAACTTCTGTGTTTACAGGATACATCCACTGAGTAAGAGGAAGACATTCCTGCGCTTCTTTTGTAATCATAAAGTCCATGAAAGCCTTTGCACCAGTAGCATTAGGAGCATTTTTAAGAAGGGCATAACCTTCAACTTGCTGAACGTGACCTTCATCAAAAACAAGAGCGACATAGCGTTCATCGTTTTCATATTCAACATTATAGGCAGGGCTTGTTATATAGCTGATAACCAAAGGAGCTTCATTATTCAGAAACATTCCCCATCCGCTAGACCATCCTGGTGTCATTGCAAGAATATTTTCTCCCATTTTCGACCAGAATTGCTCGAAAGCATCCTTATCATCACCAAAAAGAGCAACCGTCCATGAAAGGAAACCAAATCCTGGTGTTGAAGTTCTTGGGTCCATCAAAATAATCTTCTTTTTGTAGATATCTTTCGCAAGGTCTTCTATTGAAGAAGGTGCAGGAATATCACTTTGGGTATCATAAATCATCGCAAAATGACTGTAATCATAAGGCGTGATAAAACCTTCCGTATCAAGTTCATTCAAAAGAGCTTCGGATACGATTTTGTTAAGATCCTTAGGCTGATATTTTGCAAGAATGCCTGATTTTTTGGCATCCTCTGCGATATTGTTGTCGATTCCAAGAATGACATCTGCCTGAACGTTGTTTTTTTCAAGTTTTGCACGATTCAATGCTGAAATTGCATTGTCCAAACCCACGAAAGTAAGTTTGTAGCCAGTTTTAGCCTCGAATTTTGCAGCAAGCTCATTGCCTGGTCCCCATTCTCCAGAAAAACTGTCGTAAGTGTACACGATTACTTCTTTAGCACGCGCAGAATCTTTGCAACTAAAAAAACTGAATACAGTAAATATCATCATGACCGCAAAAAACAAATGAAATAGTGACTTTTTCATGATAAACTCCCAAAATGTTAATTTTACCAAAAATTATAATACTTTTAATAGAATTGTTAAAGTATTGAGCTTCAACTTATTACGAACACAGTATTTATGAGTCTCACATATTACAAAAAGATGATTTTCAATTTGCCAACTTTCTCTTTATACCTTATACTCTTGAACTATGAGTAAAGCTTTCGAAACTAAAATTTACGTATTTGACACAAGCGTCTTGCAGGATGAATCTCTTTTCAAAAAATTCTATCGGACTGTTCCTTCATTCCGACAGAAAAAAGTTGATTTTTACAAGGATTACAAAGATAAATGCCTTTCACTTGGCGTTGGTCTTGTTCTCATAAAAGCATTGAAAAGTGCAGGTTATGACATCAAAAACCTTGAGTGGGCATATTACGAAAACGGACGACCTTATTTCAAAGGAAACGAAGAAATCCAGTTTGCGCTTTCTCACTCACATGAAAGGGCTCTTTGCGCCATATCAGTGAATAGAATTGGTTGTGATGTAGAATTCGTTACACCAGATAACGAAACGGAAATAGAGCAGTGGACCAAAATCGAAAGCTATGCAAAGGCAACTGACCTTGAACTTGCATATCTTTTGAGTGGAAAAACCGCCCCAGATTCAAAATTCCATTTCAAGCAACTAGAACTTAAAGACGGATATATCTACACAGTCTGCTCAGAAGAGGAAATCAACGACAATCAAGTCCAAGTTTTAAAAATCGAAGATTTTGATTAAACCTATTTTTCGCTATAGAAAGTAAGTCTTCATAAGGCCTTTTCCCTTTACGTCAATTTCAGTATTTTCTGTATATTGGAAAAGACTTCCTGTTTGAGCCCTCGTACTTTCGTCTGCCATTATTCTTTATTTATTTTAAAAATCGCTGTAATATGATGTTTATCGGCAAAACCGATGCATTACGCACAAGGTTCAAGTTTAAAATGAAAACAATCGCGCATTATCATCTTCCAGGACTGTTTGAATTTTACGAATTATACAAGATTTTCTTGCCTCTTTATCGCACTCATGGGGATTGGTTTTACGATTGGGCTGATATCTCGTCGATTTATGGAGCACCCAGCGACTGCCTTTGGGGTGGCGGAAGGACGGGCTTTTTTCCTACGGATAGCAATAGTGGCAACGAGGACGCTCGCAAGGTGCTTTCCTTGATGGAAGAATACGGAATTTCTGCAAGGCTTACTTTCAGCAATTCGCTTTTGAGGTCAGAACATTTGGGCGACAAAAAATGCAATTCACTTTGCAATCTGTTTTCATCCGACAGAATCAAAAACGGCGTCATCGTGCATTCTTCCTTGCTTGCCGATTACCTGAAAACCAATTTTCCAAAACTTTATCTTGTTTCTTCGACTACGAAAGTCCTGACAGATTTTGCAGACTTCCGAAACGAACTTGAAAACACCGATTTTGAATTCGTCGTGCCAGATTTTAGATTGAACAAAGCATTCGGACAGTTGGAAACACTTCCTCAAAATCTAAAGGATAATACGGAATTTTTATGCAATGAATGTTGCGATATCGGCTGTAAAGCGCGAAAGGCTTGCTATGAAAATGTGAGCCGAAAGAATCTTGGAGAAGAAGTTCTTGACCACAAATGTGCCTCAAAAGATGCACAAGGCGGATATCGTTTTTCAAAGGCGATGAAAAATCCTGCCTTCATCGGCACAAGCGATATCCTGAACACATACCTTCCGATGGGCTTTTCGAACTTCAAAATAGAAGGTCGCGGTCTTGGAAGTGCGGTGGTGCTTGAGTTTCTTCTATACTATTTGACCAAACCAGAACATCAGCTTGAAGTTCGCGAGGCAATCTACCTGGATTCGATGCTGGATTTATTCTGAATTTTTGTGATAGGATGAAGCGATGAAAAACACAAAGACTTTTTTTCCACAGCAGACTCACTTTATCGGGGTTTTATTGCCAGATGACATAACTTCGACTCTTGAAGATTGCCGCCGCTATATGAGCCACACCTACGGCTGTAAGTCAGGTTACCGAACGCCAATTCATGTGACGCTCGTTCCGCCTTTCAAATTGCAAGAAGAATACGGTACGCAGGATTTGGAGAATGCAATTTTTTCCGCAATTGAAAGCGGTTCAATCACCCGGGCGCTGACCACCGATTCCGGGAAAAAATTCCTTGCCCACATCGAAGGCTTTGACGCATTCGGCGACAGGACAATTTTCGCTAAAGTTTTAGCCGACCCTCGCTGGACATCTTTGCGCGATTTAACTTTTGATGCCGTCCTCAAATCCTGCCCTGGCTGTACAAAAAAAGATGCTCGCCCCTTTCAGCCACATGCAACAGTTGCAAACCGCGACATTCCAAGTGGAGTTTCCAGTGATGCCCTGAAAGTTCTGGGCGAAATAAATCTGAACGAGGATTTTCACGTCGACAACATTACGATTTTTGAGCGAAAGGGTAGTGCGTGGGAAATTGCTTCGACAATAGAACTTGGAGGGAAAGACTGATGGAATACAAATTCTACGGTGCTCAGAGTGCCGATTGCAAGCCGATTTTAGATTCAAATAACAAAGAATCATTGCTTTTTGACAAAATTAAAAATCCGCGCCACCTCTATGACCTTTTGAGCGAAATCTGGAGTGCGGACACTTGTGCCCCCCGTCTTCGAAAAAATTGGACTGCCGAAAACAAGACTTTGGGACAGTGCTCCATAACGGCATTTTTGGTTCAGGACATTTTTGGCGGAAAAGTTTTCGGTATTTTGCGTCCGGGCGGAAATTACCATTGCTATAATGTAGTAGGCGACTGCGTTTTCGACCTGACTTCCGAGCAGTTCGGCAACGAAAAACTCTGCTACGAAAACAATCCCGAACAATTCCGCGAAGTCCATTTTGCAAAGAAAGAAAAACACCTTCGCTACGAGGTCCTCAAAGCAGCCTTGCTCCAAGTTCTGAAATAGCGCGGGCGTCCCCCTAACAAATTTTATTCTTCTATCTTCCATTTGTGCAGGAATTTTATTGCAACCATATCTCCGATTTTATAGTCGTTTGTCGGAAGGCTTTTTGTGTCGGCAATCAGTTTTTGTCCGTTGTACAAAAGTTCCAGACGCGTGATGTCGCCCAAAAAGATGGTGTTCGTAATTCTGGCTAGATTGTCGCCCAAAAAGATGGTATTCGTAATCGTGGCAAGATTGTCGCGCGAAATATTTACACCCCCTGCGACCTTTGCCTCTGTCTCAATTGTACCCCCCGCAGAAACCTGTTCTCCAGGATTAGGCCTCGCTGAGACTTCCAGCCACTCAGGACGAATCAGGTAATTGTTGTTCCACTTTACGAAATTTGCCTGCCCGATAAAATTTGCCGTAAACTTCTTTTTCGGCGTGTAATACAGTTCCGAAGGAGACCCGTGCTCGATAATCGCGCCCTCGTCGATAATCACAATGTTGTCCGAAAGCGAAAGGGCTTCCTCCTGGTCGTGCGTGACATAGATTGTCGTAATTTTCAGTTTCTGCTGAATGCTTTTCAGTTCTTCTCGCACCTTAATCCTAAGATTCGTGTCCAGCGAAGAAAGCGGCTCATCCATCAAAAGAATTTTCGGCTGCAAAATCAAAACTCGGCCCAATGCAACCCTCTGCTGCTGACCGCCAGAAAGTTCTGATGGATAGCGTTTGAGAAAAGGAAGCAAATCCAGATTTTTTGCAGTTTCGTGAACCTGCTCCAGATTCTGTTCGCGCACTTTTTTAGAAAACAACTGCGATTTTCCTGAGTTGAGTTTCAATCCGTAAAGCAAATTCTGTTCGACCGTAAGATGCGGAAAAAGCGCATAATCCTGAAATACCATCCCGATTTTTCGCTTGTTAGGCAAAATTCCGTTCTGAACCTGGTCGTTTATCTTGATAAGACCTTTTTGCGGTTCCAGAAATCCGCTAATCAACCGAAGCAAAGTCGTCTTTCCGCATCCGCTTGACCCCAAAAGTGTGGTGAAGCTTCCTTGTTGAACCTCAAGGGAAAAATCATTGATGACGGGGGTGTTTTTGTAGGAAAAATAAATATGTTCCAAACTCAAATCTGCGTTCATGTTTACCTCACTTTTTTAGAGCCGATTTTGTACGGCAAAAGGCTCAATCCTAAAATTAGGAAAGTAACCAAAGTCAAAACAAAAGAAAGGGCGGCCGCTTTTCCCCAGTCGCCTTGCTCTGCCAGATTGATTATCCGAATCGAAGTAAGCGGCGTGTTGAACGAAACCAAAAAAATGACTGCACTCAAGGTGCCGACTCCGCGGATAAAAGAATAGATAAAGCCGAAATAAATTCCCTTCGTGCTCACGGGGCATAAAACTTTTGCCAAAGTGTATATCTGATTCGCGCCCAAAGAACGCGATTGATCATCCAAGGTTGTTCGTATCTGACTGAAACTCGAAGTGATGATTTTGTATGAAAAAGGCAAAAAGGCGACAGTCATGGCAATGATGATTAAAAGTGGCGAATTGTTTATGTGAAGATGCCTTGCCGCAATCGAAATCGAAAGCCCCAAAAGTGAACCTGGAATGGCGGAGGGAATTTGCGCAAAAATGTCGATGCTTTTTTTTAGCGGAAGGTTCGTCCTGTTGGCGATGTAGCTTGCAAAAACTGCGATAATCGTGCTAAGCAAAGCTGAAATCGCGGCAAATCCAAGTGAGTTTTTCAGTTCGCGACCGTAGCCGAAAATTGCCTTTATGTGCTTCAGAGTGAAAGTCGTGTTTATTCCCCAGAGAGTTTGGAAACTTCCTGCAACAATAGCGGCAAGCTGCGCCAGAATACAAAGCGAGATGAATACGACGAAAATCGTCAGAATTATGTTTGCCGCAAGAGAGGAATTTGTTTGCGTATAGGTGGAAGAAATTTTTCCGCCGATGGTTGCCATTTTTCCGTTCATTGATTTGTAGAGTTTGTTCTGCAAAAGGAAAAGCAAAATCGACGGAACTACAAGAATTATTCCAAGGATGGCGCTCGTTCCAACATTAAGCCAGCCCGTAAGCTGCGTGTAGATTTCTACGGCAAGAACGCGGAATCTTCCAGCAACGATGAGCGGATTTCCGAAGTCGCTAAGAACACTAACCGCGATGAACAAGAACGAGGCGAGAATACCTGGAAAACTCAATGGTAGCGTTATCGTAAAAAATATTTTCAGGTTGCTGCTTCCAAGACTTTTTGCCGCCTGCTCCAGATTCGGATTTATCGACTGAAGACTCTGAAGGCAGATAAGGTACGCCATCGGAAAAAAACAAAGGACTTGTGCTATCAAAAGCCCCCAAAAGCCGTACAGCGAAATATTCAGTCCCAAAAGGCGGTGCGTGATAAAGCCCTGTCGACCCACCAAGAGGATGAAGGCAAGTCCCCCGACAAACGGCGGCGTTATCAGATGTATAATCGGTACGACCGAAAAGAATTTTTTGAACGGCAAATTCGTTTTTGCAACGGCGTAGGCAAAGGTGTATCCGACCAAAACCGAAACCGAAGAAGATGCTATGCACTCCAGAAAAGTGTTCTTTACGGCCTGAAGCCAGATTTTTTGCGAAAAAACCGCCTTCAAATCAGAAGCGTGCATCGAAAAAAGCACACAAAAAAGAGGAAAAACTATGCATATCGTAAAAAACAGAATAACAGCAAACCAAGCTGTCCACAAGGATTTGCTGTTTTTGTTAAAATCGATTTTCACTATAAATCGCGCTTTCCTTATTTAACGTTATTTAACGTTTTTGCTCCATTTTGCAAGAGCTTCATCTTTTTGGCTTGCCGCAAGACCTGCATCAAAGTCAATCAAGTTAATTTCAGAAAGCGGAATACAACCGTCGGCAGGTTTTGCTTCAGGATTTACCGGAACGGTAAAGTCGATACTGCTCATAAGTTCCTGAGCTTCAGTTGAAAGCATGAAATCCACGAATTTTTTTGCTGCATCAAGGTGCTTCGTGTTTTTGAGGATAGCAACGCAGTCCACGTCGCCCACAGACTGAGGAGGAGAAACGAGCGTGATGTCGAAGCCCTGTGATTTGTACTTTGCAAGCGCGTGAAGGTAAGCAATTCCCACAGTGTATTCGCCCGTCCCAATTAATTTTGGCGGTGCACTGCCAGAATCTGGGAACTGGCCCACGAGTTCAGAAAGACCAAGAAGGTATTCCCAGCCTGCATCCCAGCCGAGTCTTTGGAGCTGATTCTGCAAGAAAAGATATGCCGTGCTGGAAGCCACAGGATTTGTCATTACGATTTCGCCCTTAAAGTCTTTATCGAGCAAATCTTCCCAAGTGGCAGGAAGTTTTTTTCCTGGATATTTTGAATCGAATCTGGTCTGATTTACGCCGATTCCAAGCGTCAGGACACAAAAACCCGTCCAAGTATTGTTTTCGCTTTTTGCATAAGACGGAATGTTTACCGCAAGCGGAGATTCATATTCCTGCAATGCGCCTTCTTCGTCTGCCTTGATGTGGTATGCCGTAGCACCACCCAAAAGAATATCAGCCTGAGGGGACTCTTTTTCGGCAATAACGCGGTTCACCAGCTCTCCCGTCGTCGCCCTGAGGTACGAAACAGGAATTCCGGTCTTTTTTGTGAAAAGATCAGTCAGAGCCTTGGTTTCTTCTTCGTGAATGATTGAATAAACACGAAGTTCTTCTTTGTTCTTTTTGCAGCCCGTAACGGTGCAAACCATAAAAATGATGGATAAAGCAGATAAAATTTTCAGTACATTTTTCATTTCCAAACCTCCGTTTTTAATTGAAGTTATAAGTGATGACTTCATTATACCAAAAAACACCAAGATGATATATACCTAGTGAAATAGTGGAGAGAAAAAAATAGGGGAGTAGGTGGAAATTCATTAAAAAATTCCCTATAATTTATTCTAAGAGGAACCAAAATGATAAAAATCTACTGTTATGATCGTTGTTCAACCTGTAAAAAAGCCTTGTCATGGCTAGATAACAAAGACATAAAATACGAAAAAATTGATATCAAAAACAACAATCCTGATGAGAAAACCTTAAGGGAACTTCACAAAAAAAGCGGACTTCCGTTAAAAAAATTTTTTAATACTAGCGGTATCTTGTATCGTGAACAAAAGATATCAGAAAAGTTACCATCCATGACAGAAGATGAACAACTCAAACTTCTTTCCACTGATGGGATGCTAGTTAAACGCCCATTGCTTATCTGTGACAATGGAGTAATTCCAGGTTTCAAAGAAGAATCATGGCGCAAAGTTTTGGGTTTATAAATATAGTTATAAGTATTAATTATAAACAATCTCTTTGGTAAGGTTTTGATAGGGTGACATGGAGTAAATCCCATAAAGTAAAAGATAAAAATTAAAATTGGTAATTGGTAGACAGAATATACATTATAAGAAGTAATATTTCCTATTTATCTTTGTTCTTTATTTATGGAGTTTTTCTTCTGTCTCTTTTTTTTTTCAATCATTTATTGTATCATTTAAATATGACAATCGATAAAAATCATGACATTGATTATATGTACCGCGCAATTGAACTTGCAAAACTTGGCGAAGGCTGGACAAGTCCGAATCCTCTTGTAGGAGCCGTAATCGTAAAAGAAGAAAAAATCCTCGGCGAAGGCTATCATCATAAATACGGATGCTTGCATGCTGAACGAGATGCTCTAAAGGACTGTCTTGAAAAAGGAAACAATCCAGAAGGAAGTACGATGTTCGTAACGCTTGAACCATGTTGCCATCATGGGAAACAACCTCCGTGTACTGAAGCTATCGTCGAAGCAGGAATTAAA
Organism: Spirochaetales bacterium; assembly: GCA_028725265.1. GTDB lineage: Bacteria > Spirochaetota > Spirochaetia > Treponematales > Treponemataceae > RGIG9060. Next base: position 5,276 of record JAQYSN010000013.1, on the reverse strand, counting down.
AAAGTTATCGTAGGTTCTAGTGACCCAAATCCGCTTGTTGCAGGCAAGGGCGTTCAATTTTTGCGCGAACATAATGTCGAAGTCGAAACGGATTTTTTGAAAGATGAATGTGATGCTTTAAATCCGATTTTTTTCCATTACATAACAAAAAAACTTCCCTTTGTTGCACTCAAATATGCTATGACTATGGACGGAAAAATTGCGACAAAAAGCGGTAAATCCCAATGGATAACAAATGAAACATCAAGGGAATTTGTTCACGCACTTCGGCATAAATACAGCGCAATTCTTGCAGGAATTGGTACCGTTTTGGCAGATGATCCGATGTTAAATTGTCGTTCTGAAAAAATCGAAAATGCAAAAAATCCTGTACGGGTAATTTTGGATTCAAATTTACGCCTTCCGCTAGAAAGCCGCATTGTACAAAGTGCAAAAGACATAAAAACGATTGTTGCGTGCGTATCGTCAAACGAAACTGATTTTTGCAGTAGGGCGGCTAGACTCCAGGAAAAAGGCGTAATTGTCTGGAAATTCGATCCTGAAGAAAATAGGGCGACCACTCCCCTAGCTTGTCAGGCCCCTACCCCGAACCAAAAACCCACTCCCCCAATCCGACAGGTATTTTCAAGGCTTGCAACGGAAGAAAAAATCGACAGCATTCTTGTTGAAGGCGGCGGACAAGTCAATTACAGTGTCCTTGAAAGTGGTCTTGTGAACAAAATCTATTGCTTTGTAGCACCAAAAATCTTCGGCGGAGAGGCAAAATCACCTGTAATGGGCTTTGGTGTCGAAAATCCAAGCAATTCGTTCAATTTTAAACTCGAAAAAACTACAATTCTCGACGGCGACATCCTCTTGGAATACAAATAAGTACCGCTTATAGAAAAAACTTGCACTTCATGAATTAATTCATTATAATTAAATCATAAATTTCAGGGCGAGGTGTAAATCCTCACCGGCTGTATAGCCAGCGAGCGCAGAAAAGAATGTATTAATACGCGATGCATTAATACATTCTTTCCCTATATTTCTCGCAACTCTTCTTTATATTCTATAGAGTTGCTGCGAAATATTCGCATTATAGAAAGCACTGCTTAATTTTCGTATTTAAATTAACCAGTGCTTTATTAATAGCGCATGATACGGTGAAATTCCGTAGCCGACAGTAATTTGAAAATGCCGATTGGAACGCGTTTTCTTTAAGTCTGGATGGAAGAAATTTATCAGTTTAATTCTCTTTTGAAAATCAAACTTGAACGCCCTGAATTGTAATCTTGCAAGACTATGGAGCGTTTTTTTTATGTTCACGGGATTAATCGAAGAAGTCGGAACTGCCAGTGAAATTTCAAGCGGAAAACTCAAAATTAACGCAAAAACCGTACTCGAAGGAACAAAAATTGGAGACAGCATTGCCGTTAATGGCGTATGCCTTACCGTAACATCTTTATTTACAGGTGGATTTACTGCTGATGTTATGCAGGAAACGCTTCGAAGAAGCAACCTCGGCAAACTAAAAAACGGCGACAAGGTAAATCTTGAGCGTGCAATGGCAGTTGAAGGCAGATTCGGAGGCCACATTGTTTCAGGTCACATCGACGGCACTGGAAAAATCTCACGCATACAAAAAGAAGGAATCGCCACCTGGTTTCACATCGAATGTGCAGACGAAATCTTAAATCTCATCGTAGAAAAAGGTTCTATTGCAATCGACGGCATCAGTCTGACAGTTGCAAAACTTGACGAAAATGAATTTGCCGTAAGCATAATCCCCCATACCGCAAGCGAAACAACCCTGCTTTCAAAAAAAATCGGTGACATAGTAAACCTCGAAAATGACATCGTCGGAAAGTATGTAAAACGACTTCTTCCGTTCGGCAATTATGATATTTTGGAGAAAGGCTCGTTAATTGCAAACGAAAATCGTGATGAAAAAATATTGAACTGGCTTTCTGAAAACTAAACAAAAAAGGAGACGTCAATAATGGACGAAGAAAATAAATACAAATACAACACAATAGAAGAAGCTTTGGATGACCTCAAAAAAGGAAAAATCATCCTCGTAAGTGATGATCCGGATCGCGAAAACGAAGGAGACATGATTTGTGCCGCAGAATTTGCAACACAAGAAAATGTCAATCTGATGGCTTGTTATGCAAAAGGTCTTATTTGTACGCCGATGAGTGCAGAACTTGCGCAAAAGTTATCGCTCTACCCTATGGTCGCTGAAAATACGGACAATCACGAAACCGCTTTCACAGTTTCAATCGACCACATTTCAACGACAACTGGTATTTCGGCAGCGGAACGCTCAATTACTGCCCTAAAATGTGTTGACGATTCTTCAGTCGCAACAGATTTTCGCCGACCTGGCCACATGTTTCCGCTTATCGCAAAAAAAGGCGGAGTTCTCGTAAGAGCCGGACATACAGAGGCCACCGTGGACTTGTGCCGGCTTGCAGGCCTTAAAGAATGTGGCTTGTGCTGCGAAATAATGGATGACGACGGAACGATGATGAGGACACCTAAACTTTGGGAAGTTGCCAAAAAATTCGGTTTTAAGTTCATCACAATCAAGGATTTGCAGGACTACCTACGATTGCACGAAAGCCATGTCATAAAAGAAGCAAAGGCAAAACTTCCTACAGAATTCGGCGAATTTGACATTTACGGATATATCAATGACATCACGGGAGAACATCACGTAGTCCTTGTCAAAGGCGACATCGGAAATGGTGAAAACGTACTTTGCCGAGTCCATTCTGAATGCCTGACAGGAGATGTTTTTGGCTCAAAAAGATGTGATTGCGGTCCTCAGCTAAAATCAGCAATGAAAAAAATCAGCGAAGAAGGACGAGGAGTCATCCTTTATATGAGGCAAGAAGGACGAGGCATAGGTCTTATCAACAAGTTGAAAGCATATAAATTGCAGGAAGAAGGATTAGATACAGTTGAGGCAAATGTAAAACTAGGTTTCAAACCAGATTTACGCGAATATTGGATTGGAGCTCAAATCTTGAAAGATTTAGGATGCAAGTCTTTGAGGCTTTTAACAAACAATCCTGAAAAAATTTACGGCCTTGATGGTTTTGGACTAAAAGTCGTCAAGAGAGAACCTATCGAAATTCCGCCACAGGAGTTCGATTCTTTTTATCTCAAAACTAAACGAGATAAAATGGGACACATTTTTACAGAGGATTTGTAATTATAGATTCCTATATTAATTATGACAAAAATGGCATAATTAATAAAATATGAAACAATATAAAAAAAATAATCATGACATATTTGTCAGGTTTGATTATAAAATATGACATTTTTGGAGGAAAAATATGACAAATATCAATTTATTGGAAGGAAAACTTGTTGCAAAAGACGGAATGAAAGTCGGAATCGTTGCAAGCCGTTTCAATGAAATCATCGTAAACAAACTTTTGTCAGGTGCAATTGACGGTCTTGTACGTCACGGCGTAAAAGAAGACAACATCACTGCTGTCTGGGTACCAGGAGCTTTCGAAATCCCTCTTATCGCAGATAAAATGGCAGCAAGCGGAAAATACGATGCAGTAATCGCCGTAGGTGCCGTTATCAGAGGTTCAACAAGCCACTATGACTATGTTTGTGCCGAAGTTTCAAAAGGAATTGCACAGGCCAGTATCAAAAATGGAGTACCTGTGATGTTCGGTGTAATCACAACAGAAAATATCGAGCAGGCAATCGAAAGAAGCGGAAGCAAAGCTGGAAACAAAGGCTACGACTGTGCACTCGGTGCCATCGAAATGGTAAACCTCATCAACCAGCTTTAATAGTTTTTGACAAAAAAATGGGGATGCCATTAATCAAAAGCATCCCCTTCTTCTAAAAAAAACAATCGAAATCTAAAAATTATTTGTTTTCAGTATTGTCAATTTCATTTTCTCCAGAATCTTTAACCACATCTCCAACAAATTTAACTATTGAATTGCCAAGTCTTGTAGCTGCATTCTTTGCTTTTTTCCCGACTTTAGAAGCAATATATTTGTTATATGCAGTATGTGCATCCTGACACGCCTGAGGAATCTCGCCATCCCCACGAGTATATTCCGTACACTCTTTGAGCGTATGAGTCGTTTCATCATAAGTGCAAGCAAAAGAAAAAGCTAGCACGAATGAAAGACAGCAAAGTAACACGATAATTTTTTTCAATTTACAACTCCTAAATTAAGAAGATAATACAATATTAATTATACATTATAATTTATTTTTTTTCATTTAAAACTTTTGTAAATTCTATAATTATGAGCAAAATGGCACATAAAGCGGCTATCAAATCTGAAACAGCAGCTGCATACAAAATACCATCTAGTCCCCAAAATAAAGGAAAAATCAGCAAAAGAGGAATAAAAAAGATTACCTGTCTTGTCATCGACAGAAAAATTCCCTTCAAAGGCTTTCCGATTGATGTAAAAAAAGTTGTGCTTATCGGCTGCAAAAAATTAACAATGCTTCCAAAAAGAAAAATCCTAAAAATTCTGACACCAAAATCGATGAAAGCTTGATCGCTAGTTTTTCCAAAACACAAGATGATTTTATCAGGAATGAACTGAAAAAGGAAAAAAGCGACAAGCGAAACGGTAAATCCTGAAACAACTGCCAAGAAATAAGATTTTTTCACCCTTGAATATTGGCCAGCCCCATAGTTAAAGCTTACTATAGGCTGACTCCCCTGCGCTATTCCAACGCAAATTGAATGCAAAATCAAGTTGACTTTTGAAGCGATTCCACACAAAGCAATCGGAATGTTCGCACCATAAACAGATAAAGCACCGTAGTATTTGAGCGAATTGTTCACAACAATCTGAACAAAAAGATATGCCACCTGATTAAAGAAAGATGCAAGCCCAATTTTGCATATTCTTAAGACTGTTTTTCTCCTAAGAACGAGTTGTTTTCTTCCGATGTGGACAGTCTTATATCGACTCATATAAATAATGACAAGCATGCCTGAAAAAAACTGCCCGATGATGGTAGCAAGGGCGGCTCCAAACATTCCCCATTCAAAATGCAAGATAAAAAGTGCATCCAAAATTGTGTTTATGGCAGCCCCCGAAACGCTGGAAATCATGGTCATTCTGGGACTACCATCGGCCCTCATAAGGTGGCCGCCTGCAGTTGTCAGGATTAAAAACGGAAACCCAAATGCTATAACACGACTATACGACATTGCATAAGGAAGAACTTCTGGAGTTGAACCGAAAAGTATAAGCAACTTCTCCAAAAAAATCTGGGTAATGACAAGC
>JAQYSN010000012.1 GCA_028725265.1 Spirochaetales bacterium | reverse complement strand
GGAGCTGACTGTTACTAATCGGTCGAGGGCTTGACCTGATCGTGAGCAAAGGACATGAGTAGATGCGGAGCATTTATGAATGACCGCTTCGGAATGGAAGCAGCCGAAGAGTTCACAAACGGCAGAGTGTTGGAACGTTTCTGTTTTGTATATGTAGTTTTGAAGGTATATGAGAGAAAAAATACTTGAAAAAATTTGAAATTTGTGTATAATAGTAAATGTGTTCAAAATAATTTCATATAAAGGGGATTAGTTCAATGGTAGAGCACCGGTCTCCAAAACCGTCGATGGGGGTTCGAATCCCTCATCCCCTGTTAAGAAAGTGTCCAATTTAGGACACTTTTTTGTTTTATCTTGTATTTCCTGTTGCATCAAATACCCTGGAGTTTGTACTCCGGGGTATTTGATTATTGTAATAATTTCAAGATTTTCTCAGATAATACTGATTTGTCAAATAAGCATGAATTCGTTTCTGAACATTTTCCTGAAGGTTCCGATAGAAAAATTGATAATCGTATAAGTGATAAATACCATCTTCAAAAATATCAAGAACTGCGGGATACTCTTCTGGAGTAACATCGGTTACTTTCAGTGCTCCACGGACATCACCGATATAGGCACCGGTCAGTTGAGGAATCTCTTTTACAATATTGCCTTCGTAATCGGTAAAGCAGGAACCAAGGTTCAGACTCTTGTCGGCAACGATCGAATCTGTTTTCTAGTTTAATGGATTGATGGACAGAGTTTTTGTTCCTTTTGGAATCATAAGGGAATCATTGATATTTTCTGCCTCACTGTTAAAGGCGATAATGACGCCGGTGTCATCTTCTGCAGATGCAAATTTCAGATGCGGATATTCCTGCAATTCCTCTTCTGTAATACTCCAACCGATTGTGTAGCAGGCAATCAGTTGACTGTTTACATCTGCATCTTGAAAACAATCCTTTAATAGGCGAATACATAAATGAGCACCTTGGGAAAATCCGGCAAGAATAATCGGTTTTCCTTGATTATAATATTTTAAATAGTATTCAAAAGCATTTTTTATATCTCCAATCTGCTTATGGAGATATTTTTCCCGATCGGCAATGGGCATTTGATACACGTTGAGTCCCACCTGTCTGTAATAAGGAGCAAAAAAACGGGATTCGGAATCGTAAATTCCTTTTTCCATATGTGTAGCACCAAGAAAATTTGCTTTTGTATCTTCATCGGTCAATTCCATTTGAAAAGAATTTTCGGATCCGCTGTATACAGTTGGGCAGATAAAAAATGCGTCTGCAGGTTTATCAGTTCCAATTTCTTCAACATAGGCCCAGTTTTCCTTTTGGGAATAATTGATATTCGAACCTTTCTGACAGCCGTTCAGACCTGTTAAAATGAAAATAAAAATCAGGAATAAAGATAGAAAACGGTATTTAGATTTGTTCATATTTTTTAGCATTTTTAATGGAAAGTATTTGTTTATACAATATTTGTATCAGAATCGTTCCAAAATGTCAATAGAATACATAAACTAATAAATATTTAAAAATGAATAGTAATATTGCATGGAAATAGTATTAAATAAAACAGAATTGACAGGATATTATGAAAAATATATAATAGAATTAACACTAAAGAAATATGAGTAAAAGAAAGGGGGAAGAAATTTGAGAATAGAATTATTATTTGAATTGGAACACAAAGAGTTACCAAAAGATAATAATAGCATCTGGATTTCATTTTTGAAGAATGTTTTATCAAATTGTAATCAGGGAAAATTTTATAAAAGATATTTTTCCGGTACCGATTCAAAAGATTATTCATTTAGCATAATTTTACCAAAACCACGATTTATCCAGGAAAAGATATTATTGGAAAATAGTTTGGTAAAAATGATTTTTTCAGCTGATGATAGAAATAAAACCGGACTTATTTTTTTTGCAGCATTTGTTGAATCAAAAAACAGAAAATTCCCTTTGCCGGAAGGAAACTCAATGATTTTAAAGCAGATACGAAAATTAAGAGAACAGAAAATCAGCAGCCAATCTGTTATTTTTCGTACTGTGACAGGAGGGGGATTAGTAGTACGTGAACACAATAAAGATACAAATATTGACAAGTATTATACTTTTCAGGACGAAGGCTTTCACGAAAAATTAAAATCAGTATTGATAGCACAGGCTAAAGAAGCCGGTTTTTCAGAAAGCATAGCTGAGAATATCATTATGACTCCAATACAGTGTAAGAAGGTTCTGGTAAAGTATTATGGCATTTATATAGATGTGACAGTAGGAACTTTTCAGTTGGAAGGGGCACCAGAATTGCTTCAGTATTTTTATCAAGCTGGTTTTTTATCGAAACATTCTGCAGGATTTGGTTTGTTAGATATTGTCTCTCAGCAAAACGGATAGAGAGGTGAAGAGAGTTGATAGAGAGATTGGAAAATGACCAGTTTGATACGAAAGTAGAGGCATCTGACTGGAGATATTCAGCTTCAATTTTGGGTCTTTATAAATATTTGAGTTTTTATAGTGAAGAAGATAAAGATTTTATAATAGATGAGGAAAGCATTCGATTTAACTGGGCTTGTATCACGGAAAAAAATTATTTTTTGTTTGTGGAAAATTATTACGGAGAAGAATTACCCTATAGAAAATTAGAAAAATTGATAAAACAGGAAGAGGAATATTCTGATGAGCGGATAAAATTGATTAACGAATTGCTTAAAGGAAATTCTATAATGAAAAAGGTTTTTGGAAAGCTAAAATTTGATGGAACAAATAGTCAGGAAATACTGGATCTTATTGATGAGAAACGATTGGTCTTGATAAAAGAAACTTTCCGGAACAAATCAAATATGTATGCGAATTTTGCAAATCCCGGGCAGTTGCTAGAGCAGGGAAAATCCTGTTGCAGATTATGGGGGTATTATGTTGATGGAGGAAGAAAAAGTAAATCTATTTCCTATAATTTTGATGTAAATACTTTCGTGGCACAGGATGATATAATTTTTGATTTTATTCCGTTTAGTTTTTTAGGAGAAAGAGAAGCTTTGTTTATAAATGATAGTTTTTCTGTTAAACAATTGATTGATACAAATATCAATTTTGAACATTTCTTACAGAAGGAAACAGAGAGTTCATCATCGAAGAGTAAAGATGCCAGAAAAGTTTTGTTTCAATCAATACAGGCAGCTGCAGATTTCCTTGATTATGATGTAGAGGTAATTTTGAAAAACAGAGATGCCTCATTTTTTGAAACTCTTTATATTCGACAAGATAGCATTGATATTCTGAAAAAAATAAAGATTTATGAACCGTTTTGCTTTTCTTTGAAAGTAAATGAAAATTATTATATTAATGTGCAGAAAAAAGTGATGGATTGTATACTCAACTTAATACGTATGGATGAATTGATTGAGTTGTTTTTAAAACGTAAAGAAGAGTATCTTGTTTCACAGTTCATTCAAATCAATCAGTTAATATGTGAAGGTGGGGAAAAAATGAATCAATCAATGAAAAGAGCGTATGCGTGTGCGAAAGAAGTAGTAAAAAAACTTCCGGCAAATAAAAGAGAAAGTTATAGGCAAAAATTAACCAGTGCGATTATTTTTAAAGATTATGACCGGTATATTGAAATATTATTACAATTATGCAATTACACAGATGGAAATTTTGAGTTTGCATACGACTTGTTTGAAGACTTTGAGAGAAACAAGGATATTGCATATACGTTTATTAATGCATTAACTAAGAAAAGTGAGGATAATCAGGGGGGAACAAAATGAAAAAGAGAGCGTTGACAATAACAGTTGTAGCAAATATGACATCAAATTATTCTGAGGGCCTGGGAAATATTGCAAGTGTACAGAAAGTATTTCGTAACAGAAAAGTTTATACAATTCGTAGCCGAGAAAGTTTGAAAAATGCTTTGATGGTACAGGCAGGGATGTACGAGGATTTACAGACAGAAATTGATAAAGCAACTCAAAAATTGGTGACAGAGGAATTGAATGCGGCAACTTGCAGAGCTTTGGAAGGTGGCTATATGAGCACAAAAGGAACTACTTATGTACGAAAAAGTTCTATTTATTTGACAGATGCCATTTCCTGTGAAAGTTTTGTCAATGAAACACGATTTCATAATAACTTGTATCTGGCTGGAAATTATGCTCAGGCAAATGGATTGAATATTCAGAATGATGCAGGAAAGGTGGGATTAATGCCTTATCAGTATGAGTATGATAAATCTTTGAAGGTTTATAGTTTGACGATTGATTTGGAAATGGTTGGAAAAGATGATAATTTCCATGCAGAAGCAGAGAAAGAAGAAAAAGCAGCTCGTGTAAATGCAATTTTGGATGCAGTTGAGTTTTTAAGTCTTGTAGTAAAAGGAAATCTTGATAATGCAGAACCGGTACTTATTGTTGGTGGAATTTCAGATCGGAAGACACATTATTTTGAAAATGCGGTACATGTGATAGAAGATAAATTGGAGATATCCCAGGATCTAAAGGATAAATTGGCAAAGGGATATTCTTGCGGTTTGATGCAAGGAAAAATATTTGCAAACGAACAGGAAATTATAGAAGAATTATCTCCCGTGACGATTACTGAATTTTTTAGCAGATTAAAAGATGAAGTAAATCTTTACTATGAAGTATAATTACAAAACCGGAAAGCGAGTGAGCAAAATGAAAGCATTACGTCTGATTCTACATCAAACCAGTGCAAATTATAAAAGGGAAGAGACAGTGGAAAATAAAATGACATATCCGCTTCCGCCTGTTTCCACAGTAATTGGTGCATTTCATAGTATTTGTGGTTATAAAGAATATAAGGAGATGGATGTCAGTATTCAGGGAAAATACGAATCCATGCACCGAGAACCATATACAGATTATTGCTTTTTGAATTCTGTACAGGATGACAGGGGAATTCTTGTAAAGATGAAAAATGGGAATCTATTGTCAAATGCTTTTGAAAAAGTGGCCACAGCAAAAAAAACGCAGGGCAATAGTTTTCGTGAAGGAATCACTATTCAGGTGGAGAATCAGGAGTTATTGGATGAATATCGGCATTTGAAAGATTTGAATGATCAAATTTCGGAATTCAAAAAAACGAGAATTTTGCCGGTTATGAACTTGATAAAACAACGGAAAAAGAGATTGGCAGAAAAAAAGAAAGACCTGGAAAAAGGAAACGCTAAGTATGATAGAGTTGTAAAACGGGAAAAAGAACTTAAAGAGATAGAAAAAGAAATAAAATTCCGTATGGAACAATATCAACTGAATAATTATACGATTCCTATTTCAAAATATCGTTCTTTGACAAAATCTATGAAGTTCTATGAAATACTGGATGAAATTACGTTAATTCTTCATATTAAAGCAAAAGAGAAAGTCCTTGAAGAACTTTTGGAAAATGTTTATAATTTAAAGTCTCTTGGAAGAAGTGAAGACACTGTTTGGGTAGAAAATGCAGAGATTGTGCAGCTAAAAGAAGATTCAGAAGGAAGAGAAATTATCAATCCACTTTCTGCTTATATTGATTGGAATATAATTCGGCAAGGGAGAATTTATCTGCGTGAGAAGAGTGGAAAAATAAGTGGGACAAGATATGACTTGAATAAGAATTATCATATTGTTGATGGTAAGAGAATATTTGAGAAAAAGAAAGTGGTGTATGTTTCTAAGTATGCAGCAGATGAATTTGGTGATGGATTATATATTGATCAATGTGGAAATGAAGAATATATAGTGAATTTTTTGTAGAAAAAGGCAACAGTGTAATGCTGTTGCCTTTTTCAGAAAGGAGAAACTGTGAACGTCAATTTATATCAGGCAAAACCAAATCAAACCATAGAAGAACACGTACAGTGTTTGATGAAAGTGTTACAATTGTTAAAAGAATATGGTTATATCCAAGATGAGAAACTGTACTTTCTTGTAGAAAAAGCATGTGAGCATCATGATGATGGAAAAGTAAATCCACAGTTTCAATTACGTGCAAAAAGCAAGAAAAAAATAAAATTTAATCAAGAAAAAGAAATACCGCATAATATCTTATCTGGATTTCTATTAAATCCTGAAGAATTTGAAACAGAAGAAGATTTTTATAGGATATTGTTTGCGATTGTATATCATCATGATTACGGTAATCCATATGAAATAATGCAGGAAAAACAGGATCTGATTCGGGAATTATTAAGTGAATTCAAAATATTTCCGATAAACCGAAGAAAAATGAATATTATGCAAAGAATGATGTATGACGATTTAGCGATAAAGGTGAAAGGATTTTTACATAAATGTGATTATAGTGCCAGTGGAAATTATCTTGCAGAATATCCAAATGAATTTTTGCAAGATGCCTTGGAACATGTAAAAACAAAATGGAAATGTGAAAATCCGGATAGTGATTGGAATGAAATGCAAAGGTTCTGTATGGAAAAAAGAGATAAAAATATTATTGTGGTTGCACAGACTGGAATGGGAAAAACGGAAGCTGGTTTTCAATGGATCGGAAATCATAAAGGTTATTTTGTTCTTCCTCTTCGAACTGCAATTAATGCTATTTATGACAGAGTAAAAAAAAATATTCTTTGTGATGAAAAAATAGATACCAGATTGTCTATATTACATTCGGAGTCTCTTGCATATTATTCAAGACATTTAGAAGAAAATGACATGGATTTATTAGAATACGAAAATCGTGGAAAACGCTTTTCTATCCCTCTGAATATATCCACAATGGATCAACTGTTTGATTTTGTTTTTAAATATCAGGGATATGAGTTAAAATTGTCAATATTTTCATATTCTAAAATTGTTATTGATGAGATTCAAATGTATGATCCCGAATTATTGGCATATTTGATTTATGGATTAAAGAGAATTGTTCAAATGGGAGGTAAAGTAGCTATTATGACAGCTACTCTATCACCATTTATGAAAGAACTTCTTATGAGAGAAATAGATTTTCAGGAAGAAAACGTATGCACTTTTACAAATAATATGATCAGGCATTATATTAAAACAAAAGAAGAAAAAATCAATAAAAAAGACATACTGGAATTATATGAAAAAAATTCTAAAAATGGAAAATCAAATAAGATTCTGGTTATATGTAATACTATAAGAAAAGCGCAACAATTGTATACCGAATTGAAAGATGAAATGAGTGATTCTGAGAAGATAAATCTTTTACACAGCAGATTTACGAGAGCGGAAAGAGCGGAAAAAGAAAAGATGATCTTGGAGTTTGGAAGAACATTTGATCAATTAGGAAATATAGACAAACAGGAAGGAATATGGATTTCTACTTCTCTGGTTGAAGCAAGCCTAGATATTGATTTTGATTATTTATTTACAGAGCTTCAAGACTTGAATTCTTTGATGCAGAGATTGGGTAGATGTAATCGAAAAGCCAAAAAAAATGTTGATGAAGCAAATTGTTATGTATATCTGGAGATTGATCATTCTATATTATCGTCCAATGGAGGATTTGTAGATGATACGGTTTACAATATTTCAAGACAGGCAATGGAAAGTATAGATGGAAAACTCTCTGAAAAAGCAAAAATAGAACTTTTAAATAACTATTTAACAATGGAAAATTTAAAGGAAAGTCAATATTATCGTGGAGAAAAAGGCTATAAACAGACCTTAAAATGGATTGAGGGAATTGTACCGTATCAGTATGAAAAAAATGAAAAGAGGCTGCGTAATATTTTGTCTCAAGATATCATTCCAAGTCCGGTCTATGAAAAAAACAAAACTGATATTCAATATGCTTTAGATATACTTTGGAATGAGAAGACAGAAGTATTGGAAAAGATAAGAGCGAAAGAAGAAATTATGAAATATGCAGTTAACATTTCTTATTGGCAATGGCTAGAGTATCAAGCTGCGGTTAAGAAAGATATTGCAGAAAGTTATCCTCAAATAAAATTAGGACATTACGAGGAAATACCCGTTATGGAATGCGTTTATGGGGAATTGGGTTACGAAAAAATGCAATATGATTGCGTTGTGAGAGAAACTAAATTTATCTGATTATTATAAAAGGTGATGGGATAATGCAAAGAGAAATTACAGGGGTTATGATTTATTACTATAAAGTATGTTTAAGAAAGTTATGGTATTTTTATCATGAAATAAACATGGAACAGGAAAATGAAAATGTTCAGATAGGAAAAATACTGGATGAAGAAACTTACAAACGAGATGAGAAACATATTAATATTGATAATGTAATTAATATTGATTTTATTCGTTCCCAGGGAACTTTGCATGAAATAAAAAAAAGCAAGAAAATAGAAGAGGCCAGTATTTTGCAACTAAAGTATTATTTATATTATCTAAATAAAAGAGGTGTCTCAGGAATAAAAGCAAGAATCGATTACCCATTGTTGAAAAAGACTATGGAAGTGGAATTGTCAGAGGCAGATAAGAATGAGATTGATCAAATACTTGATACAATTAAAAAAATTGTGAATTCAGATATTCCGCCTCAATTACAGAAAAAAAGTATTTGTAAGTCATGTGCATATTGTGATTTGTGTTTTATATAAAATGGAGAATACTAATGAAAAGAAGTTATTATATGTATAGCAATGGAAATTTAAGAAGAAAAGATAATACAATTACATTCACAGATGAATCCGATGAAAAAAAAGATTTGCCAATTGAACGTGTGCAGGATATTTATGTTATGTCAGAAATGTCTTTTAATACCAGCTTAATTAATATTCTTTCTCAAAAAGGTATACCCATGCATTTTTTCAATTATTATAGCTTTTATACAGGAAGTTTTTATCCAAGAGAACAGTTGGTTTCTGGAAAACTCCTTGTTAAACAGGTGGAACATTACTCAGACTTGGAAAAACGATTAACTTTAGCAAAAGCATTTGTTGAAGGGGCGTCTTATAATATTTATAGGAATCTTAGATACTATAATGGAAGAGGAAAAAATGTACAGATTTATATGGATACTATTGAGGGACTAAGAAGAGAAATTTCGAGAGCACATAGTATTCAGGAACTGATGGGGTATGAAGGAAATATTCGAAAAACTTATTACAGTGCATGGCCGATCATTATTGACCAGGAAATTGAGTTTGAAAAAAGAGTTAAAAATCCTCCGGATAATATGATTAATACGTTGATTTCATTTGTAAATACATTAATTTATACAAAGGTTTTAGGAGAAATTTATCAAACACAGCTGAATCCTACAATCAGTTATCTGCATGAACCAGGTGAACGAAGATTTTCATTAAGTTTAGATATTGCAGAAATATTCAAACCGATTTTGGGAGATCGTTTAATTTTTTCACTACTGAATCGAAAACAAATTACACAAAAAGATTTTACAAAAGGGTTGAATTACCTTCATTTATCTAAAGAAGCTTCTAAGATTGTTGTAGCTGAATTGGATACAAAAATGCAGACAACAATCAAGCATAAAGAATTAAATAAGACAGTTTCTTATCAATATTTAATGAGATTGGAATCTTATAAACTGATAAAACACTTACTTGGTGAAAAAGAATATGAACCGTTTGAAATATGGTGGTAAAGGGGGATTGTAATGTACGTGATATTAGTTTATGATATAAAAAGTGATGAAGGGGGAGCAAAGGCACTGACAAAGACTTTTAAGATATGTAAGAAATATTTAACACATATCCAAAATTCAGTTTTTGAAGGAGAGATATCTGAAGCACAATTACTAAAATTAAAGATGGAAATCTGTTCTGTAATCAGGGAAGATAGAGACTCATTTATTGTTTTTAAAAGTAGAAATGAGAAATGGATTCCGAAGGAAATGTGGGGCGTTCAAGAGGATAAAACAAGTAATTTTTTTTGATTGTCGATGTTAGATGTGGTAAAAATCCTAGGAAGTCGACAAGTATGATAAAATGTGGCTATTTTGACAAAAGTTATTTAAAATCAGTAATAAAAACAATGTGAATATTATTTTCAGTAATGGGTCGACAAAATCAAGCTTAACAGTGCTGATGGTAAGCGAGAGATAAAGTGACGGATATAAGTAGAACCATAGTGGAATGTAAATTCGTATATAAGGGGTGTTGACTTCTTAGGGTACAATATAAGTAGAACCATAGTGGAATGTAAATAGGGTTGAAATGGTCGGTGATAACAAGCTGACCAAATATAAGTAGAACCATAGTGGAATGTAAATAAAGACACATTAAGAAATGGTGTCAAATGGGGTATTTATATAAGTAGAACCATAGTGGAATGTAAATTTGTAAAGATGGTGGACTTTTAGAGCATACCGTAAAATATAAGTAGAACCATAGTGGAATGTAAATAGAAATAATAACTGTATGTGCATAAACGGTCAGCATATAAGTAGAACCATAGTGGAATGTAAATTTGTTT
>JAQYSN010000011.1 GCA_028725265.1 Spirochaetales bacterium | reverse complement strand
AACACCATCGCCACGAGTAACACCCTTCACGAATTTTCCGTCAACATACTGAAGTTCAAGACTCGCTCCGTCAAGTTTATATTCAACAAGATATTCTTTCGATTTCATCTTGTTTGCCCAAACGAGAAATGATTCTGGGTCAGCAGCCTTTTCCTGACTTCCCATCGGAATAATGTGCCGAGCTTTTTCGAAATTACCCGAATTTAGTGAAACAGAATTTTCACCGCCTTCATTCTGACTTGCATACTGTTCATCCAAATCCGAGCCGATTTTGTGCAAAATAGGATTTTCAGGATCCAAGGATTTCAGTTCATCCCAAAGCTTATCAAATTCTGAATCCTCAATTTCGGCCATTCCTGTGTAATATGAACGTTGGTATTTTTTTATCAACCTTTCAAGTTCTTCGATTCTGTCAGACATTTTTATCTCTCTTTTAGAAAACTAATTGATTTAGACTTGCAGTATTACCCGCCGTTTTTATATAGTGCTCCAAATTGGAGTTAATCAGCACCATTCGAGTTTTCTTTTACAAAAAACAATTCACAGATTTTTCTCTGAGCATTCAGACCTTTTCGCTCAAACTTAGTTTCAGGTCTCCACTGCTGGTGAGGAGCGAATCCAGAATATTTATTTTTGAGCCCCTGTGTCAAACTGAGTTCTTCAAGTGCAAATTCTCCGTACGGTTCCCAATCAGTAGCCATATAAATATAGCCGCCATCCATAAGTTTTTGCGTGAGAATATTTGTTCGAGGACGCTGCATGAGCCGTCTTTTATGATGCTTTTTTTTAGGCCACGGATCTGGAAAAAATACATGAAAACCGGACACTGAAGAATCAGGAATCATTTGAGAAAGCACTTCCATAGCATCATGCTCGACGATATAAAGATTTTGCAAATTATGGAGCTGAATTTCATTCAGAAGTTTTCCGACTCCAGGCGTATGCACTTCAATACCAAGGTAATTGATATCAGGATTTTGCTGGGCAATAATCGATGTTGCGGCCCCCATTCCAAATCCTATTTCTACTATGACAGGATTCATATTTCCAAAAATTTCTGTAAAATTCAATGGCTTTTTCTCAAAAGGAATGCACCATCGGTTTTTCAGATTTTCGTAGGCCACTCTTTGACTTTCCGTCATTCGGCCAGCCCTTAAAACAAAGGTTTTTACTTCCCTTCGGATGATTTCATCTGGTTGCTTTTCATCATTCATCTTTTTAAATCCTAGATTTTTTGTTTTGGCAAAAATATAGCACAAGAATAATCTCTATTAACGAAATAAATCTGGTAGCTCCCTGCCGTAGGAAAATTTTCCAGCAATTCAGTCTTATTTTCAAACATAAAACTATATAAACCGCAATAAAGCTCTTTTCCATCCTTATCAAATAAAATCACTCTTTTCAACGAACATTCAGAACCAGCTTTTCCAGAAACAACATCCCTTGAGCGCACGAATTTTCCATCCGTATTTTTCATAGATTCCAGAGGTTTTACTTCAAAATTCTGCTCCGTTTCCCGTGATGCCAAATCTGAAAAAGACACTGTATAAGTGCCACCTTCAAAACATCCTTTACCAGGAAAGAATAGCTTTGATGAACCAAAATATACGTTCTTTGCAGCTTTTACCTGTTCAGGTTCATCTATAAACCATTCATAATCCATCTCAGTAAAAGTTACTTTCATCTTGTCGACACGGCGATCATCAGAAGCAGCCTTAATAAAAATGCTAAGATACTGCTCATAAGGAGAGGTTTCCGTTTCAAAATTATAAATCAAAGTCGCATTCACAGTACCGATTAGCGGGCTAGAATCCGAACAGGACGTGTTCAAAAAAGAGAAAAACAAAACTGATATAAGAAGAAATGCAATTTTATAAGTTTTCACAATTCAACTAAAAATAGAATACCAGATTTATTACAGTCAAGTCACTTTGATACTGATTTACAATTGATTCAAACTTTACGCTGTGTTTTTTGCAAGCTTCATCAAGATATGTCAGATAGTATAAACCAAGACTTGTATCCCCTACTTCATCAGGAGAATCTTTATAAAAATCGACGAGGGATTTTTTGTTCAAATCGGCAGACATTTTTTCTTCAAGGTTTTCTTTAAAATCCTGAAACTCATCAGACTTGTTGTAAAGCATTATCTGCATTTTGCCCTGAGTTCCTATCGCTGTAGAACCACCTCCAAGACGCCACGAGATATAAACATTCTTGCCAGTCTTTATCAATTCCTGTAGGAGTTTCTGCCTGATTTCAGGATCGAAAATCAATGTATCGACATCACCCAAGCCTCGGTACATGTAATGAGCAACCGACTTGAGGTTTTCATTTTCGTTATTCTGTGCAAGTTCCATAATCATCAATGCGATGTATTCGGCGAGGCAACTCTTTTCCATGTATTCATGAAGAAGTTTTCGTATGCAAACTAGAATTTCTTCGAAATCTGGACTCCTAAAGAATTTAATCATGATGTACCAATCGAAAAGTCCGAGTCTGTTTATATATTTTTCAGACATCAATATCTGAACATTTTTTTCTTCATTTGAAAGCTGAGTATCTTTTACGATAGAATCCCAGACAGGCTTCAAAATTCGGTCTCGTATTTGAGCAACAATGGCATCTTTTCCTAAAAGTTTGGAACGCAAAACAGTATCACTCGGTTTGGTTTTTTCGTTGATGAGGGCCGTTGGATTCTGCCTGTTGTACTGACGAAGGACATTTGTTTCAAGGAGAGCAAAAAGAACATCAGAATCAAATTTTTTGTACAAAACCGAATAAGCAAAAACCTTCGACAAGTCCATAATCTCAGAACGTGAGGAACTAAATTCCGGCATGGCAACTTCGATTTTCGAAACGTAGTTCAAAAGAATCATCTGCTGAATTGATCCAGGAGAAAATTCCGTAAAAAATATACCGTACTCCTCAGAATTATCAGCGAGCTTGAATCTCTGTAATCGTTTTTTCTGTCGTAAAAAAGCATTGGTTCCTTCTTCCGTCAAAATGATTTTTAAAGGCAAAGTCATCGATCTTTTTTTAGCAGCTGCAACCATATTATTTCTCCTATAATAAATATACAACAAAAACTGTGATTTGTAAAATCGTATATATGCTTATTATATTGAGTTTTATCGCTTTTCATCGTATTCTATAATAATGAAGAAATACGTCGTATCAATTTTCATTCTCATTTCACTATTCATAAATGCGACGTATGCCGTTCAAAACAGGCCCTGTGATTTGCTCTATGAACAACTAAGCAAAAACTCTATTTCATGTGAAAAACTGAATCTTGCAAATGCTCTTGATGAAGAATTTCCTTATTCCATTTTAGTTACAAAATCAGCATCCCTTGCAAATGAAAAAGAACTTCTCGTAATAATTCCGCAATCAACGGCCGTAAACATGAAAGATAAGGTTATTGAATTCGTCAATAGCGTTAATTCCATTGAAAGCGACAATCTAAAATATACGGTAAAAATCCTTCTAAGTGCAAATGACTATGCTAAAATTCAGGCTGTAAAAAACTATGCAATTCCAGGCATCACAAGTTTTATCGAATCGGGCGAAGAAAAAGATCTCAATGCAATAATTATTTCTGATTACGATAAAAACAGGATTTCCTATGCATCAAAAAATAGTGCAGCCCCACCATCCTTTCTAAAAAACATTCTAGAAAGTTGTGCAAAGTCAAACGCAAAACTTTCCATGGAAAACGCTAGCCTTGGATTTTCCAGAATTGGAGCTGCAAAAAGCAATCCGATTCTTGAGTATCTGCTTAAAAACGAAATTCCGGCTGTTCATTTGAGTTCCCACAACGAATCTTTTGACGCATCTTTGTATTTCATCAACAACTTTGACATCTTTCATGATGAAGAATGGGATTCACAATACTTTGTCATATCTCTTTTTTCCCATCCATTCTTTTTGTACCAAAAGGTGCTTTTTATAATTCTTTCAACGGATATAGTTATAAGTCTCTTTCTTCTTTGTTTTTCATTTCTGCTCGGAAAATACGCATTTTCTCGCTCTGATGATTTAAGGCGAACTTTTTTTATGCCTTTCGCCATCTTTATTTTCACCTTTGTCTCTCTTTCGGTTTCACAGGAACTTGTAACCTCGTTGCTTCCAAACTGGCAGAATATCCCGATTTCCACATTTGCACTGAAGTGCCTTATGACAGTATCGTTTTACTGCATCCTTGCAAACCTTCGATTTTTTGTTTCTTTACCACAAACAAGCTACATTTACGGCTTTTATCTTAACCTAAGTTCCTTTCTCAACATCCTGATTTTCTCACTGTACGACCTTTCATTTTTGCCGTATTTCACAATAACTTATCTTATTGCCATTATTTCATGGAAGAGCATTAAGAAAAGCATTCAAATAGCTTGCTTCATACTTTCGCTGATAATTTTTATTCCACTTTTGATAGTAGACAAAAGCATTTCTACGCAAATATACGCATTTTACACAGATGCTTCAGTCTTTGATAACGTTATGTTTTCGATCCTTGCTTGTCCATACATTTTCATGATAATCAGATTCCGTTCACTTTCGGATCTTTATAAAAACCACAAGATAACTGAATACAAGCATTTGATAAAAACCCTAATAATAACCATTTCAGTTTTTACTGCCATTATGTTTTTAACGCCAGTTTTCAATATCGTCACGAAATATTTCAAAAATGGCTATCACGAAACTAAAATCACTAAAACTGAAACAGTCAACGGAAAAAAATCAGAACACTTGAGCATTTCATCAACACAGAACCTTACATTTGACCGCCAAAACATCAGTTTAAAAATCATGGCGGATGAAAACGTCGCACGCTACATCGTCAAAGTAAGGTCTAATTCATTGCTTCCTATTTATGACTCGAACTACCCATTCGACTCATTCACTGAAAAAAATACTGCAATTTTTTATTTTGAAGAAAATCCTCCGGCCTCGCTAAATCTTGAAATGTCTGCAAAAATCATAAGCGACCTGGATTTTGAAATAATCTATTATCAATATCCTGATGAAATTGAAAATATCAGCCAAAATAGCTTGAATTTCCAGATAAAAGGTTTCGTAAACAATGGAAAGTCAAAGTGATAAATTTAAGACATGTTATTTTCACGTAGATTTGGATGCCTTTTTTGCTTCCGTTGAACAACTGGAAAATCCTTCACTAAAAGGAAAACCCGTTATTGTCGGCGGATTACCTGGAGACAGGAGAAGCGTAGTTTCGACTTGTTCCTATGAAGCAAGAAAATATGGGGTTCATTCAGCCATGCCCATCGCAGAAGCCTACCGACTTTGCCCAAATGGTGTGTTTCTTAGAGGAAACCATTCTCTTTATCATGAAAAATCCTGTCAGGTAATGAAAATTTTTGATTCTTATTCTCCGACGGTAATTCAGATTTCAATAGATGAAGCATTTCTGGATATGAGCGGAACAGAAAAGCTTTTTGGAAAAAGCGAGGATGCAGCGAAAAAACTTAAGGCTGAAATTTTAGAAAAGACTGGTCTTACGGTTTCTGTAGGAATTGCCTCCACGATGTATATTGCAAAAATCTGCTCGGGAATGAATAAGCCAGACGGACTTTTCATGGTTCCAGAAGGGAAAGAAAAAGATTTCATGCTATCACTTCCGCTTGATAAAGTTTGGGGAGTTGGAAGTAAAACTCGGGAAAAACTGAATAAAAAAGGCTTTTTTACGACAAAAGAAATCTTCAACGCAAGCGAAAGTCTCCTAAAGGACTTGTTCGGAGAAAGTTCAGGCACATTTCTTTACAAGGCCGTTCGTGGCGAATATACTGGCGATTTTGGAGAAGAAGCACAAAATAAGTCTCTGAGCGAAGAGCGAACTTTTGAGTTTGATATCAGTGACACAGAAGCCATAAACTCAATACTTTTGGAAATGAGTTCAAACTGCATTTTTAGAATGCTCGGAAACAACTGTAGCTCAAGAACGGTCTGCCTCAAAATCAGATATGAAGACTTTTCAACCTGCACAGTTCAGCAAACTTACGGCACCAGCATAAAATCCATTGAAAACCTGTTCGAATGTGCAAAAAAGCTTTTCGAAAAAAAATATGAAAAGGGAAAAGGCATCAGACTTTTGGGACTTGGACTCCACAATCTTGCACAAGGAACAGAAGATATCCAAGGAGAATTATTTGACTTTGGCGAAAACAAACGCCACAAACTTGAACAGGCTATTAGTGAAATAAAAAAGAAAAATCCGAAAATCAAGATACAAAAAGCAGGTCTTTTATCGATAGTTTTTTTTCTGTTGATAAATTTGATAACTCCGGCACGGCTAAAGGCTGATGAAAATCCTGTTACAACAGAAAGTTCTGTCACCGCTGAATCTCTGAGCGAAAATCCTGAATCCAAAAAAGATAACCTTATGACAAAGACCTCTATTTTCGATTATAAAATCGGTGACAATAACCTGATTTTTTTTGCTGAAGGTTTTTGGAAAATGACACTTAGTTCCAACCTGAATCTGACTTTTTATAAAGATGGAACAAAAAACATAAGCTATAATCCGATTTTATTTTCTCAAGAAGTTGATATTCTCGTTAACTTTATGCTGAACAACACGTGGTTTTTTGAAGCAACTTTTTCCGACGGTTTTGCAAAAAACGGCATTGCAGCAGGATACAAGGCACAAGATGGCAATGATTCGATAGTTCGTAGCGTTAGAATTGGAAACAGCAAGATTGAGTTTCCAGACGATTACAGTCTTTCGAATTTGTCAGGTGGTGGTGCAAACTCACCAGGTTTGAGTGCCCAATTTGCAGGAGAAAAATGGCAGGCCGATTTTCTTTTAAGATATGACGAAGTAACCACAAAAACAAAGACCTTTTATGGAACGAGCGAAATACAAGATAATGAAATTCAACTTTACGACTGGATTAAAGGCCGTTTTTTTTATCTTCCGCCCGTTCTAGCAAAAAACATAAAAGCTGTCTATATAGAATACAGTTCAGGAGCATATTCAGATTCAGAAGGCCGGCACTACAAAAAACTTACAACAAGCGAATACACTGTAAGCGGAATCACGGGTGAAATAGATCTTGGCAAAATCTACTCAAATACAATTCTCGTTTCTTTTTACACATCATCAACGGAAACTCATTCTGAAGTTACAAAACTTGTTTCTGAAACCGATTCGTTTTTTTCATCAAATTCAAAGAAAGAAATCGATTCTATTTTATCCTATATGGGATGTTCATCAAACTGTCAGGAACTTTTTACGTCAATTTCAGAAAACTCCGAAAGCACAGAAGCCCTTATTATTCAGAATCAATATTTTTCTCCTTTTTACAACGCCTCAATCTATCAACTTGCATCATCAGAAACATCGCAAGTTTACATCAAGTCTATTTCATCGGACGTAGTTTCAAACGAATATGGAGTGACGATTATAGAAAATGATGAATCGGAAAACGTAACGCTCGGCATAACATCATCGCAATATAATAACACTGCAAGAATCTACAAATATGATTCTACGGATGAAATTGCTTCAAGGTTCCCTTTTGCAGACATTCTAAGCGAATTTTACCTAGCTAGCGACGACTATGCAAAAAATCAAAGTCAACGCGAAAACAACCTCATCCTTGTGGAAAAACAAAATTCGACAAACACATCCTATTTCATATCGACGGATGCCGTGCCTGGAAGCGTCAGAGTTTACAGAAACAACAGCCTTGATTCAACCGTGCAATTCATTGAAGAAACGGGATGTCTAAAATTCGTCAATCCGCCTTCTTCAACAGAAAAAATATACGTCGTATGGCAGGAATCAGAAGCTCTAAGTGATTCAGGAATGATTACAGCCCTTGCAGGTTTTAAGTACGTAATTACCGATGAACTTAATTTTTTGACAAGCATTTCTTCAAGATGGAATGCCCCCTGGCAAACAACTTTTGCAACATCTTCGCTTTCCTATCCCGGCTTTGTCAGTTCTACTTCCGTTCTTGACTGGAATCACGATGAACTTAGGATAAAGGACACTCTTACAGGAACGCTTGGAATCGAAAACTCAACAGGACTTTACAGAATACTTGGCTTTTCCGAAAATGACGTGACAAAAATCAGTCTCACATCATCTCGTTTCGAACTGACTGACAACTCTTTCATACCGGAGCTAAATTCAAAATCTTCGGCTTCGTTCCCAATTCTAAGCACAAGCGAAAAGCAAACTGAAATGACACTTTCATCAGTTTACGATGAAGAAGTTTCAGCCACAGTTTCATCAATCTCGTGGGAAACTATAAACCAAGCACAAAACGACAGCTATTACACATGGTTCAGTTATAACATAAACCTTGGAAGTGCAGGTTCTCTTTTACAAGGCGCTGATGTCATAAGTTTTTACCTCAAGCAAGATTCATATAGCACAACGAGTGAAAATTCAGGACAAAATTACGACATTTATCTTCAGCTAGGAACGGACTATGATTCTGAAGTCTACGAATACACAAAACTAATTCCAACTTGGAAAATTTCCAAAAAAAGCGAAAGTGACGAAGATTCTGAGCAAATACTATCCAGTTTCATAACTGACACAAGCAAAAACGGCTCATGGCAGAAAGTTGAGATTGAACTTTCGGACGTGGATAAAAGCAGACTTTGTTCAAATTATGATGCACGAATCATCGTGGTCCAGAATATCAGCGATTTTTCAAAAAATATAAGCGCCTCCTTCCGCATTTACAATTTGGAAATTCCAAATGCCGGCTTTGCAAGTGATTCATCGCTCAAAACAAACGTCTTCACTCAAATTTCGAATCACACTCAGAGCAAAGAAAGCATCCTTTTTAACGATTCTGCTGCAAATTACGAAACTCAATTAATTTGGGAAAAGTCCGCAGGTAAAGAATTTGAAGATATCAGTTTTTATCGCCATTTTGAGCAAGTTGACATAAAAGATTATGAAAATCTTAACATTGAATTTTCTATTCCAAGTTCAAGACGTTGTTCATCCATAAAATTTGAATTTGAATCTGCAGTTTCATTCGAAATTCCGTATTCAATTATTTCAAACTTAGACAGCGATAATCACATAGCATCAGTAAATCTCAAGGAAAAAACTCTCTACATCGATGGAGAAAAAACGTTAATTTCAGCCACCGTCGATAAAAGCGAACAAATATCACTTCTTAAAATCACGTTTATTGAAGATGAGTCAAATCCAATCACACGAGCACAAACAGTATACGGAGCAATAATCCTAGACGAAATCTTTTTAAGTGGCACATCACCAACTCTTACAGGAAGCGATGAACTATACGTAAAATATGAAAAGAAAGGCATCCTTGTAGGTTCAGAAAAAATTCCTGTTTTTTCAGACCTGAGCCTTTCGTCTAAAACAACTGGCGGAATCGGAACAAAAAAAAATAGTGCCTTTTTTGATGGCGAAGTCAATGCTGGAATTTCAGTTCTTGGAGTAAAGTTCCAAACTGATGCCAGTACAAGTTTTTCAGAGGAAAGCCTTTTGGAAGGTTTTACATATAACGCAAGCCACTCTATAAAAAGTGATGAAAAAGTTTTGCCTTTCAAATACGTCCAATTCGAAGAAACCTTTTATTATTCGCAGGATTC
Organism: Spirochaetales bacterium; assembly: GCA_028725265.1. Lineage (GTDB taxonomy): Bacteria > Spirochaetota > Spirochaetia > Treponematales > Treponemataceae > RGIG9060. The sequence goes on along the minus strand of JAQYSN010000011.1, from coordinate 2,348 downwards.
CGAACAAAGCAGCAAAACCGATTACCTATCTTTTTTATATCCTTCTTCAGATGCGAAAAATCCATATTTCAAGATTGATTTTCGAACGACAACTTCCAACGATCAGGCCTACACGAACCAATCTTACGAGGGAAACCTTGCAAGTAAAGTCAGTACGAAAAACTTCAGCTGGATAAACGATATAAAGTATCAGGCAAATCAGTACAAAAAAAATGCATTTTCCACAACAGACTATTTCACACAGTGGTACGATTCTTCAACAGACCAGTTTTCATCTGGCTTTGACGATGCCATAAAAAGAAATCAAGTCCTTTACACCAAACAAAGTTTTTCCATATCCGAAATAAACTTAAAACCGGTCTTTACATACACGGGAAAAAATATCTATACGAATACGACTTCTGCCAAAAACAAGGGATCAAACGAATATAAAGCAGAAATACCTTTTTCCTTTTTGGACAACAACTTTACGCTTGGCTTTACGTTCAAAGATTCTTCCACACAAGAAAATGCCGAAAGCACGAATTACGGAAAAGACATACTGAACTTCTTTGCATTTCAGGGCTCATCCCCTGCCCTAAAAACTCAAGATGAGATTTATTCGCTAAACTACAAGAGAAAATTATTCAGTGCCTGGTATGATCTTATTCTTCCATCGGCCTTTACCTTTTCAGCCGATCATTACACAAGCCTTGATAGCGCAAACGTATATTCAGAATATACTCAATACAATTTCTCTCTTTCTTCTGCAAGCCTTAATCTTTTCGGTTCTGCTAGCAGAGCAAAAACATTCAAATGGTATAAGCAGGATGAATTCGCATCATCAATTGATTTTGGATTTTTATATTCCCAAGTCGAGAACTCTCTTGCACAATGGACCCTTTCTGGAATTCTAAAGCAGTCATTTTTCATAACAAAAACTGACTATCTTAAATTCCTAACCGAGTTTCAATACTATGAAGATGAATTATGGAATGCAAAAACAAAAGTTTCATACACCAGAAAAGGTAAAAAATCGCCTTTGACGGACCTCGTAAAAATATGTTTCAAAAAGCAACTTGCCTCATACAAACCGAATCTTGAAAGGTCAAACTATATAAAATACGGAATCAGTTGCGACGAAGACATAACTCAGACAATCGGAGCAGAACATAGTCTTACCGTCAAGATTGGAAAATATACAAGTTTAAAGTTTGAAGTCCAGTCGGATTTCATCATTGCTGAAGATAAATTCGGCTGGAACAACTATGCATCCTTGGTTGGAAACCTAAAATTTTAGCAAAAAAGTTAATCAAGAGGCGCAAAATAACCTGAAATATCTTTTCCAGAACGATTATGCAGATATACTTCAACTTCAACAGGTAAGAAAGATCTTCCGTATTCGGCATTCATTACAGACGTAAATGAAAATCTGTAAATGCCATCATTAATCGAATTGAAGTCCGAAACAATCGAGGAAATTCCTTCGCTCTGATAAAGATAATAAGTCTTTCCCTTCAAGTGTGATTCAAGATAATCAATCTGATAATCAGGAGCCATGTCCGATAAGAGAACGGCAGAAAAATTGATATCGTTGTTTGAAAGATACGAGCATACATCAGCAAGCGGATATTTTGTAAAGCTGTTTTCATCGACATTTCCATCGGTCAAAAGGATGATTCCCTTTTTAGACGACGTAGAAATCATGTTATTGGCCGCAAGCCTAAGTGAAAGTTCCAGGAATGATTCTGAACTTTTTTTTGCGTTCAAGCGAGAAAAAGAAAATTTTTCGCACCCAGTTCCACTTCCTGAATACTCAATAGTCGGAATTTCTCCAGATGAAATAATCGTGAGAGTCGATGCTGAATCCATGTTTTTGGCAATCTGTCGAACAGCTTCCTCAACCTGAACAGAATATTTATCGATATCTGTGCCAAAATCGATTACTATCGTAATATCCGAATTGTAGTTATAACCGACCATACCATGATATTTTAAGTTTTTGACCATTCCGCCATTTTCGGAAAAGAAAAAGTCTGGTGTGTCATAATATTCTTTAAACACCAATTCCTTTCGGCTTTCCAACAATCCAAACCCTGCAAGCGCACCGCCAGCTGCTAAAATAGCGGCTTTATCTTTTTTAATGTTGTCTATGCCAAACTTATTAGAAATGTAATTGCACTTTCTTGTGTTTTCCATACTTAACATTATATTCTTTTTTGCACCTTTTGGCAATAAATTATTAAAGTGTGAAAAAATTTTTTATGCAAAAATTGTAATTTTTAACAACAAATTGAACATATTGTTATAAAATCTTATTGAAAATATTCTTTTTTTAATATATAATTAATTGTAAAAAATGAGGTCTA
>JAQYSN010000010.1 GCA_028725265.1 Spirochaetales bacterium | reverse complement strand
TTCCTAAAATGGCGTCAGTTTTTATCTTGCCAGTTTGCGTTGCAAACTGCCTTATATATTGCACATTCTCATTTCATTGCGAATGTGCGCTAAAAAGTCGATGTTGAAATTGAAATTTCCGCATTGACTTTTTATGGGAGTGTTAAGTGAAAAAAAATATAGTTAGACTGTTTTTTTTAATGATGATTTTATCGGCTTGTTTTGCAAAGCCAACGACTAAGGAACCAAGCTGGTTTGGACCAGGAAATACTCTTTATACGGTTTTTCCGCGTAATGATTTTATGGCTTTCAGGGGAGAGGGCAATACCGAAGAAGCTGCCAAAGCCGATGGCCTTTCTAAAATTGCAAGCAACATCAGTGCCACTATCAGTGACCGACGTGCAACTGAAACAAGGACAATGGAAAGCGTTACATCCACAGGAGAAGTAAACGTTACCGAAGATACGACGACTTCAGCTGCTACATCCGTAGAAAGCAAGGTTGATTTGATCGGACTTGAATATTCTGAAGTTTATCTTGATAAAAAGGCAAAGCGATATTATTGCGTAGTTTATATCGACATTCAGAATGCAATGCGCCGAATGAAACCTCAGATTGAAGATGCAAAAACTGTTTTTTATTCTTCATACGATAAGGCACTTGCTGAAACTGATGATATTTTGAGTTGTGCTTACTACAAAAGTGCCGCAATTGCAGGTTCAAAATTTTTGGAAAAGCTTTCGGATGCCTATGCTATAAATCCTGATATCGAAATGAATTATCGTTCGGATCGTGAAAAAATAATGGCGATTCCTTCTGTAATTCAGCAGAAAACACAGAATAGCACTATGAAAATGACAGTTAGCGGCGATTATGGAAACATTATTTCTACGGCGATTTCTGATATTTTTAATCAAATGGGCTTTACTGTAGATCGCAATTCCGGTGTTTATAATCTTAATGTTAAGATTTCTGATAACGGAGTTCAGCAGAATTCTGATGACTATTCAGCGTATGCGATTTTTCCATCGGTTGTAATAAATCTTGTGAATAAAGACGGAAGAACGGTTTATTCTTATGAATTAAAATCACAGAAAACAGTTTCTATTACTTCATTCGAAGAAGCTCGCAGAAGGGGCTATCCGAAAGTTGCAAATGAAATTAAGGCTGGAATGCCTAAAGATTTTAGCGCAAAAGTTGGACTTTAATTTTTTTACGGAGACACAAAAATATGATAGATATGAAAAGAGTAAAAGCAGTTTCTATTGGACTTATGATTTTGACTTTAGCAATGCCTTTCTGTTTTGCAAAGAAAATTCAGGCAGAAACGACGGTTGTCAATTCTGACTGGAAAGACAAGGCTCTTGGCGAAGAGGAGAAACCGGCTTGGGTAATGCAACTTTTGCGCGGACGTGACAGCGTTTTTAGACGTGACTATGGAATCAGAAGTGATTCTGTAGTTCGAATCGGACGAGGAACAGGTTATACTCTCAACAGTGCGAAAACCAAATCGGAATTGAGCCTTGCATCAGCAATTGCTAACGAACTCAAAATGAATATCGTTACTAATTTGAGCGAGACATCTGATATAAGCAAAGAAGAACTTGGCATTATTGATCAGGTTGCTACGAATACTCAGGTTCAGGTTGCCCAGTTAAAATATGAAACTGATTTTTGGTGGAAGACTCTTGAACGAGATCCTGTTACAAAAAAGCCTGTTACTAAATATGTTTACGTAACGGTTTATACTATGCCCGAAACAGCATGGAAATCTTTGGTTCAGGCTTATATGCTTTCTGTAATGAAGGATCTTGAAAGTCAAAAATTGCAACAGGCTGTTGGAGACCAATTCAGCACGATGTGTGAAATCGGAACTATTCCTGAACGTGATGAAGAAACTTTGGCAAACAAGTACAAGAACGTGTCAACCTTGAATGCCGAAAAATCAGAAGAGCAAAAAGAACTTGATGCTACTGATGCTCTTCTCAAAAATATGCTCAAATAAAAGTTGAAATAAAAAACTTCCGCTTCCATCGGGAACTGCACAATCCGCAACTGCTGACGGGGTCTGGCTCATAAATTTTCTCGACAGCGCGCGCACGGAAAGAGGTACCGTGAGCGAAAATGGGCTATCGAACGCTTTGAGCGCATGCGAAATCGCGTGAGAAAAGACCAATTTTCGCGGGAAGGTGCAGCAGCGCGAGTTTTCGTATTGCGAAAACTCGATAGTTCGCGAAAGCGAACGAAAACCCCGATTCCGCGTGGTTTTTTCCCTCCCATGCGTTTAGCAAGGATGGATGGATAGATAGAAAGGCTGCCTCTCTGGAAAGGCAGCCTATTTTTTATACGCCAAATTAATCCTGCAAAGCTTCGTAACCTTCTTCGCCAGTTCGAACTTTTACAACATTATCTACGTCGTATACGAAGATTTTTCCGTCACCAATATTGCCTGTGTAAAGAACCTCTTTTGCAGCAGTTATTACCAAATCAACAGGGACTTCGCTCACTACGATATCGACCTTGATTTTTGGAAGTAAGGTCATATCCATTTCAACACCACGATATTTTATGACGTTTCCATGTTGTACGCCACATCCGAGTACATTTGTCAAAGTCATACCCGTTACGTTGATGTCGTTCATGGCCGATTTCAATTCATTGAATTTGCTTGGCCTTGTAATGATAGTAACCATATGGAACTTTGCATCAGGTCGTATTGTACCTTTTGTTACAGGAATAGCTTTTTCAACAGGTACTGAGCCTGACAGTGTCGTTCCTGCGACGGCTGCAAGTCCTCCGATTCCGGCATCTCCACTTGTCATAACCTGTGGTGCCATGATGAATCCGCCGTAAGCAGAATCAATTCCGTGTTCAAGTTTGTCCAAACCGACAATTTCTTCTTCACGACTTGCTCTAAGTCCGTGAAACTTCTTGATGCAGAAAAAGACAAGTGTCATACAAGCAGCCGTCCAAGCGATGATTGTGAACTCACCGAGGCACTGAACACCAAGGTGCTTGAAGCCGCCGCCGTAGAAAAGTCCGCAATCAACATTGAAAAGGCCGTCTGAGATTGTTCCCCAAATTCCGTTTGCCAAGTGAACTCCGACAGCACCTACTGGGTCATCAATATGGAGTTTAATATCCAACAATTCGATAACGACTACTACAAGGATTCCTGCAACTATACCGATTACCGTAGCTCCGATTGCATCAACTGTTGCACAAGTTGGAGTTATGGCAACAAGACCTGCCAAAGATGCGTTCAAGGTCATTGAAACATCAGGTTTTTTGTTCTTTATCCAGGTAAAAATCATCGTTGTAACGGCTGCAACTGCAGGTGCGATTGTTGTCGTCGTGAAAACTGCAGCCAATCCTCCGATTCCGCCCATTTGTGTACAAGCAGCTCCGTTGAATCCGTACCAGCCAAACCACAGAATGAAAGTTCCGAGTGCACCCAGTGTCAAAGAGTGACCTGGAATTGCGTGAACTTTTGTTACCTTGCCGTTTTTGTCAAAATCGTATTTTCCGATTCGTGGACCAAGGAAAATTGCGCCAATTAAGGCTGCAACGCCGCCAACTGAGTGGATTGCAGCACCTCCTGCGAAGTCTACAAAACCGAGTTTTACAAGCCATCCTTGGCTGTTCCAAACCCATCCGGCTTCTATTGGATAAACGATTGCTGAAATTACAGCTGAATAGATACAGTATGCACTGAATTTTGTTCTTTCTGCCATTGCTCCAGAAACGATTGTCGCAGCTGTGGCACAGAAAACCAAGTTGAATACGAAACTTGACCAATCAAGGTCTGCAAAATTTGTAAAAAGCTGGAAACTTGGCAAACCAATTACGCCAAAAACATAGTTCTCGCTCATCATCAAAGAGAATCCGATGAGCATAAACATTGGAGTTCCGATACAGAAATCCATCAGGTTTTTCATGATGATGTTTCCTGCATTTTTTGCCCGTGTAAATCCTGTTTCAACCATTGCAAAGCCGCACTGCATGAAGAATACGAGAGCTGCACCGATAAGAAACCAAATTGCGTATGCCTCAGAACCTGCGGCGGCGTGTGCAATTTCACTGACTTTTTCGAGTGTGATAGCACCTTCCATAAAATACCCCCAAAATAAAAAAGCGACGATGATTTCAAGCACTGTGCACAAATGCCCGACACCATCGCCGCCGTAAAATAAGAAAGGCGTCACAGAAATAAATCTATGACGCCTTTGTCTTTGATATTCTCTTTATAGCCTAAGCAAAAAATATTGTCAACGGGGTAAATAAAAAAATATTGCCGAAATTATGGATTTTATTTAGATTTAATTGTACATGAAAAAAAACACAATTAAAAATATCATAAGTTGGCTTCTTGTTCTTGTTCTTATAGTGATAGTTTTCTTTTGGAAAAAAGAACTCATCATCAATGCTTTTAGTGAAATTTCAAACATGAGACTTGTTCCCATTTTACTATGTTTCCTTTTTTCATTCGGATATGTATTTTTTGATGGACTTGCAACACAGACTTTTTCTGGAGTTTCCTTTTGGGCTGCTCAAAAAAGCGCGATGTTCTGTTCTTTTTATAAACTGATAACGCTGGGATCCGGCTCAGGTGTTGCAGAAGTCTATTTTCTTTCAACTCAAGGCGTTAAGGCAGAACGAGGAACTGGTGTCATGATGATTCAGTACGCTGTCCACAAAACTGTCGTAACTTTTTTGGGCCTTCTTTCATTTGCTGTTTTATATTGTCGGGGCATTGAAACAATTCATCAACGTTCGGTTTTCATCATCGTATGTAGCATTCTTTCGCTTCTAACTGTTTCTGTTTTGATAATGATTGCAGTTTCCAAGCGAATAACATCTTTTTTCATCAAACTGATTCGCCTTATTCTTAAAAGGCACCCTGAAAAGGCCGAAGAATTTTCTGAAAAATTAATTGCTTTTAATACTTGTGGAAAGGAACTTGTTAGGGACAAAAAAGCCATAGTTTTGACATTTTTAATTGATATTTTAAAAATGATTTGCTGGTATGCGATTCCGATGGTGATTTTCAAAAGTCGAATGGACTGTTCGGTTTTCTATTGTCTTTTAATGATGGGACTGATTATCATGCTGAGCGGTTCTATGTTTATGCCAGCCGGTGTCGGAACTCTGGAATATCTTTTTTCATTGTTTTTTGCACAAGATTTTGGAGTCATTGCGGCAACGGCCGTCATTTTGTACAGATTTTTCTCGATGATAGTGCCGTTTGCTCTTGGAATTCCATTTGCAGCGACACTACCACGAAAAAAAGATTAGCGAACGCTATAAAGCAAGTCTCCGTAACTTGGGAACGGCCACAATTCTTTTGGTGTGATTACTTCAAGTTCATCAGCAACGGCTCTGAGTTCTCCCATTGCTGCAAAAACTTTTTCCCGATAGAAGAGGGCAGTTTTGCTTGAATCACCCTTATCGGCAAGGATTCTGGCATCAAGTACAGTTTTTTCAAGGGCACTTGTTTTTGCGTATATTGAGCTTGTGATTGTGCTTACCTTTTTGAGCATTTCAGCTTCGTAACTACAGTCACATTCGCTGCAAGCAGATTTTTTCAAGTTGATTGTTTGGGCAAGTTTTGATGCAAATTTGCTTGCACAAGGCAAGATATCCTTTTTAGCCATTTCTAGCATCGTTTCAGCTTCGATGTTGATGATTTTTGAATAGTTTTCATTGTGGATTTCATTGCGGCTTTCTAGTTCTACCTTGCTGTAAACTCCGAATTTTTCGAAAAGTTTGACATTTTTCTCATCCAAAGTGTGGAGCAAAGCTTCTGGAGTTGAGCGGAGGTTCAAAAGGCCTCGTTTTTCAGCTTCTTTTACCCAGGAATCGTCGTATCCGTTTCCGTTGAAAATAATTCGTTTGTGTTCTTTGATTGTTTTGAGAATCAGTTCGTGTAAGTCGCCGTTGAAATCCTTGCTCTTTTCAAGTACGTCAGCAAACTGACTGAGTTCTTCTGCTACTGCTGTATTCAAGAATACGTTTGCGCATGCAATTGATTCATTAGAGCCGAGCATTCGGAATTCAAATTTGTTTCCTGTAAATGCAAAAGGTGATGTCCTGTTTCGATCCGTTGTATCTTTGTTGAATTCAGGCAAAACGGTAACGCCAATTTTCATTTTTTCTTTTTCGTGCTTTCCGTATGGAATTCCTTTTTCGATACTGTCCAAAATTGCGGAAAGTTCATCTCCAAGGAAGATAGAGATGATGGCTGGTGGTGCTTCATTTGCTCCAAGACGATGGTCATTTCCGGCTGATGCGACTGAAATTCGAAGCAAGTCTTGGTATTCGTCAACGGCTTTGATTACGGCGCACAAGAAGAGCAAGAACTGTGCGTTGCTTTCCGGGGTCGCACCTGGGTCAAGAAGGTTCTTACCTGTGTTAGTCGAAATCGACCAGTTGTTGTGCTTACCGCTTCCGTTAACGCCTGCAAAAGGTTTTTCATGCAAAAGACAAACCATACCGTGTTTTGCGGCTGTCTTTCTCATGAGTTCCATCGTGAGCTGGTTGTGATCGCAGGCAAGGTTTGTTGTGCTGAAAATAGGTGCAAGTTCGTGCTGGGCAGGAGCGACCTCGTTGTGTTCCGTCTTGGCAAGGATTCCGAGTTTCCAAAGTTCCTTGTTCAAATCTTTCATAAAATCCTGAACGCGAGGTTTTATCATACCAAAATAGTGATCTTCAAGTTCCTGACCTTTTGGAGCTTTTGCACCGAACAATGTTCGTCCTGTGTATATGAGGTCTTCGCGTTTGTCGTAAACCTCTTTGTCAACTAAAAAGTATTCCTGCTCAGGTCCGACTGTTGTTTTTACTGATGTTACGTCTTCGTTTCCATCAAAAAGTTTGAGGACTCTGACGGCTTCTTTCGAAATTGCTTGCATTGAGCGTAAAAGCGGGGTTTTTTTATCGAGAGCTTCTCCGGTGTACGAGCAGAAGGCCGTTGGAATGCACAATGTGCCGTCTTTGATGAAAGCGTATGAAGTCGGATCCCAGGCAGTGTATCCTCTTGCTTCAAAAGTTGCTCGGATTCCTCCGTTCGGGAAGCTTGAAGCATCCGGCTCTCCTTGAACGAGTTCCTTGCCGGAAAATTCCATTATTACTTTGCCACCTTCGATTGGTTGGATAAAACTGTCGTGTTTTTCTGCTGTAATTCCTGTAAGCGGCTGAAACCAGTGCGTAAAATGAGTGGCACCTTTTTCGATTGCCCAATCTTTCATTGCATTAGCAACTACAGTGGCAACACTCTTGTCAAGTTTTTCGCCATCGTCGATTGTTTTCATCAGCTGCTTGTAAGTTTCCTTTGGCAGCCGAGCCTTCATTACTGTTTCGTTAAAAACATTTTCACCAAAGATTGAAGTTACTTCGTCCATAGTTTTACACTCCATTTGTGGTACAAAAACCACCTAAAATAAAAATAGACGTCGCATTTTTGGATCTGTGTACATCAGAGCCAGAAATACGACGTCTTTGCCGAATATGTTTTAAAAATAAAAAGGTCGCAAGAACACCATTCCTGCGACCTCATTGTCGTTTATAGTTTGTTTATATCGTTTCTAAAAAAAATTGTCAAGCGATGATTTTAATTTTGCAATTATTTTTGCTTCCTATGCATTTTGCAAGGATGAATGAAAAAGATACTTACCGACAGCGCGCGCATGGAAAAAAAGGTGAGACACCGTGAGCGAAAATGGGCTATCGAACGCTTTGAGCGCATGCGAAATCGCGTGAGAAAAGTCCAATTTTCGCGGGAAGGTGCAGCACCGTGAGTGCAGATGCCGCGAGTTTTCGTATTGCGAAAACTCGATAGTTCGCGAAAGCGAACGAAAACCCCGATTCCGCGGTTCTTCTTCCCATGCATTTAGCAAGGATGGATGGGAGGAAATAAAAAAACTTCCGCTTCCATCGGGAACCGCACAATCCGCAACTGCTGCCGGAATCTGGCTCATAAATTTTACCGACAGCGCGCGCATGGAAAAAAAGGTGAGGCACCGTGAGCGAAAATGGGCTATCGAACGCTTTGAGCGCATGCGAAATCGCGTGAGAAAAGTCCAATTTTCGCGGGAAGGTACAGCAGTGCGAGCGAAATTAAAAATTCACCTATCTTGACATCATAATAAAATTTAATGATAATGTGAAAAGTAAGCGACAAAGAGGTCGTAGATAATGATTCTTAATAAGAGTCACTGTCTACGGCCTCTTTTTTTTGTTCGAGCGGGTAAAATGTCGCTCAAAGCCATTTTCATAACAGGAGCAATTTTATGTGTGGATTCGTTGGAGCATTTGATTTGAACAGCGGCAGTCAGCCGATTGCAGAGGGACTTCGAGAACAACTTAGAAGTCAGGTTTTGGAAATGAGCAAAAAAATCCGCCACCGCGGACCAGACTGGAGCGGAATCTACACAGGCAATAATGCGATTTTGAGCCATGAACGATTGAGCATCGTTGACCCACTTTCGGGAAAACAACCTCTTGTTTCTGAGGACGGAAAAATCATCCTTGCCGCAAACGGAGAAATCTACAATCACAAAGAAATCAGAAATGAATTAAAAGACAGCTACAATTTTCTTACAGGAAGCGACTGCGAAGTTATAATTCCGTTATACAAGAAATACCGCGAATCAGGCGATTTTACCTCAATGATAGAAACACTTTCAGGAATTTTTGCCTTCGCCCTTTACGACAGCGAAAACGACACCTACCTTATCGCACGGGACGAAATCGGAGTAATTCCGCTTTACCAGGGCTGGGACAAAATGGGACGATACTATGTTGCAAGCGAACTGAAAGCTTTGGAGGGAAATTGCGTTTCAATCGAAGAATTCCCGAACGGAAGCTATCTTTGGTCAGGCGGGGGAAGTCTCCCCCTCGCTTCAGCTCTCTCGCAAAGCGATCGAGCTTCCGCTACCCCCTCTGCCCGCGAGTTTTCGCAAGAAAACTCGTTAGTTCGCAAAGCGAACGACGGATCACACGCCGCCCGCAACGCCTGCTCTGTGGCAACTCCGGTCAAATGGTATCATCGTGACTGGGAAAACTTTGATTCTGTTAAAAATGCGCCGAAAGCAACCGACGACAAAGGACAAGTCGTCAATCCTTCAATAATCGAAAAAGTCAGAAACGGATTGGAAAATGCGGTTAAAGCACAGCTTATGAGCGACGTTCCTTACGGTGTTCTTTTGAGCGGCGGATTGGATAGTTCCATAATTGCCGCCATCACGCAAAAATACAGCAAAAAACGAATCGAAACAGACAGCAAGGAAAGTGCCTGGTGGCCTCAGCTACACTCTTTTGCAGTCGGATTGGAGGGAAGCCCAGACTTGGTTGCAGCTCAAAAAGCGGCTGACTACATCGGGACTGTTCATCACGAAGTTCATTTCACGATTCAGGAAGCCTTGGACGCACTACCCGACGTAATCTACCACATCGAAACTTACGACATTACGACGGTGCGTGCCTCGACTCCGATGTATCTTCTTGCACGAGTCATCAAATCAATGGGAATCAAAATGGTGCTTTCAGGCGAAGGAAGCGATGAACTTTTCGGCGGATATCTGTATTTTCACAAAGCGCCGAATGCACAGGAATTTCACGAAGAACTGGTCAGAAAGATGAGCAAACTCCATCTTTACGATTGCCTTAGGGCGAACAAAAGTCTTATGGCATGGGGCGTCGAAGGCCGAGTTCCATTCCTCGACAAAGATTTTATCGACATTGCGATGACTCTGAATCCGACGGACAAAATGAGCATCCGCCTGGATAAAAATTCAGAGCATTGCGGAACGAACGGACAGCGAATGGAAAAATGGATTTTGAGGAAAGCTTTTGAGGATATCCTTCCGCAAGAAATCTGCTGGAGACAAAAGGAACAGTTCAGTGACGGTGTCGGTTACAACTGGATCGACACGTTAAAAAAAATTACGGAAGAAAAAGTCAGCGATGCAGAATTTGCTCGAAGGGAAAACCGCTTCCCTGTGAATCCGCCAAAAACTAAAGAAGAATATTATTACAGGGAAATTTATTCAGAACTTTTTCCTAGCGACAGTGCGGCCCGATGCGTTCCACACGAAGCGGGAGTTGCCTGTTCAACGGCGAAAGCTCTTGAATGGGACGAAGCCTGGAAAAACATGGACGAACCGAGCGGACGTGCCATAAGTGGAGTACATGATGATGCGTACTAACGATTCAGCAGCGAGTTTGCAGAGCAAACTCGGTAAGGTCGCGAAAGCGACCGACGTGTACACGACAAGGCCTATTAGAATCTAGCTATTAACTTGACGGACAAAATCCATAAAACTTTTTTCTTTTAGAAGTGCCAGACCTTGTTCTTCATCGCCTAGCACGATGAGTTTATCGCCAGGTGATATATCAAAGATTTTTCTTGCTCGTTTGGGAATTACAATTTGCCCTTTGTCACTAACTTGCACCAAACCGAACATGTGTTTTCCCTTTGGTGGCATCGGTAGTTTTGATTCAGAACGTTCGTAATTTACAAGTTCATCAAGGCTTGCATCCAGGACCTTTGCTATATTAGCAGCATTTTCAAGATCTGGAGTACATTCTCCGTTTTCCCATTTGCTCAAAGCCTGTCTTGAAACTCCAATTTTTTCGGCAAGTTCTTCTTGGGTAATCCCTGCCATTTTTCTTAGGTGAAGCATATTTTCTCCGAACATGACTCCTCCTATAAATCAATCTTGCAGAATTTTTTTTGAGAGTACGCTTGTCCTAAAATCGTAAGGACTACAAAGATAGCGAGGCTTGAAAAAAGAAAAATCAGTTGCAATCCAAGATTTTCAAATCCACGGCAGCTCAAAAACTGCATATTCGGTAAGTGATGCAAAATTTCAGATGCTAGTACGATAAGAAATGAAAGCACGATGAATGTGATGAATGGTTTTGAAAAGTAATAGCCTGTTTTGAAAAATCCTGCAACAAAGACCGAATTGAATAAGGCTAATATCAAAAGCGAAAACCCCAGGTAAAAAAGATTTGCGTTCATCAGGGCATTAGTTGGATAAGGAGCTGAATCCTTAAGGAAAATCATTCTTATCAGAGTGAAAATCGTAATCAGGATGAAATCAATTGATTCAATAAACAAGACGAAAATATATCGTGCTTTTACGACATCTTTTTTCGGAACGGGCAGCAGAACTGTGTAGATTATGTCGTTTGCTTCGCGGCCACGCTGAAATGTCTGAAAAAGACCCAGACATATAAAAAACTGGCTTATCAGAATTGGATATCCTGGAATAAAGGTCATCAGTGTAAATGCAAGAAAGAAAAATGAAAGAGGCGAAGATGAAAGTTTTATTTCTTTGTTCAGAAGTTTTAGGGTTTTAGACACGGATTTCCTCCTTTTCGTTATTGAGCATAAAATCGTCGAGACTCATTCCGATGTCGGAAGTTTTGCCTGAATACAAAATATCGCCATTTTTTATGTAAGTGATGCAGTCTGCACATTTATCAAGATCGCTTGTTATATGGCTGGAAAATAGAATCGAAATGCCTTTATCGCGTAGCTGACAAAAGATATCCAAAAGTTCATTTCGGGAAATCGGGTCCAGCCCTGACGTAGGTTCATCAAGAATCAAAAATTGCGCCTTGTGGGAAAGTGCGAGCGAAATCGAATATTTAACTTTCATTCCTTCGGAAAGTTGCTGCGGACTTTTTTTTGGGTCAAGCTTGAAAACTTCAATATAGTGATTCCATGCATCTTCATCCCAGTTGTCATAAAATGACTTTGTAATCTTTGTGATTTGTGAAATTTTGTTCTTTTTATAATAGCCGTCGCTGCTTACGACGTAGCCAATTTTCTGCTTGATTTCATCTTCGTTCTCATTGAGAGGAAGTCCGAAAAATTTTATTGTTCCGCTATCAGGATGGACGAGATTCAAAAGGCTTTTTAGGGTCGTGGTTTTTCCGGCGCCATTTCGGCCTACAAATCCCATGATGGAGCCTTTTTCAATCTGAAAAGATACGTTTTTAAGTGAAAAAGATGGGTATGTCTTGCATAGATTTTCTACGGATAAAACAGGCATATTTTTTCTCCAAATTTTATCAAAAGTTTGAAAAGTGCAACAAATGCAAAATCTGTTTACATAGTAAATCAGAAATCAGGAGCGGTCAAGAAATAAAAGTTTACATATTTAGGTAAAAATGTCAGTTTTGCTTGCGAAATAGTATGCGCAATGCGTTTGCCCTGTATATATTGGTGAATAGTCTTGACTTATTGTAAAAAAATTCGCTATTATGAACTAAATACGGCAAAGAGGTCGTAGATATATACGCTATATCTACGGCCTTTTTTTGTTTTGAAAATCTCAAAGTCGGCAAAGGAGCCGCATGTACAGCAATCAAACTGTGCGTGCGGCTTTTGTTTTTTCAAGCGGATTTTAACAAAACTAAAAAGCACTTTGCTAAATAAACTAATATCATAGGTGGTTAATGATGGAACGAACACTTTATGAACCAAGTTTTGAACACGATAACTGTGGAATCGGTGCTGTTGTAAGCATTGATGGAATCAAATCCCATAATGTTGTTGAAAATGCATTGGAAATTGTAGAAAAACTAGAACATAGGGCAGGAAAAGATGCCTCGGGCGAAACAGGCGATGGTGTTGGTATTTTGCTCCAAATCTCACATAAATTTTTTGAACGTGTTTGCAAGGAAGGTCAGATAGTTTCATGTAGCGGAAAGGCTTGCAAAACTCTCGTGGATGAACGTGACTATGGTATCGGGATGTTCTTCTTTCCTTCTGATGAAGAGATGAGAAAGTGTGAAATCAGTCGCTTTGAAAAATGTTGTACCGAGGCACAATTGAATCTT
Source organism: Spirochaetales bacterium (assembly GCA_028725265.1). GTDB lineage: Bacteria > Spirochaetota > Spirochaetia > Treponematales > Treponemataceae > RGIG9060. Next base: position 19,793 of record JAQYSN010000010.1, on the reverse strand, counting down.
TTGGGATGGAGATGTGTTCCTGTAAATGCTGATGTATTGGGTAAAAAGGCGCGGGATTGTATGCCGCAAATCTGGCAAGGTTTTATCGAACGTCCAAAAAGCTGCGAAAAAGGATTGGATTTTGACCGACGACTTTATAGTTTAAGACGCGAATTTGAAAAAGCCTCAGATGGAGGCGTTGCGGAAAAAACCTACGTATGCTCGCTTTCCAGCCGAACAATCGTTTACAAAGGAATGTTTTTGGTGGATGAGCTTCGTACTTTTTATGATGACTTGCAGGACAATGAATACGAATCCTGCCTTGCTATCGTTCACTCGCGATTTTCAACGAATACAAATCCTAGTTGGCAGCGAGCACATCCTAACAGATTTATCGCCCACAACGGAGAAATCAATACGATTCGAGGAAATGTTGACAGAATGATTGCTCGAAATGGCGAAGTTGACGTAACGGGTTCTGACTCAGCAATGCTTGATAATACTCTAGAATATTTTGTGATGAACGGAATGCCGCTCCCTCTTGCCGTAATGGTATGTATTCCAGAACCTTGGAAGCATGATGATACTTTGACTGAGTCAAAACGTGATTTTTATCACTATTGGGCAACCATGATGGAAAGCTGGGACGGACCTGCCGCAATTTTGTATTCGGACGGCGATATTTTGGGAGCAACCTTAGACCGAAATGGACTTAGGCCGAGCCGATATTTCATTACAAAAGATAATATGCTTGTTCTTTCAAGTGAAGTTGGTGTTCTCGATATTCCAGAATCGCAAATAGTTAAAAAATCAAGATTGATGCCTGGAAGAATGCTCCTCGTTGATACCGTCCAAAAAAGGCTCATCAGTGATGATGAAATAAAAAATACATACGCCAATCAGTATCCGTATGGAGAATGGCTTGATCAGAATCTTGTCCATCTTGCTGATGTCAAAATTCCGAACAAAAAAATTCCAGTTTCGACTTTGGAAGAACGAAATCATCTTTATAGGGCGTTCGGATGGAACTATGAAGATTTAAATGAGATGGTTTTGCCGATGGCAAGAACTGGAAGTGAACCTACGGCTTCGATGGGTGTTGATACGCCGCTTGCCTGCATGTCGGATAAACATCCGAGTCTTTACAGTTATTTCAAGCAACTTTTTGCACAGGTAACTAATCCGCCAATTGATAGCCTGAGGGAAAAAATCGTAACAGATACGACCGTCTATGTCGGAAGCGACGGTGATTTGCTGAATATCAAGGGAAAAAATTGCCGAGTTTTGGAAATCAATAATCCGATTCTTACCGGAACAGATCTTATAAAAATAGCGGCATTGAACCAGGAAGGGCTTAGGGCTAAAACTCTTTCTATTTTGATGGATGTTGCAGAGTTGAATGCAAGTTCAGACGGAAAATGTCTTGAGTGTGCCCTAGACAAGCTTTTTGAACAAATTGATTCTTCTTACAAGGAAGGATATAACATCATAATTTTGAGTGACCGTGGAGTAGACAAATCTCATGCGGCAATTCCTTCTTTGCTTGCAGTCAGTGCAGTCGAACAGTACCTTATAAGAACAAAAAAAAGAACCAAGATTTCGATTATTCTCGAAAGTGCCGAAGTTCGTGACGTACATCAGGCTGCTATGTGCTTGTCTTATGGCGCACGAGCTGTAAATCCATATCTTGCGCATGAAGGAATTGCAGAGCTTATCGACCAAAAACTTTTGGACAAAGACTATCACACTGCGATTGATGATTACAATAAAGGCCTTATCAACGGAATCGTAAAAATTGCGGCAAAAATGGGAATCAGTGCAATTCAGTCCTATCAGTCGGCCCAGATTTTTGAAGCAGTTGGAATCGCACAGAATGTTATCGAAAAGTACTTTACCAACACAGTGAGCCGAGTCGGAGGAATCGGTCTTAAGGAAATCGAGGAAGACATCATATATAACCATAAACAGGCATGGAACGAGCGAGGTCTTACCGAAAATACGCATTTGGATAGTGTCGGTTATCACAAATTCAGACGAGGACCGAATGCTGAAGATCATCTTTATAATCCTGAAACTATCATTGCACTTCAAGAAGCAACTCGAAACGGCGACTATAAAAGATTCAAGGAATATACAAATCTTGTTGACGACACGAACAGACCGCACACATTGCGAGCAATGCTTGATCTAAATTATTCTGCTTCGAAAGGTGAAATCCCGATTGATGAAGTTGAAAGCGTTGAAAGTATCGTCCAGCGATTCAAAACTGGTGCGATGTCGTATGGTTCTATCAGCGAAGAGGCTCATAAATGCATGGCCGTAGCGATGAATCATTTGCACGGAAAATCAAATTCAGGTGAAGGTGGCGAAAAACCAGAACGTCTTGGAAGCGAGTACAATAGTGCAATAAAACAAGTTGCATCAGGCAGATTTGGTGTAACCGAAGAATATCTTTTGAGTGCAAAAGAAATTCAGATAAAAATGGCTCAGGGTGCAAAACCTGGAGAGGGCGGACATCTTCCTGGAAAAAAAGTTTATCCATGGATTGCACAGACTCGTCTTGCAACTCCAGGCGTAAGTCTTATTTCACCGCCTCCACATCATGATATTTATTCAATTGAAGATTTGGCTCAGCTCATCTACGACTTGAAAAATGCAAACCGATCAGCCCGAATTTCAGTTAAGCTTGTAAGTGAAGCTGGGGTCGGAACGATTGCAGCGGGAGTTGCAAAAGCTGGCTCTCAGGTCATTTTGATTTCAGGACACGACGGTGGAACGGGTGCGGCTCCAATCAGTTCAATTCATCATGCAGGACTCCCCTGGGAACTTGGACTTTCGGAAGCGCATCAGACTTTGGTTCAAAACGGTTTACGTGGCCGGGTAGTAATAGAAACTGACGGAAAACTGATGAGCGGTCGAGATGTTGCAATAGCCTGCCTTTTGGGGGCCGAAGAATTTGGTTTTGCAACGGCACCTCTTATTACGATGGGATGTGCAATGATGAGGGTTTGTAATCTTGATACATGTCCTTTTGGAGTTGCAACACAGAACGAGAAACTTAGAAAACGTTTTCCGGGTAAACCTGAATATGTCGAAAATTTCATGAAGTTCATCGCTCAGGAACTTAGGGAATATATGGCAAAGCTTGGACTTCGAAGCATTGAAGAAATGTGCGGAAGAAGTGATTTGCTCAAAATGAAAGAAAAGCAGGGATTCAAGAGGGCAAATCTTTTGGATTTGAGCCGACTCATAGCTTTTTGTGATGAGGATTGGAAGAAGAATCGCGATACATACGATTTCGCTCTTGAAAAGACTGCCGATTTGAAATTCCTCCTTCCTATGCTCGACAAAAAGAAGGAAATAAATGCTGTGAAAATTCAGTCTACGGACAGAACGTTCGGAACTATTTTCGGAAGTGAGATTCAGAATAAGTTTAGGGGCAAACTGAACGACGATTCTTATGTCATCAGTTGTGAAGGTGGTGCAGGGCAGAGTTTCGGAGCTTTCGTTCCAAAGGGTGTAACTTTGAAACTTGAAGGCGAGGCAAACGACTATTTTGGAAAGGGGCTGAGCGGCGGAAAACTTACCGTAACAAAGGCTAAGGATTTTGGCGGCAAGGCTGATGAAAATATTATCATCGGAAACGTTGCTCTTTTCGGGGCAACGAGCGGAAAAGCTTTTATCAACGGCGTCGCAGGAGAGCGATTCTGCGTACGAAATTCGGGTGTCACAGCCGTAATTGAAGGATGCGGTGATCACGGTCTTGAATACATGACGGGAGGATGTGCTGTAATTCTTGGAAAAATCGGTCGAAATTTTGCGGCAGGAATGAGTGGCGGAATCGCTTATGTCCTTGATGAAAATCATGATCTTTACAAGCGGCTTAATCATGAGCTAGTCAAAATGTACGATCTTGATGATAAAAACACGACTCTCCGCGATATAACGGACGAACAGAATCTTCGCTCACTTATCGAAGAGCATGCAAAAGAAACCGGTAGTCAGAGGGCCAAAGAAATTCTTGGAAACTGGAAAAATTGGAAAGGTAAATTCAAGAAAATTATTCCGAACGATTATTTAAAGATAATGAATGAAATAGCTGAGCAGGAACAAAATGGCGTAGAACATGAAGATGCAATCATGGCTGCTTTCAAAAAGGTAACGGCTTAACGCGAAGTTTTAATACGAGGGAGAAACTTATGGCAAAACCAACGGGATTTATGGATTATAAAAGAGTTGAAAACGGAAATATTCTTCCGCTTGAGCGTATTGCTACATTCAAGGAATTTCATCCTAAACTTGATGAAGAAAAACGTCGTGAGCAGGCTGCCCGCTGTATGAACTGTGGTGTTCCGATGTGCCAATCTGCAATTAAGCTTGCTGGAATGGTTACAGGCTGTCCTCTTCACAATTATATTCCTGAATGGAATGATGCGTTGTACAAAGGTCAATTTGACATGGCAGCCTGGCGCCTTTTGAAGACATCTAGTTTTCCTGAATTTACAGGCCGCGTATGTCCTGCCCTTTGTGAAAAAGCCTGTAACTGCGGAAATCCTGTCTGCGGCGACGGAGCCGTTACGATTCACGACAATGAACTTTTCATAATCGAGAAGGCTTTTGAAAGTGGCTACATGAAGCCTCAAGTTCCAGCCCATCGAAGTGGCAAAAAAGTTGCGGTAATCGGGGCAGGACCTAGCGGCCTGGCCGTTGCCGACTGGCTGAATCGACGAGGTCACGACGTAACGGTTTTCGAACGTGAAGATAAAGCAGGCGGTCTTTTGATGTATGGTATTCCGAATATGAAACTGGAAAAATCGATAATCGAAAGACGAATCAACTTGATGAAAGAAGAAGGTGTCGAGTTTGTTTTTAACGCCGATGTAGGACGCTCAATTTCAGCTGACCACATTTATTCAGAATACGATGCAGTAGCACTTTGTTGTGGTGCGAAAAAAGCAAGGCGTCTTAGTGCTGCTGGAATAGAAAATCTGAATACTGAAAATAACGGCGCTTCAGGCGGAATGATGTTTGCAGTTGATTTTCTGAAATCTGTAACAAAGTGCGTAATTTCGACGGGAGACGCTTTAAAGCAAATCAATATGGAGCCGACTAACGGACAGATTTCGCAGATGCTTCGAGAACGTTACGGAATAGAACTTGAAGGAAAAAATGTAATAATCGTTGGAGGCGGAGATACAGGAAACGACTGTTGCGGAACTGCTATCAGGTTAGGTTGTGCATCAGTTACGCAGATTGAAATGATGCCTTGCCCGCCAGTTGAACGAAGTCCATCAAATCCTTGGCCTCAGTGGCCAAAAGTTTTGAAAGTCGATTACGGCGCTGAAGAATCAATTGCAAAATTCGGCCATGATCCACGAATTTATGAAACGACTGTAAAAGAAGTTATCAGTCGGGATGGTCACATTACGGCAGTGAAAACTGTGGAAGTCGAATTTAAAATGGGCGATGGGGTGCGAAAACTTGTTGAACGAGAAGGAACTGAAAAAATTCTTCCATGTGAACTTCTTTTGGTAGCAGCTGGATTTGTTGGTTGTGAAGAATACACTGCAAATGCTTTTGACGTGGAACTTGGAGAAAGGGGATGCGTAAAATCTGTCATACAAAATTCGCAGGAACCTGCAAAATCTTTTTCAACGAGTCCGACAGGTTTTGCAACGACTAAAGAAAAGGTTTTTGCTTGTGGGGATATGCATCGAGGACAGTCCCTTGTGGTTTGGGCGATTGCCGAGGGGCGTGAATGTGCCCTCCAGATTGATGAATATTTGGCTTTTGATGCCGATAGATAAGGACTGAAAAATGGGTTTGCGTGATGAATGTGGCGTTGTTGGAATTTATGGAGCTGAAAATGCATCGGTTTTGTCATATTTTGCCCTGACATCGTTACAGCACAGGGGACAGGAAAGTGCCGGAATTGCCGTAAGTCAGAGTTGTGAAGGCAAACAAAATCAAATTAGGCTGCACAAAGGGATTGGGCTTGTAAGTGAAGTGTTCAAAATGCAAGACTTCGAAAAGCTTTCAGGTTCGATTGCGCTTGGCCATGTTCGCTACGCAACAGCCGGTGGCCGCACGATAGAAAATGCCCAGCCGTTCTTGAATTCATTCAAAAACGGTTCTATTGCACTTGCCCATAATGGTCAGTTGGTAAACCATTCAGAACTTAGGGAGATGCTTGAGGATTGCGGAAGTACGTTTTCTTCGACTAGCGATAGCGAAGTTATCCTTAAACTTATCGTCCGAAAATACATTGAAAAGGGCGGCCACCTTGGAAGAACCGTCCTTGAGCAGTCGAGCGAGGAAGAGAAGCAGATGCGCTTTGTAGAGGCCGTAAAAGAAACTGCTTCCATTATAAAAGGCTCGTTCGCTCTTTGTATCATGACGGAAAATATGCTTATTGCGGTGCGTGATCCAAACGGAATCAGACCGCTTTGCCTTGGTACAATAAACGGGGGCGTTGCGGGGGGCGAAATAGGTCCTGAGCGACCTTGTGACATAACCCCCGCACAGGGGGTAGCGACCAATGAAATGGGCGCGCAGGGGGGAACGCCCCCCAACATATCTTATATTTTTGCTTCCGAATCTTGTGCGATTGATTCTGTGAACGGGGATTTTGTCCGCGATATTGAACCTGGCGAAATGGTCGTGGTGAATCAAGATGGCATAAAATCGATTATGTATGCCAATGAAAAGAAAGAAACCTGTATTTTCGAATACGTTTATTTTGCTCGGCCAGATTCTGTGATTGACGGCATTTCCGTCCAAAAGGCTAGATACGCGCTTGGAAAAGAACTGGCGAAAGAAAGCACTGTAAGGGCCGATGTAGTAATCGGAGTGCCTGATAGTGGAATAGGAGCCGCGATGGGCTATGCAAAAGAAAGCGGAATCCCTTACGTTACCGGCATTATAAAAAATAAATACATAGGAAGAACCTTTATCGCACCGACTCAAAAGGAGCGTGAAGATATGGTTTTCGTAAAACTCAACGCGATAAAAAGCGACCTTGAAGGGAAAAAGGTTGTCGTGATTGACGACTCAATCGTTCGTGGAACTACAAGCCGGCGCCTTGTAGAGATTTTGAGACGCGCTGGTGCCAAAGAGGTCCACTTCAAGGTGTCGTCGTCTCAGGTAAAATTTCCATGCCATCTTGGAATTGATACTCCGAGCAAAAACGAGTTGATTTCAAGTACTCACGAACTTGAAGAAATCAGAAAGGAAATCGGAGCTGATTCGCTTGCCTTTATTAGTCGCAAAGGGATGATTTCAGCTTTGAAAAGTTGCCTTGATTGTAATGAATCCGTTTGCAAAGAAGGCTGGTGCGAAGGATGCTTTAGCGGTGTGTACCCTGTGTGAAATCAGTTTTGGTAAGTAATTATAATTTTTTCGGCCATTGCAATTCGCTTGAGGCCTCTGTCCATGGATTCTTTTTCGATATAACGGTGTGCTTCTTGTTCTGTCATTTTTAGATGTTGCATCAAAAGCATTTTTGCACGGTTAACTAACCGAATTTCTTCCATTTTCACTTTGAGCTTTGTTGTTTGCGATGACAAAATCTGAATTTTATAACGGACTGCTATTGCAATTTTCATTATGTTGTAAAAATAAAAGGCTTCAAAGGGCTTTGTAATTGTTAGAATTCCGTAGCCTTCGACTCGATATGAAATTTCGTCGAAATGTTCTGAAGGAACCATCAAAATGATGGCAGAATATGAATCGGCAACGTTGATAGCAAAGTCTGTTTCGTAGCCATCTCCTGAATCGACAATGATGATGTTGAATGTCCTTTCATTTGCCAGTCTTCTTGCCTCATTAAAATCAGATGTAGTTTTAAGTTCAAAAAGCGGCGGTACAAGAAAAGTTGAAATCTGAGATATAATTTTTTTGTCTTTCGAAACTAGCAAAACGCTATGACTTTCCGTATCCATTTGAAAGTATCCTATTTTATATTATGCCTTTTAGGACTGATTTTATAAAATCGCTGCTTTTGGCAATTTCTTCTGCCTGTTCCAAACATGAAGGAAGTTGGCATAGCCCAAATTTTGCAGCTTCGGCGCTGGTTATTTCAAAAAGATTGTCTTCAATTGCTTTTGGAGGCTCGATTTTGTTTTTTATTCCATCCAACGCGGCGTGAATAATTAGGCTGAAACAAATGTAAGGGTTGCATGAAGGGTCTGGCGAACGAATTTCTAATCTTGTTCCATTTTTTCCGTTTTCAATCGGAACCCTAATCAAAACGGAGCGGTTGTGTTTGCCCCAACAAATGTATTTTGGAGACTTAAAACTTCCAAGCCTGTCGTACGATTCTTTAGAAGGATTGAAAAAGTATGTCATTTCGCTCATGTGTTTCAAGATTCCGCCTAAAATATATGGCAGTAACTCAGAGTTGTTTGAGCTGTTGGATGAATTATTGATGTAGGAAATATTTATGTGCATTCCGTTTCCCGGCATCTTTTGAATTGGCTTTGGCGAGAAAGTTGCCCAAAGTCCGTTTGCAGCAGCTTTTGTTGATACAACCCATTTGAAAGTTGATGTGTTGTCAGCAGATGTAAGTGCATCAGAATAGCGGAAGTCTATTTCATTTTGTCCAGGTCCTTCCTCGTGATGGCTTGCTTCCGGGGTGATTCCCATCTGTTCAAGCGTAAAGCAGATTTCTCGTCTTATATTTTCACCCCTATCTTCCGGGGCAATGTCCATGTAACTTGCATGATCAAACGGTTCTTCCGTCGGTTCTCCGTTTTCATCAAGTTTAAAAAGATAAAACTCAACTTCCGGCCCTATCATCATTGAAATTCCGCATTCTTTTTGTAAGGTTTTAACAGAATTTTGTAAAAGAGTCCTGCAGTCTTTTGCGTAAGGCTGTCCATCAGTCGTTTTTATATTACAAAACATACGGACGACTTTTCCTGTTGAAGGTCGCCATGGAATTATCATGATTGTAGAAGGATCCGGCACTAAAAACAAATCAGATCCATCTGGACTTTCAAAACCGTAGATGGCAGAAGCATCGAAAAGAATTCCGTCTTCAAAGGCCCTTGGCAATTCAGAAGGCATAATCGATATGTTTTTTTGTTTTCCTCTGATGTCGAAAAAAGCAAGACGGATAAATTTTACGTCCTCTTCATTGATAAAGTCCAAAACTTCCTGCTTGGTGTACATGTGGATTTCCTCCTAAACTTTTTTATAAGTATAAACTATGATTTACAGGCTTTCAAGAATTCTACGAACAATGGACCTGCATGGTTTGGACGGCTCTTGAATTCAGGATGGAACTGAACTCCAATGTGAAACTGGCCTTCGATTTCAACAGCTTCAACGAGAGTTTCGTCAGGTGATGTTCCACTGATGATAAGTCCAGCATTTTGCATTTTTTCGCGGTAATCATTGTTAAATTCGTAGCGGTGTCTGTGGCGTTCGTTGATGATGTTTTTTCCTTCTGAATCTGATGTCTTATAGGCTTTTGAAAGAATTGTCCCTGGTTTAACGATACACGGATAGTTTCCAAGTCTCATCGTTCCACCTTTTATTACGCCTTCCTGATTTTTCATCAAATCGATTACGGAGTGTTCACAAAGCTCGTCAAATTCGCGACTGTTTGCGTCTTTAAAGCCCAATACAGAGCGGGCAAATTCAATTACCGCAATCTGCATTCCCAAACAGATTCCAAAATAAGGAAGCTTTGTAGTTCTTGCATATCGACAGGCGCAAATCATGCCTTCGATTCCGCGTTGTCCAAAGCCTCCTGGTAAAATGATTCCGTCACAGTCTTCAAAAATTTTCGGCGCCGTTTCATCTGTTATTTCGTCGCTGTCGACCCATTTTATATCGACATTTTTTCCGACAACAAAACTTGCGTGGTTAAGTGATTCAACAATCGAAAGATACGAATCGTGGAGTTTAACGTACTTTCCAACAAGCGCAACTTGGATTTTTCCTTTTCGGCTATGGATGTTTTCGACCATTTTTGACCAAGATGCAAGTTCTGGATAATCAGCTTTGTTTCCAAAACCTAACTCTCGGCATGTAACATCGTCCATATTTTGTGCATGAAGCATAAGAGGAACTTCGTAGAGACTTTTGCAGGTCGTATTGTTGATTACACAGTCTTCGCTTACGTTACAGAAAAGTGAAATCTTTTTTCGGATTTCAACAGGAATGTTTTTGTCACATCGGCAAACAATGATGTCAGGGTGAATACCTACGCCCATAAGTTCTTTTACTGAATGTTGAGTTGGCTTTGATTTGAATTCATCGGATCCGCTGATGTATGGAACAAGACAGACGTGAATAAAAAGGCAGTTTCGTCGGCCAACTTCAAGTGCGAGCTGTCTGATGGCTTCCAAAAATGGTTGGCTTTCAATGTCACCGGTTGTTCCCCCGATTTCAATGATGCAGACATCGGCACCGCTAACTTCAGCATTCTTCATGATATAGTCTTTGATTTCGTTTGTGACGTGAGGAATGATTTGTACTGTTTGACCAAGGTATTCCCCCTGTCTTTCCTTGTTCAAGACATTCCAGTAAACGCGGCCACTTGTAAGATTTGAATAGCGCGTGAGATTTTCATCGATGAATCTTTCGTAGTGACCGAGGTCAAGGTCTGTTTCAGCTCCGTCATCTGTTACGAAAACTTCGCCGTGCTGAAAAGGACTCATCGTGCCAGGATCTACGTTCATGTATGGATCAAGTTTTTGCGATGCAACTTTTAAGCCTCTACATTTCAAAAGTCGGCCAAGACTTGCCGCTGTAATTCCTTTTCCCAGTCCTGAAACGACACCGCCTGTTACAAAGATAAACTTAGCCATAATTATCCCCCATGAACAAAAAAAAGGCGCCTATTCCATCCGATGACAATTCTGTCATCAAATCGAATAAGCGCCTTTGCTTATCAATAAATATGATTCTAGTTAAACCTCTTGCCGATGTCAAGTAGGCCTGTAGGCTCTGCATCGGACTCTTTGCGAAGATATTTGGGCAACACCAATTCTTTGGCGTCCTAAAGTGTTTTGATATCGACGAGGCTTACGTTATCTTCCGTGAAGTTCGAAAACAGACACTCTGCAATGGCATTTGCTGTATCAATTGCGGTAAGACATTCGATGTCTTTTTCGACGGCGTGCCTCCTGAACTTTACGCTTTCTGCATCAGGATTTCGCCCCTTGGCAGATGTCGAAAGAACGTAACTGATTTTACCAGAATCCAACAGTGTCATGATGTTATCGATATGGTTTTCATGAACCTTGTTTACTCTTGTCACAGGAATTCCAGATGCGGCAATCGTGTGGGCATTTCCTTCGGTTCCGTAAAGAGCAAAGCCAAGTTCGTGAAATTTTTTTGCAATGGACGGAAGTTCGGGCAAGTCTGTTTTTCTCACGGAAAACAAAAAACCTGGTCTGCTATTAGGATTGCTATTATCTGAAGCTTCAGGTCTTATTAATTTAATTTTGGCTGCCATCATCCCTTTGTAAAGGGCTTCAATCCTAGTTTTTGCAATTCCTAAAACTTCGCCTGTGGATTTCATCTCAGGTCCCAAAGCCGTATCGACATCATTGAGTTTTTCAAAGCTGAAAACCGGAACTTTAACTGCAAAATAATCAGGTTTTCTGTAAAGGCCTGTTCCAAATCCCATGTCCGAAATCTTTTCACCCATCATGGCCCTGGTTGCAAGTTCAACCATCGGGACTCCTGTAACTTTACTGATATAAGGAACCGTTCGGCTAGAACGAGGGTTTGCTTCGATAATATAAAGATCTTCTTTTCCGTCAATTCCCTTATAAATCAGGTACTGAATGTTTACGATACCTTTTGTTTTAAGTTCAAGTGCTAAATCCGTAGACTGTCGGATGATTTTTTCTCTCATTTCTGGGCTGATGTCCCAATCAGGATATGTTGCGATTGAGTCACCTGAGTGAATTCCGGTCCTTTCAACGTGCTGCATGATTCCCGGAATCAGTACATTTTCGCCGTCGCAGATGCAGTCAACTTCAAGTTCAAGTCCTTCCATATATTTATCAATCAAGACAGGATTTTCGATTTTCTGATTCAAGATGATTGCCATGTATTCTTTTACATCAGCGCTAGTGTGTGCGATAATCATATTCTGGCCGCCCAAAACGTAGCTAGGTCTGAGCAAAACCGGATATCCAATTCTTGCAGCCGCTTCGAGGGCGTCAACTTCGGTAAATACCGTCATTCCGTGAGGTCGGGCGATTTTAAGGCGATCACAAAGTTCTTCGAATCGTTCCCTGTCTTCGGCAAGGTCAATTGCATCGGCACTTGTTCCAAAAATCTGGATTCCCTGTTCGCTCAAAAATTTCGTTAGATTGATGGCTGTCTGACCTCCGAAAGCTACGACGACTCCGATAGGTTTTTCAGTCCTGATTACGTTCATCACGTCGTCTGGTGTCAGAGGTTCGAAGTAAAGTCTGTCTGCTGTGTCAAAGTCGGTTGAAACTGTTTCCGGATTGTTGTTTATGATTGCAACTTCGTAACCGAGTTTTTTCAAGGCCCATACGCACTGAACTGAAGCGTAGTCAAATTCGATTCCTTGTCCAATTCGGATTGGTCCAGATCCTAAAACTACGATGGTACCTTTGGTGGGGGAGTTTCGCTCGAAACTCGCTTCGCTCGTTGCAAATACCCCCTGCGTGCTTTCGCGGCGTTCTTTCAGGAAAAGTTCCGCTTCATTTTCGCCTTCGGTTGTTGAATAAAAATACGGTGTTTCAGCATTAAATTCGCCTGCACAGGTATCGACCATCTTGAATGATTTTGGTTCGAATTTAAGTCCTTGGCGAGCAATTTTTTCAATCTTCCACAAAAACCATCTGTCTATCTGTGTAATTTCGTGGACATCTTCTACAGTCATGATTTGGCGTTTCAATGCTTCGTAGATTGCGAAAATTCTGCGATCCGTACTTTCGCCCACTGCAAGGATGATATTTCTGTCACTTTCGTCTTTGAACGCTGGCAACGAAAGGTCTTTTGTTTTAAGTTCAGCTCCGCGAACTGCTTTTAAAAGGGCCTCTTCGAAATTTTGTCCGATTGCCATGACTTCGCCAGTAGCCTTCATCTGTGTTCCCAGACTTCTTTTTCCGTAAACGAATTTATCGAATGGAAATTTAGGCATTTTTACGACGACGTAGTCCAAAACCGGTTCAAAGCAAGCCTTTGTTTTTTTTGTGACAAAGTTCGGAATTTCATCCAATGTAAAACCAACTGCGATAAGGGCTGCAACTTTTGCGATAGGGTAGCCGGTAGCTTTTGAAGCAAGTGCTGATGAGCGCGATACACGCGGATTGACTTCGATTACGGCATATTCGAAACTGTCTGGTTTGAGTGCAAACTGGCAGTTGCAGCCTCCTTCGATTTTAAGCTCACTGATGATGTTCAGTGCAGCACTTCGAAGCATCTGATATTCTTTATCTGCAAGCGTTACTGTAGGTGCTACGACGATAGAATCTCCCGTATGAACTCCGACAGGATCCACGTTTTCCATAGAACAAACCGTAATCACGTTAGAATTTGAATCCCGCATCACTTCAAATTCGATTTCTTTCCAGCCTGAAATACATTTTTCAACCAGAATCTGATGAATTGGCGAACGATGGAGTCCGTTTTGAACGATTTCATCAAGTTCTTTTTCGGTGTGGCAGATACCGCCTCCTGTTCCTCCCAGCGTGAAGGCTGGCCTTATGATAGCCGGTAGACCAATCTCATTGTGGACAAAATCAATCGCATCCTGATAGTTTGTTACTACTTTTGATGGGATACAGGGTTCTCCGATTTTTTCCATCATATCTTTGAACATCTGTCTGTCTTCTGCTTTATCGATTGTCGAAGGATTTGCTCCTAAAAGGCGAACATTGTGGCTTTCCAAAAATCCTGATTTCGCAAGTTCCATAGAAAGCGTAAGGGCTGTTTGTCCACCCAAAGTTGAAAGCAGCGAATCAGGTTTTTCTTTTTCGATGATGCGCTGAATCGTTTTTAGGGTAAGCGGTTCGATGTATATTTCATCTGCCATGTGTGGATCTGTCATAAGAGTTGCAGGATTTGAGTTTACAAGACAGACTTCGAGTCCGAGCGATTTTAGCGCTTTGCAAGCCTGATTTCCTGCGTAGTCAAATTCTGCTGCTTGTCCGATTACGATAGGACCCGAACCGATTATCATTACTTTATGGATATTTTTATTTAGTGGCATGACGATTTTAACCTCCTGAAAAAAATCGGCAAACGGACATGTCAAGGCTTTAAGCCGAACAAAGTGAGCGGGCCTTGACGTGGACGTATGATTTTTACCTCCGACGCTCAAAGTCAATGTGCACAAAAAAAGGCGACACCACCACTAGGGATAGCGTCGCCATTGACTGAAGTTAATATATCACTTTTGTCTTTTTGTGTGAAGTGGGTTGGGAAAGTCTGATTAATACTCGATGCATTAATCAGTGCAGATTTTCTTTCAACTCCAGCACTTCGTCGAGGGGAAGACCGGTTGCCTGTGAAATTTGTTCTGGAGTGAGAACATCCATAGCAAGAAGATTGCGTGCTGATTCAATAGCTTTGTCGTGTGCGCCTTGTTCAAAACCTTCTTCGCGGGCTTCTTCTTTTTCTTTATCTAAAATATCATGTAAAAACATATACTCAGCCCCCCATTTTGCATTGCGCTTTGCGATTGATGTTTCGTCATAAAGTCCACGTTTACTTTGTGCAGAAATACGTGCGTTTTATTATGCCGATGTTGCAAAGTTTATTTTACAGCCTTAACAGTAATCAGTTTTACTATTTCTGTGGCGGTTGTTAGTTTACTTACATCTGACTGAACTATTCCATCTGATCCGTCAATTGAGCCACAGCCTTCAAAAGATAGTTTAATTTCGTCATTTTCTTTATTGAAACCAGCAGGGATTTTTGCAGAATAAATTACAGATGGCTGACCGTTAACTCCAGAATTCTTTTTTGTATAATGGTCATTGTAATCAAAACTTGTGTTGAATTCGGCCTTAATTACATATTCCTTATCTTCAATTTCTGTATTAAATATGATTCCGCCTTTTGGAGTTGCACTGGTAATTGCATCAAGCTGAGCATCTTTGTCATTGCGTTTTTTTGTCTTACGACTTTCATGTTTTGATGCATGATACCATACAGGAAGAGATTCAGGCCTTCCTTCTTTAGGACTCATTATCCAGTTTCTTTGACTGGCACGTTCTGTTACATATAAAGTTTTTATAAAGTTTCCATCAGAACCTTCAAGCCAGACAGAAAACTGTGCTTCTCTCTTTTCTTTCCAATGCTGACCGGCACCCACTGAAACAGTAATTTCTTTGGCATAGAAAAAATTCATGCTTAAAGAAAGTGAAAGTATGAATAATAAGGTAAGTCTTTTCATTTTTATCCTCGCTTTTTTGTGTTAGAAATATTTTTTGTTTTTATGATTTTAAACCCTGAAGATTTAAGAATTTCTTTTACAGCACGAACAGCTCCGGTTGATTGCCTGCAAAGATAGTTGAAAGGGAAGGGGGTTGTACAGCTTGTAACAATCACAGCTTTTTTGCCTTTGTGTAGTGGAAAAGGAATTCCTCGTTTACTTTCTTTCATTAAAACATATACGAGACGATCAAAAAGAGCTTTTAATTGTCCGTTTATATTTCCCCAGTAAACTGGGGTACCAGTAAGAAGTATATCACAGGCTTTTATTTCTTCGGCAAGTTTGTGTGCATCATCAGCCGGTAAAATACAGTTCTTTTTTGAACGGCAAGTCATGCAGCCTTTGCAAAAATCAAAATTCAGATCAGAAATATCTTTCCAGATAATCTGACTGTTTTTGTACTTCATCTGGATTTTTTCTGTTTCTTTTTTTAAGGCTTTTGCAACGTTTCCATTTTTTCTAGGGCTTCCATTTAATACAAGGATATTCATTATTCATCTCCTCCAAAAATTGAAGTAATCCATAATTTTATAAAACGGTCTGTGTAAGTATTTCCTTTTTCCCAATAATCCGGCTCACTTTTTTTCAATAATACAGATTCAATACAGCCCCAAAGTCCCGATACAAGGATGCTTACATCAAGGCGTGGATTTGTAGATTTAGCTATTCCCTGTCTGACTGCTTCTTTTAGAAGTCTTTCTCCGGTCCTGTTACAGACATAATATTCTTCAATAACTTCCGGGCTTGCATCATCAGCAGATTTTATTCCCTGCATTACAAGAAGAGCCCGCCGCGGGTTTTCAAAACACCAGTCGCGGTAGGCTTCAATTGCACTTTGAATCTGTTTTTTTATTGTTTTTTCTTTCTGAGTTGCTTTTGTAAGTCTGATATTTAATTTATAAAGACAGTCAAGTGATATTTCCTGAAAGAGACGATCCTTGTCTTTGTAATAATGATAGATATTTGTGGCCGTAATTCCGCAGGCAGCTGCAATTTCCCGCATTCCAATCTGCTCAGGATTCTTTTGCATAAGAAGTTCAAGACTCTTTTCTTTAATTATTTTTTTAATTTCAGTATTTGGTTTTCGCATTATTGTTTCTCTTAATATAACAATGTAAATGTAACACTGTTAAATTAAGAAGTCAACACTTTTTTTGTTTGCCTAATGCATAGTGATGGTTAATATTGATATGTATTACAATTGTTGTAATTATCTGTCTTGGCATAGAGAGCGGTAAATGGGCTATCTAGGATAATATGCATTTTGAATATCATCCCGAATTGATTAAATTCAGGATTTAAAATAATTCCTTACACATCAAAATTCCTTTAGACCTGATGCCGTCAGTTTTAGGGAAAAAATCCTCGAACACATTTACAGTCTTAAAACCTGCCCTTTCATAAATGTGAGCGGCCCCTTTCCATTCTTCGTTTACAAGAAGCACAAGAGTCTTTACACCGGGAAGCTTTGAAAATAGTGCACAGGAACAGTTCCACATTTCTTTTCCAAGCCCTTCCCCCCTGTATTCTGGAAGCAATGCAAAGGAAGAAATATAGATGATATTTGTTTTCTTCCCAGAAGGTTTATGATTCAGTGCAACTTCAGAAGCTGATTCGGGAATCTTTTCTAAGTATTCAGCTGAAATATACCCCGCCACTTTTCCACTTGTTTCATCCATAAAAACATAAAAAGGATTCTTTCCCATACGTGAAAGAAACACTTCCCTTTCTTCCTGGATTTCAGGAATAAAACAGGATTTTTCAACGTGCATGATGGAATCTATATATAAAGGTTCTGCCGGAGCAATTTTTATCTTCATGAGTACAGTCTATCGTAAAAGCAAAAATATGTCACAGGCGGGCGTTGCGGGCCACCGATTGAGGTCCGCAGAGGGGGTAGCGAAAAACGTAAGCCACCTCTCTAGGCGACAACTATATTGGCATAGAGCTCTGGGGCGCGTTGAAGGTGCTCTTTTAGAAGGAAAAACCTGGAAGATTCCATCAACCGCAGAAAAGCCAGATCGTAAACCTCGTCATTCTTCTGCAGAAGAAACACTTCTTGCATTCCTCAAACGCGAAAAAGAAGCCGGCCTTAAGGGTGGTATTTATCATAAAATTCAGATTGACCTTACTTATAATTTAAATCACTTGGAAAGTGCATCCAGCATTCTATTAGGTTCTTTGGTGATGGGGCAGAAAATGAGCACACTTTCTGGTGGTGAAAATGTTAGAATTAAGATTCTTAGAGCCTGGAAATCATCTTTATCCGTTCTTGGAATAGATGAACCATTCAGAGGTCTTAACAAAAACGAGATATGCCATGTTGCAAATTATTTGACATCTTTATCAGATGAAAAGAAGACTATTATTGTCATTGACCACGAAGAAGAAGGATTTAAGTATTTTTCAAATAAACAGGAATTGAAGAACATAGATAATGTCTTAATCGGAAAATAATAGCTTAGTTTATTAAGTCTTAGAATGCGGTGTTTAATAAACTAAGGAAAGTAAAGAAATTTTATATTGGAGAATATTCAAAAGTATGCTAAAGTAATACTATAAAATACTTTTTAAGGTGTTAATATGGTAAATACAGAGCTTGTTCAAGTTAAAATTGATCCTCAAACGAAAAATGATGTTACAAACTTATATGAATCTCTTGGATTAGACCTCCCTACAGCTATTAGAATATTCTTCAAAAAAAGCATTGCTGTTGGAGGTCTTCCATTTGAGTTAAGAAACGATACAAAGTCAGAGAGATGGAATATATATAAGGAAGCAAGAAATACCATTCAGGCAAACAATGTTCCAGAAATGTCACTGGATGAAATAAATGCAGAAATTTCAGCGCTCAGAGCAGGCAAATAAGAATGAAAAAATATGTTGTAATAGATACAAATGTTCTTGTTTCGGCTTTGATTACTCGAAAAGAAAGTTCTCCAACTGTACAAATTTTAAAATTTCTTGCAAGCGGAAATATTATTCCCGTTTATTCCGATGAAATTGTAAAAGAGTACGATGAAGTCCTTCGAAGAAAAAAGTTCAAACTACCTGAAACAATAATAATAAGTCTTTTGAAAGACATTATTGATAATGGTTTATGTATATCAGAACTTTCAAAAGTTGAAGAAACGATGCCTGATCCGAAAGATATTTTTTTTCTATGCTGTAACATTATCTGCTCAAGATAAAGATGCATTTCTTGTAACAGGTAACGGAAAACATTTTCCAGAAAAGCCGTTTATTGTAACACCAGCAGAATTAGTTAGAATTATAAGAGAAGATATCGCCTAACATGCAGTTCAAATCCGACAAACCGGTCTATTCGCAGCAAAGCTTCTAGCGTTCGCAGCAAAGCTTCTAGCGTTCGCAGCGAAGCTTCTAGCGAGCTGGTTTGCGGTTAACTCATTGTTACACAGATATTTTCACAGAGACACTTTTTTATCTAAAAATGATCAAAAACTGTAGTGCATTGAATTATAAGAAATATGGTCTCCATAGTACTTTATCGGCAAAATAACTCCTAACTTTCCGCACAATTTCACCTTTATATTTTGCCGATAATATGCTATAATCTTTCCTATGAGTAAGGTAAAATACATTTCGGTAGAAGATGCAGCTCACGCCTGGCAAATCAGCGAACGAAGTGCCCGTAATTACTGCGCCCAAGGCAGGGTTGAGGGTGCTCTTTTAGAAGGAAAAATCTGGAAGATTCCATCAACCGCAGAAAAGCCAGACCGTAAACCTCGTCATTCTTCTGCAGAAGAAACCCTTCTTTCATTTCTCAAACGCGAAAAGGATGCCGGTCTTAAGGGCGGAATTTATCATAAAATCCAGATTGACCTTACTTATAATTCGAATCACATTGAAGGCTCAAAGCTTACTCATGACCAGACCCGCTATATCTTTGAAACAAAAACTATTGGAGTTACAGATAAAGCCGTGAAGGTTGATGATATTGTTGAAACGGTAAACCACTTCCGCTGCATTGATCTGATTATTGAAGGCGCTCATACAAAACTTACAGAAAGTTTTATAAAGCAGCTTCATTTCATTTTGAAATCTGGAACTACTGACAGTCAGAAATCCTGGTTTAAAGTCGGTGAATATAAAATGCTTGAAAATGAAGTTGGAGGTAGTGAAACAACAAAGCCTGCAGAAGTTGAAGGTGCAATCAAGGCCCTGCTTAAAGAATATAATTCCAAGTCAAAAATTACTTTTGATGATATTCTCAGGGCAAACGCATTATAGATTCTGCAAAGCGTAAAGCAGACATTTTTCGTTTTTTAAACAGAGTGTCTGTTTGTTGCCTATTGTAAGATTCTTCTTTTTTGTTGCGACAGGCAAATCTAATCCCTTTAATAGGTTCATAACAAGT
>JAQYSN010000009.1 GCA_028725265.1 Spirochaetales bacterium | reverse complement strand
AAGACAGTCAGGACGTGTACCGATAGCAATTCCAACGATTTGCTCGGATTTTGCTGTTTCACGAAAAATCTTTATCAAGCGCTCAAATCCCAGTGTCCGTTCATAAGTATTGGTAAAACTTTGAAAGTAAGCTATGAATTTTTGGTTTCCATCGGACGTTTTTGGCATTTTAGCAATGACACGCTTTTTTGCTTTGCATATTGCGGATTTTATCGAGAATTCTAAGTTGTTTTCATCGAAAACGTCGATTTTTTCTGCAAAATCACCGCTTCCTCCTTCAGAGCAAAAACTACAACCACCGAAACCTTTCGTGCCGTCTCTATTTGGGCATGTGCATCCTATATCGAATGAGATTTTATATATTTTCTGTCCGAATTTTTCTTTATAAAAACTTGAAACTGAGCGATAAGGCATCATCAAATTAAATTATACGATATTTTTTTTCAAATTTTAACTTAAATTTAAAATTCGCAACAATAATTAAGGTATGGAACATAATTCAGAATTTGATTATCAACTTTTTGATGGTGGACGAGGAAATGGACTTTTAAATCCTAAGATAGATCCGATTTTCAAATCGATGTTTACGCAAAATACAAAAGAGTCGAAAAAGGCGTTATCTTCGTTTTTGGGCGCAATTTTTAATCAGCCTATTGAGGATTTAGAGGTAGGAAAAAATGAAATACCGATTGAATCAGAAAGAGATAAGCAGTCGATATTTGATATTACATGTACGCTAAAAAACCAGCAGCAGGTAATCAACATCGAAATGCAGGCAATGAGTAACTCCGGGGCTTTTGACAATCGAAGTGAATATCATGTGGGGCATTTGTTGAATCATTATGTGCATCGTGGGACTCCTTGGATAAAAGTTCCTCAGGCTTACATGATAAGTGTTTTGAATTTTGTCTATGATAAAAACAGTCAGGATTATTTTTCTTGGTATACGATGCGAAAGGATAACGGTGACGAATTGAAATCTAAACGAATGAATATAATTTATCTTGAATTGCCAAAACTCTTTGAGAAAAACGATGAAGATCCAAAATTCTTGACGAGTATAGAAAGATGGGGTAAATTTCTTCTATATGCAAATCAGCCCGAAAAGGTTGATTACGTTAGAACCCTTATTAAGTCGGAGGAAGGCATTATGAATGCACAGTCTGTTTTAAACGAAATAAGTCAAAGTGATGAAGAATGGCGTCGTGAAAGGGATTACATTGATGCCGTGAACACAGAGCTTTCTGTCCGACTTTATGCAGAGCAGCAGGGGCATGCTGATGGTCTAGAAGAGGGGCTTGCAAAGGGCCGTGCCGAAGGCGACAAGTCCGCAAAACTCGAAATAGCCCGCAACCTCCTGGCGCGGGGCTTTTCAAAAGATGAAACCGCTGAACTAACAGGATTGTCTTTGCAAGAACTCGCCTCGCTCTAGACATAGCCCCGCTACACAATTAGGGCGATGCAAATTGTGTTATCCGACTACCAGATCACCGCACCATTTTCCTTTTTCAAAAATGACGCTTGGTACATAGCTTATTTTACAATTGATTGCTACTAACAGAAACATTTTTAAAACCTTCTACTAAAAATTTCTTTTTACTTTACATCTCAAACTTCTCGACAGACAATTAAAATGTGGTATATGGCGAAAAATCCGTAAAAAAAATTGCTGTAGGTCTTTTGGTCATATACTGCTACCAAGGGGGAAATATAAATGAAAAAAAGTAAATTTCTGATAGTAGCTGCTATGATGTCTTTTGTTGCACTTCTATCCTTTACTGGTTGTAGTTCTTCTACATTGCTAATCGGCACTTGGCAGGACTCCAAAGGCAATGAGATTGAATTTGTAGAAGACGGAACTTTCAATTCATCAATTGCTGTTGGTGGAATTACAGAAGAATTGTCTGGAACTTTTGCTTGGCAAGAAGGGTCAACAGCAATCAACTTCTATGTGTCTGATGGCAGGATTTTGCTTTCTATTTTTGAAATAAACGGCGGAATCTTAAAAATGTCTTGGGCTACTGATACTTCTACAACAGAGCTTCTTAGTCTTCAAAAAATTAAATAATCATAAAGAAAGGGGGAAAAAGTGAAATCAAGCAAATTAGTATTATTGCTATCAGCTTTAGCAATTTTGCTCTTCTGTACTGGTTGTCCAGAGGCACTTGTGCAGAGTCCAAAGTTTGAAGGCTCTTCGATAGAAGCAGCTACATGTCCAACTAATTTTACTGTTTCGAACGGTTTGAAAGGAACTATCAACTTCAGTTGGGATGCTTTCAAAGGTGCAAAAAAATATTATATCTACAGTTCAGATGATGGTTATTCTGGATTTACAAAATGTTATGAAACATCCGACACGTCATTCTCATTTACTAACATGCCGGCAGGTATCGATAAGTATTATTATGTAGCTGCTGTAACAGGAAGCAACAATGCTCTTTCAAAACCAAGTGACGTAAAAAGAGGAACAACCTTGGCTGCTCCTGTCCTTAATGCGATTTTGGAAGGTGACGATCCTGTAAATGATGCGGAAGTATATTGGTACATGAATAATGTCGAGGCTTATGCTGATGATGTTGAATACAAGGTTTATTACTATGCAAATGCAACAGGTGGTACTCCGATTGGAAGTGCAACTTCTTCTGGGGAAAATACTTATGTTACATTTACTGGACTTGGTTCGTATAAATCTTATTATTACTATGTTGAAGCACATAACGTTAATGAAGACGAGAGTGTGGTAGAAAATAGTGGAGCTCGACTTAATTATATTACGGCAGCTGAAACAAACCCTCAGCCTGTTGAAGTAACGAAATATACAAAAGGTGATAATGGACGAAATATTTCTATCAAATTCAAATTACCTGAGATGGTTCGAGTTGCTCAGGAAGGAAATGCTCTCTATCCATTGAAATTCCAGATTTCTCGAAAACTTGAAGGTAGCAGCGAGCCTTGGTACGTTGTTGATACATTCGTAGGAGAGACCAACGAAACAACCGGAAAATTAGGTTTCTATGAGCAGATTGAACAGGGAGAAAATGATTCTAACTATATTTCTGGATCAGAAATTGTATGGACAGATACTTATGCTGATGGACTTGGACGTTATGTAGAAACTGGTAAAAACTATTATTATCAAATTAAGTCTTATGCAGACTACAAAACAACGATTACATCAAATAGGTCTATTACATACGTAAATGATGAAAACAACCCTGATACTGCAGCAAAACTTTTTGTTGCTCCTACAGTTACGATTTCGGAACCTGAGGCTCATGGATCAGGAAGCACGAACACTTCATATTCAGCAACATTTACGTTTGCAAATACGAAAAATGGAAATCTTGATTTGACAAGCGGATTCGATATGTATGTTGGTAAAAAATGTACTTCAGTTGACGGAAACAGTACAGTTACCTACACATATGATAAGTTTGAACAAACTGATTGTTCTGCAACATGGATGCAAGGGGGGGGGGTGGACATTGCCAAAAACCTTCAATCTTGAAGGAGACGATGCAGTTTCTGAAGGTAACTATAAATTCTACATTTTCATAATTAATTCTGGTAGTTTGACGGTTGCAGATGGAACAAGTTTTGATGATCTTGAAAATACAACAGGTGTATTGGCTGCAATTCCTGTTTCAGGAACCTACTTGTTCTATAAAGATAGGGCAAAAATTCCTACCATAGACAATTTTAGTGTAACAAAAGGTTATCCTGGAACAATTACGATAAATTTTGATGCTGCACAGGGAATTACTTATAAAGTTTCTTATGAAGTAAACGGTGTAGAAACGAACGTAAAGATTAATGAAGATGGCACGACAACTACTAATTTTGAATGTGAAAAGGATGCTTTTTCTACAGGCATCGAACTTGCATCTTCTACTAGTGAAGTTTCTATCGTACACACAATTGATAACTTTACCGCCAACTATAGTGTAACAGCTACAAACTCTGCAGGTGTTTCTCTAACAAAAACGGACGAAGGTTATACACTTTATTCTCCAAACTTTACTTTTACTCCAAGCTATGATTCAGTGAAAATTGATTTCGTAGCCTCAAAAGGTGCAACTTCTTATAAGTTGTCAGGAACTTTACCAGATGGCACGACAATAAACGAAAATGTTACGGATACAGATGGAAACGGTACGTATTCTTATACAATTGGAGGTGTCGATGCCCTAAAAGTAGCGGATATGGCTAATGCAGGTAAGAAATTTGATTTGACTCTTACGGCTACAGGTGACAATGGTAGTAAAACAACAACAAAGAAGGTTAACATTTTGGGACCTGCAGAAATAAGCTTGCAGGCACAGAATGCTAAACAGAATTCAATTGGTTTGACATGGAATGTTGTTAATGGTGCCAGTGGTTATGTAGTTTACCGAGTTATGTACAAGACAACAGAACTTTTGAATTCTTATACAACAAGTGGAGATTATGTAGGCGGCATTTCAAAATTCTTTGTTACAGTTACTAACGGCGTATGTAAAGTGCAGAACTCAGAGGGTGGTGATGTAGATAATATTACTTGTAATTATTCAGAATCATCTGAAGGTGATTCAATTATTTGGGAAGACAAAGTTTGGGACCCCGAAGATTACACAGAAAGCGATTTTTCTACCAATCAAGTTCAGGGAAAAATTGCCTGGGGTTATCCTTACGGATATATTGTATTCCCAGTTGAAACAACAGATTCTACTGCTGCATTTGAGGATGTGGAAATTGCAGAAAACTTGGAAATGACTAAGGGAAAAGCTATTTATTATAATAACTTTGCTGAGATTTATCCAAGTTTTGGAACATCTAAAGTCAGTGCCATTGCTTCAACTTATGGATATGGACTGAACTTAAGAGCTAGCAAAGCTGAATCGGCTGAAACGATTCTTCTTGAATGGGATGCTCCGTACAACAAGACGGATAATACTCATACCTATATTTTCTATAGACCACAATATGTTCACGATCAGTTTGGTTACGTTCAGGAGAATGAAAGTAAGGATTGGACTTTGCTTGCAAGCGTAGCTGGTGTTACAGATTGTGATTATGAAGTTCCATATACAAAACTTTTGTCTTGTTTGGATTTGCCTGTAGAGTTTATGGTTAAATTCGGAAAGGGTGCAAACGTAAATTCGGCTATTGTTGATAGCTTTGCAACTGACGCTTCTGCTGGCGGTTTGAAGACTTTGGAAGATACGACAGAGGGCGGAAGACGCTATCTTTATTCAAATGCTTCTGACGCAGAACAAAGAAACGTTGGTTATTTGTGTACACTACCAAAATTCAATGCAGATTTTGCAGGAAATCCAAGCACCGCTAGTGGAGAAGACAATTACTTTAAAGAAACTGTTACTTGGGAAACTTGGAATACAACTTATCGAAAACTTGTTCCTGCAAGTTACTCAATCCTTGTAAAGAACAAGAACGTTGCAAATACTTGTGATTGGTCAAAGGTTTTGATGACAGTTACTGGTAACAGTTCTGCTGCGGCTGGTTCTACACAAGATGTTGCTAGTAGCAGCGTAGGAAACGTAATTTTGAGTAAGACTGTTACTTCTGTGGATGGATCTTTGAGCATAAAGCCAGCTACTCTTTCATATACGAGTGGAAATGAAAGTAGTGCATGGACTGGCGATGGTTACTATGACGGCTATCTCAAAGTTCAGCGTGATTACAAGCATTATTATGGTGTTAAATTTAATTTGGCGCATATTGCAGATAATGCTAGTGCTACAACGACACAAAAGTACAAGACAGCAATTAGCGGAGATACTTTTGATATTGGCGATGCTTATGGATATCGAAATGTTACTGTTGAAGAATCTCTTAAGAATGAATTATTAATTTTGGGAGATGCTTTAACACAAACTGGTTGGGCTGAAAGTTCTCAACATACGTGTAGCGATACACTTGGAACTTTTGCAACATTTGCTTATTCAGGAAGTGGTGCTGTAGAATGGGGAACATTTGATAGTGATTATAGGCATTCTTTTCAGTCAGGAGCTTCAAGTGGAGATACTTCAAAGCTTGTAAGTGGATATGTTATTAAATTCCCTAAAACAAAATATGAAGATGGTCATGTCGGTGATGGAATTGGTTATTATGCTGAGACGCCAATTACTGTAGTTAGTCATGACTCAGGGCTTTCAAGTTATGTAAATAGTTTTGCGATAAAAGCTGGAAAAACACGAGCAAACTTTGCGAGTTTAGGTGCGAAATATCATTTGTGGGTTAATTTTGGTACCTACATAGATGGTACGAAAGCCAATAATAGTATTCATATTGAAGATAATCAAACTGCTTTCCAAAGTTGGTTACCGTATTGGCTCGGAAATAATGGTGATAGGTATTCTACATACGCATCTGGTGTGCCAGTTTACAGCACCGAATACGGTTGGTGGAATTAAAAAGGTAAAAAAGGGGGAAATATATGAACAAGACTAAAAATTTACGTCTGTTGGCAGGAGTAGGTTTTATGTTTGTATCTATTCTGCTTGCCTCATGTACAGGCTTAATGCAACAGAAAGTGAGTATGAATACTTCATCGCAAGGTCTTACTTCAAAGTTTTCGGCATCTAGCGAAAATGCTCTTGATACACCACAGAATGTGACTGTAAGTCAGAATTACAGCAAAGATACGATTCGTATTCGTTGGTCGCCAGTAGACAATGCTGCTTACTATAGTTTGACTAGGGCTATTTTGGATCCTACAACTAGTGACACTTCGGTTCCAGATGAAAGTGCATATAAACCTTTCACATACAATAACGGAAACAGTTCGCAGTACATCGAAGGAACATCCCTTGATGATGTTGTAATCGATTTGGAAGCCTTGGAAATGGAAGCTGCAAGTAGCGACACTGCTGTTGCTGTAAACCAGATTCCTGAGTATAAAAACAACTATCGATATTTCTATCGAGTTGTGGCTAAAAACCCAGGGGAAGGTTTTTCAGAAAGTGATCCAAGTGAAATCGATGAAGATGTATATGGAACACTCTACAAACCGGCAGATAACTTGAGAGCCTCTGCAGGTGTTTCTACTTCTTACATCGAACTTAGCTGGGATGCAGTAGAAAATACTAGTAACTATCTTATCTACCGAACAGAAGAATCTAATGGTCAGAAGTCTGCTTTGGTAAGTACAATTCGAGGTAATATAACAAGATGGAAGGACACTGTAACTAGTGACCGACAGGGAACGCAGTATTATTACAAGGTAATTCCTGTAAGTAAAAGTGGAGAACAGGCTGTTGAATCTTCTTTGGCAATGGGTTATGCCCTTACAGCAGGTGCTCCTGGTGCTCCAGCAATTACAGGTGTAAGCCGTGGAACAGAAAAGACTATTACTTTGACTTGGAATGGTGTTTCTGCATCAACTTCAGCGGGTGCAGTAATTGCCGAATCTTCTATGCTTTATGATGTTTATCGTTCAACTTCAGCAGACTCTACAATCAAAAAGGTTGCAACGACGGCAGCTGGAGTAACAACTTATAAAGAAACTACAACTCAGACAAAGAATCCATTGCAGTATGGTGTTTACTATTACTACTTTATCTTGCCTTACTATTTGGATCCTACAAGTGGCGCCAAAGTTTTGGGTTCTATGACTCAAGAGAAGACAGAAGGTTTCTTGCTTTCAGCACCAGCTTCACTTAGTGCTTCAAAAGATACTAGTGGAAATCATGTTATTAAGTTCCAAGAATCTATCGGTAATGAAACTGAACGTGCTATGTATGTTTATAAATTGTATGGTTCTACAACTGCTGATGGAACTTACTCTTTAGTTAACGGAAATATCAATAATACTAAGGCAGAAAATGGTTATATTTCTGTAAAAGTAAACAATCCTTCTACAAAGTTCTACTACATAACAGTTAACTACAACAATATTGAATCTTATGCTTCAAATACAGTTGAACCTATTCCTTCACGTGTTCAGAATATTTATGCAACTCGAAATGGTTTTGCTGCAAATGGACAGATGAGTCCTTATGATCGAGATGACTCTTCAACAAGTCGTTCAAACGCATATGGATGTCTTCCAATTTTCATTACTTGGGATCCAAGTGAATATGACGATGCTGAAGGCTACAATGTTTATGCTTCAACTGATCCGCAGAAAGGTTATGTTAAAATCAACAGTTCTGTAATTCCAAAGGGAACAAACTATTTTGAAGATAAGCGAGACGATGTAAGACCTCTTATTCCGGTTCAGAATAAATATACAGGTTACGTGCAGCCAAAGAAAAATAAGCTTTATTCTTACACATTCTGGTATTATGTTGTTCAGCCTGTTAACTCGTTGGGACAGGGAGAAGTTGTTACAACATTGGCTAAAGACGGTGAATACAACTGGGGATATGCTGCACTTGATAGACAGACATTCTTGCTTGTATATGATGTATCTAACCTTTATTCTCAGGCTCGCTCTAAATACCTTTCTCAGGAAGGCGGTCTTGCAAAAATGCCTAATGGTATGACTTCAACTCAGAATGATAAGGAATACATATACGGTCTTATCAGCGGTCAGCTTGAATACTCAGCTGCTGTTAGTATGAGTCCACTTGGTGCTAAAATTTGGATGCACTTTACTAACTACTGTGACTTTGGTGTTTACATGCCAGACGGAAACACACTTCCTATTACTTTCCACAATGGTGATACAAACACTGTTGCTAAAGCCGACCACGGTGGAAACATGAATGGAACGATGATTTTGGCTAACTGTGTTTATACCGGACAGATAGAATACGGACAGGTCGTAATCGTAAATGAAAAAGTAGGTGGAGGTTCATTCGGTTTGAAATCAGGTCCATACAGTTTGGTATACGACGATTGGACTGTAAGTACAGGGAGTTTAACGACATGGTAAGAAATATGAAAAAACATCTTTTAATGGTCATTTTTTCAACATTCATTCTTTTCTTCACAGCCGAAATTTTCGGTTGTGCGGAAAAAGTTTCGTTGTACGCAACATGGAGCGATAACAACGGAAATACAATAATGATGAATGCTCAGAAACGATATACGGCGAATTTGTATGATGCAACTACAAATGCATTTGTAGAAAGCAAAGGTTCTTTTGTGTACTACTTGAACACGATAACTTTTACTGACTCAAATAAGGAAAGTAGTTATGCAGAATGGGATATTCAGGGAAATACTCTTTATCTGATATTTACCGAAGATGACGGGGATAAATCCACGTTGGCTTTGTACCGAACAGGTGAAGCTGTTAACGTAGGTGAGGAATAAAAATGAAGAAAAGTTTTGCTAAAAAGACAATTTTGGTTTTACTTGCTTTATCTCTAATTTCTTCTGGTATTTTTGCAGAAGAAAAGGTTTTGACTTGGGAAGATCAAAAACTTGAAATAGAGGCAAGAATAGAGGCAAGAAAGGCTGCAAGAGAGCAGACTGCGAAAGCTAAACTGGAGGCTAAACTTGCAAAAATGACTCCTGAAAAGCGAGCTGAATTTGAAGCAAAAGAAGCCGAGAAAAAGGCTGCTCTTGATGCAAAACAGGCTGATAAAGAGCGAATTGCTACTGAAAAGAAAGCTGCTAAAGAGGCTGCTACTGCCGAAAGACAGGCTGCAAAGGAAGCTGCTACACAGGAAAAGCTTGCGGCTATGACACCAGAGCAAAAAGCAAAGTATGATGAAAAAGAAGCTTTGAAGGCAAAGTTAAAGGCCGAAATTGAAGCTGATAAAGCAATGCGAAAAGAAACTTTGGAAAAGACGGCAATAAAACCAGTTCTTCCATATATGTATTTTGATTGCGATTTCGGACTTGATTTTGTCGACGTTACAAGAGTTGTTTTAAAAAACGACAGAAGTAATTTCATCTTCAATGATAATCTTCTTGGTGTAAGTGCAACAATGAAGGTTGTGGGCTTCAAGCCATTTATTCCGTTGTTGAAAGTAACTGGGCTTATGGGGACAGGATCTACTTTCAATGATATGAAGGTTACTACTTCAACATTTAATTACGGTGTGGATTTATTTGCTGGGCTTGATTACAGAATCAGCTGCTGGGACTATCTGTTCATAAATTTAGCACCAGGCTTTCATCTTTTGTATCAGGATACAGACCGATTTGGCTATCTTAACGTGGGTATCGGTACTAATGTTTCTTTTGAATTGCCGGTATCTTACGAATTTACTGTAATTTTAGGCGGTCAAGCAAGTTACGATTGGGGAAACTTTGGAAACAATGCCTTGCTTGAGACCTACGATTATGTTTGGCAGTATGGTGCAACTTTGGGTGTTCGCTTCAGCAAGCAGCATGTTAACAAATACAACTATACTGGTGACAGTGCCGAATTGATTCAGATTAAAAAGGATTGAAAGAAGGCATTGAAGGCAGAACTTCAAGCAAAAAAAGATGCTAAAAAGGCCGCTGCTGCCGAAGCTAAGGCTGCAAAAGGTGCATCTCAGCAATAATACTGAAGTATTTTAATACTGATGTTGAATTCAAACCCGATGGTTCAAGAAGTTTCTTCAAGACCGTCGGGTTTTTTTTATTGTTTTTTTAGTGGGATTTTTATTTATTTAATTCTGCTTGTAGGTTCAGCACTTCTTCAAGAGGAAGACCAGTGATTTCAGATATTTCTTGAATAGGATAGTTCTTTTTTAACATTTTTTGTCCGTTTTCGATGGCTTTTTCGTGTGCACCTTCGGCCTTTAGTCTTAAACTTTCCATCTCCCAAGTCATATACTGCGCCCTCCACTGCATATTGTGCTTAGCATCAGCGACATAATCTTTCAGTTCGGATGTAAAGTCGCTTTTTGCCGTATTCGAAATTAGGAACTCGAAGAAATCTCTCGTTTCCTCATCTTCAATCATTTTAGCACAAGTCGGCGCAATAAAAAAGTGCTTATATGCACGATCGTTAAGTTTTGTTTCTACATCTTCGATACAGATATTCTCGAATGTGCTGACCGGCAAATCATTGTCGAAAACATTTTCCATACAGATGAAGATGACATGGGAATCGTTCAGATCTTTGTAGTGCTGGCCAGATTTCAGAGTATCCAGGTCCATCAAACCCTGGTAATAGCGCGCTCGTTCCGGCAGCTCGTGTGTATTCGTGACTTGAATTTCAATGTCGAACATTTGATTGGTATCTTTGACGAATACATCAAGACGAATTGCTTTTGCATCGTAATCTACATCGATGACTTCTTCGTTACTAATCTCCATATTTTCAATTTTAATGTTAAGCAGCATTTCCAAAAGATGCTTACACGCATCAGGATGATGCCTCATAACTTTGTAGAAGATAAAGTTGTTTGCCAAAGTGGCTCTTTCCCATTTTTCCTCTGGGGTGAGGTTTTCATTTTCGTTGCCCATAGCAACCTCCTGATAATTAGTTCCTCCACAACGGCGGTGCATACTAATTATGGAAAGAAAATTTAAATTTGAACAAATTTTTGAGAAAAAAAATTAAAAAAAGAGAAAAAAAATGTCTTGCTCTCGCAAGACATATACCGGCTGTGAGACTTGAAGTATAACATTTACTGCGTAAATGTTAACTCGAGTTTTGCCGCTAGCGCTTTCCAAAACTCGCACCGTTCTGCGTCTCACTGCCACCCATTCGCGTGAACCTAAGTTTAAAATAAAAAAAGCTGAATTTTCATTCAGCTTATATACCGGCTGTGAGACTTGAACTCACACAGGATCGCTCCCAATAGATTTTGAGTCTATCGTGTCTACCATTCCACCAAGCCGGCGTCGAATAAAAACTAGCATATCATAAAAAAAAAATCAAGTATGCTAAAAACCTTGTTAATCTGCCAAAAATGATGTATCTTTTAAAGTGGTTTCTAGCGAAATCCAATGTTTGCGTCGCAAACTATATATAAACTGCCGTTCCAATTTTATTGTGGAACAGCGTGAAAAGCCACTTGAATATCTAATTATTCTTCATGACTTTTTATGGGAGAAATTATGTCAAAAAAGATTCTAGCAGTATTAAGCGTACTGCTTTGTTTTTCATTAATATTTTACGGATGTAAATCTAAGCCTGAAACCGAAGATGAAAATCCGGTCGAAGAAGTTGCTCCAGGACAGATGACAGAAGAAGAAATCCTGAAAGCTGCTCAAGAAACTGCACGGAAAGCCGAAGAAGCAAAGGCAAAGATTGATTCAGAGGATCTTGCAAAGTATGATTCAAAGTCCTATGAGAAAGGTGAAGCAGCTCTCAATCAATACAAGGATTTCAGCGCACAAGAAAACGTTGATGCTGGAAAACTTTGGGATTCATCTAAAGAAGCCTTGGCTCAATACGAGAAGGTTTTAGCTGCAGCAGAAAAGGCCAAGGCCGAAGAAGAAGCTGCTCGACAGGCAGCTTTGGCAGAAGCTCAGAAACTTGAAAATGCAAAGAAGGCTTTTGCAGAAGCCCAGCGATATAAAGAAAAAATCGATAATGAAAACCTCAAAGAATTCGACGCCGCTTCCTATGATTCAGGCGAGGCTGCAATGCAGGAATATCAGGATTTGCTTGCTAAAGGTGCTTCTAATGACGAACTTCTTGTCGCTGCTCAAAAGGCCCTTGATTCTTACAATGCAGTTTTGAATGCTGCTTATGCACAGAAGGCTTCCGAAGTGAAGGCTCAGGTCGAAGATGTTCGTAAAAAAGGCCTCGAAATCAAGGCGGATAAGGCAGAAAAAGAAAACTTTGATGCAACTCAGCTTGTTTATATCTCAGCAGAAGATAATTATGTAAATGGTCAGTACGTCAAGGCTTATGAAGGATATGTGGAATCACTTGAGTCTTTCAACAAGATTTATAAGGTAGTTTCTGATAAAAAGGCTCGTGCCGATGCCGCAATTGAGCGTGCAAAGAACAAGTCTGCTGAAAGCGAAGAGTTTGCCATCCAGGCTGATGAAATCGCTCCTCTTCCAGAAGATGCCGAAGGTTTTGAAGAAGAGTCTCTCGAACCTGAAAGCACAGAAATCGAAGGGGATGTAGTAGAAACAGAATCGACTGAATCAGAAGTACAAGGAGAATAAAAATGAAAAAAGTTGTTGTATTGATAATTACATCGGTATTGATTTTAACAGCTGCTTTTTCTGCAAGTTACACGAATAACGAATATCAGAAAAAGGCCCGTCTTTATACTTTCCAGGCTCAGGAAGCTTATGATGTAGGTGATTACGATCGGGCTGTTGAACTTACGCTTTTGGCAGAAGAAAATGCAGAAAAGTCAAAGGCCTATATCGAAATGATGATTTCAAAAAATGATGCCGATAAAAAAATTGCTGCGGCTAAAAATCGACAGGCTTGGGCACAGCGTGTTCGTGGTGACGTTAACTTCCCGATGGCTTATGCTGCAGGAACGAAATCATTGGATGCAAGTCTTGTTGCATACGAAAAAGAAGATTACAACAATGCGTCTGAACTTGCTTCAAAGGCATTGGATACATTTGGAACAATCAAGGAAATTACGCCTCTCCCCCAGTTTTATGTTGTTAAACCTTGGGTAGAAAGCAAAGATTGCTATTGGAATATTTCTGGCAGACCATACGTGTACAATAATCCGCTCCTTTGGGAAAATCTGTATCAGGCAAACAAGAAAAATATGAAAGATCCTCAAAATCCTGATTTGATTTATCCTGGAATGAAAGTTGAAATTCCTAGTATTGCCGGTGAATACCGCGAGGGAACTTATTCTCCGAAGGCAGAATATAATCCTTTTAATGCAAACAGATAAGGTGAAAATATGGCGATAATTGCAATTTCTAGACAAGTAGCGGCTCTCGGTGATGAAATTTCTACAGCACTTGCTGAAGAAATTGGATATGATTTTGTGAATCGTAAAATTCTTGAGAACCGTATAGTCGAATTGGGTTTTCCTGCAGAAAAGTTGAGTAAATATGATGAACGAAAGCCCAAATTTTTTGCATCTCTTGCAAAAGATCGCGATGAATATTTGGATTATGTCCAGACGGCCGTCCTTGAATATGCATCAAAGAATAATTGTATCCTGATTGGGCGTGGTTCCTTTGCCATCCTTGAAAACATTCCGAATGTGCTTGCAGTTCGCTTTGTCGCAAATGATGAAGTTCGAAAAGAGCGGCTTATGAAAGAATTCGATTGGGCCGAAAAACAGGCACTTCAGAGAATAAATGAAAGTGATGCAAACCGAATTGGTTTTCACAAAAGTTTCTTCAATATCGACATCTGTAATCCTGCTAACTATCACATGGTTTTGAATACTGGAATTTTCAATGAAAAAACTGCAGTTTCAATGCTCAAATCTCTTGTTGGTATTTTTTCAACGAAAGAAAACGAGACTCATGGAAATAAGATTATTAGTGAGATGTTGACATGTCAGCGTCTTATTAATCAACTGATATTTGAACATAATCTTTCTGTCAACTTTTTGCATGCTAAGATGGTCGAAGGTATGATTGAGCTTCATGGTATTGCAGATTCATCTGCATTATCAGAAAGAGCTGTTCATATTGCTTCTTCAATTTTACCTGATTATAAAATCAAGTCATGCATAAGTGTTGTTCAAGATTTTAAAGCATATAATTAAAAGTGAGAAAAAGAATGAAAAAAATGCGCACAGCTGATGTTTTTACGCTGGTGAGGATAATTGCCTCTCCTTTGTTTATTTTTGTATATTTTTTGCCAAGCCTTTTTGGCGATAAAGAACCATTGTCAATCACGAATATCGTTTCGGTTTGCATAATTATTCCGTTGATTTTATTTGCTGAGTTTACGGATTATTTGGACGGCCACTATGCCAGAAAACACAAAGTTGTCAGTGATTTCGGAAAACTTTTCGATCCATTTGCGGATGTGATTCTGCATCTTACAACATTTTTCTGTTATACGATGACAGGTTATATTTCGCCTTTTATTGTATTGCTTTTTGTTTATCGTGAATTTGGACAGCTTTTCTTGAGGATGATTGCTGCAAAAAAAGGCATCGCAATCGCCGCACGAAAAGGCGGAAAGTTTAAAACAGTTCTTTATATCGTTGCTGGATTTTACTCGCTTTTTCTAGAGTCGTGTGTTCGTTGTGGTTTGGAACTGCCTGAACTTCAAATTTGGTACTATGTAGGATATGCGCTTTATATTGCAGGTCTTGTAGCATCTTATGCTTCCTTTATTGATTATCTAGTACATTTTATTCCAGTTATCACAAAGGATGAAAAATAGAATTTTTGAAAAAAGTACTAAAAAAAGTTTAAAAAAAATCAAAATTCTGTTGACAAAAAAAAATGTGAGTGATATATTCTTAAACGTTCACCGCTAATAACGAGTGAGCGTTCTTGAAAAACATAGAAAAGATTGACATTTGTTTCGGTTTGTTACGATAATAAATGTAGTTTATATAAAACGAACG
>JAQYSN010000008.1 GCA_028725265.1 Spirochaetales bacterium | reverse complement strand
TGGCAAAGAAGCCTGCGAGGGCGGAAAATTCTGCTACGGCTCCTAAAAAGACGGCACAGCCTGATTTGGATTTAAGCGACCCTGCCCAAAAAACAGCGGCGGCTGCAAAGAAGCCTGCTGCGGCGGCAAAACCTGCGACAGTGCCTAAGCCTAAGAAGGGAACGCCTCCAGATATGGACAGCGCACTTACGAGTGTAAAAATTACCAAGAAAAAATAAATTGGCATAAGGAGTTTTTTATGAAAAAAAATTTTTTGACATTACTAGCTTTTGTATTGTTCTGTGGAACGGTTTTTGCACAAGAGGTTCAGTATCCTCAAAAAACTGATGTTCGTTGGCGTCTTTTTTCCACACAAGATTCAAATATTTTTCTTCAATTGGACACTTTAAATGGAAGTGTCTATACTCTGAATACGACAAACGGTTCTTTAACTGAAATCGTTGAATTACCTTCTGGTTCTTCTAGTTTTGAAAAAGGTGCCTATACATTGTACGCAACAAAAGATAAATACAATTTTGTTCTTATCGATCAAGATACAGCTGCTTCTTGGTTGATTCATTGGGATTACAACAAGGATAAGTGTTCTTGTAAAAAGCTTAGTTCAGAGATTACGGGACACCTTTGGTAAGTTGTGTTTCAACAGAATAACAGAATATAACAGATTTTTTATTGCATGATAATTCTGTATGAATTATACTTTAAACAGAGTTTAATAATTAAACGGAGTGAAAATGAAAATGAAGAAAATTAAGATTGTTGCAATCGCTTTAGTTTGTTTTAGTGTAGTTTCAGCATTTGCGGCCTCAAAACCAAAAGAGATTTCAAATCCTATTGTAATTATCAACAGTAAGGGTGCGTCCTACGGGATGAAGAATCCAAAATGGGTTAATTCTTATCTTAAACATGAAAATCAGAGAAAAATGAATCAAGCCCTTGGGTTAAAAGGCAAAAAAATTTGGGTCGTAACTCAGTCTGGAGAAAATCTACAATTTTTGGAGATGTGGGTAAATAACGTTGACGGTCCAGCCTTGGTTGCTTCTGCAATTGAGCGAACTGTCGTTGATTACGTAAAATCTTCGCTTGTTGGAAATGAAAAGAATTTGCAGAAAGAAATCGAGCAGTATACGGTAAGTCTTACGGCTCTTACTCTGGCAGGTCTTGAGAAGGAAGATGAATGGTGGATTCAGACTCGACAGCTAAAACCAGGTCTTAAGAAATCTGATGACGAAGACGATTATATCACTCAGTATCAGTATATGGTTGTTTACTCTATGGACGAAGATTTGTTTAAAAAGCAGGTAAATTTTGCCATGAAAGATATCGAGGATACTCAGGTGAACAAGGATGGCCTTATAGAGTCATTGATCGAAACTGCAACAGTAGAAACTGGAAAATAAATCCAAAATATACTTTTGCTTAAACTAAGCCGGATTTCTTTCTTTCATGGAAATCCGGCTTTTTATTTTATTCAATAATCGTGTAGTTAACTCCCAGAGGCCTATCTGTTTTAAAGTCATGGCGTATCGTGAAATAGGAAATTACGTCCAGAATGATTACATAGATGAAAAAGATGTATCCCATGTTTAGGGCTTGCACTGGAGACGAAAGCAAAAAGTCGTATATTCCGTGGATAATCATCGGAACGAAGAGTGATAGCAGTAAGTTCAGCTTTGAACGGAAACTATGTCCTTGCAATTTACAATCCTTGGCTCGACTGAGAAAAAATCCCATGAAAACTCCGAAAGTTGCGTGTCCTGGAATTGCAAAAATGGCTCTACCGATTGAAACGCCTGTACCAAAATTCAGCACGTAGATGATATTTTCAAGTGCGGCAAATCCCAATGAAGATGAAACGGCATAGACGATACCATCGTAGCGATAGTCAAAATTTCTATTTTTCCAAATATAAAGCATTATGACGAGAAATTTGAAGAATTCTTCTACAAGAGCCACTCCAAAAACGTATTGAACGAATGCCCCTTGAACGCTATCGATTTCAAAACTTGATGAAATTATGTTGTAAGCAATTTTTTCAATTGGAATGCATGGAAGTGAAAATAGTGCTCCAAAAAGGACTGTTTTCAACAAAAGTCTAGGCGGTTCCCTATCTTTTTTGTCTTTTGAATAGACATAAAACAAGATGATAGCTACAGGTAAAAGTGCTGGAAGTAAAACTAAATAGAAAAAAATCTTTGAAATCATTTTTTTGTAAAACCTTCTAATTCGTAAATTTCAATCCCCCAGGATTGTGCGAGTTTTCGTGCTTCGCGGGCTTGTTTCAGAACGTGGACAGGTTTATGAGCATCGGAATTGCATATGATTTTGGCACCTTTTTCTTGAGCCAAAAGCCAAAACTCCTTGAACGGATATTGGTACCGCACTCCATTCGAAGTTTTTCTAGTAGGTCTCAACATGCCCTGTCCATTTATTTCCATCGGTAAATCCATTGAAATTGCGCAGTCAATGATTTCATTGAGACATGCTGAAATTTCCGTATCCCATTCATCATAGGCACTCATTATGATATCAGGATGTGCTATAAATGCAAAAAGTCCAGATTGCATACCTTCAATAGTCGTGTCGATATATGAATGAAGCTGGCGCAGGTTCGAAATTTGCGGAGCATAAATGAATTCTCCATCGTATTCGGTCCAATGAGGTCCAAAAACAAGATAATCAACATTTACTTCGCCTAAAATGAAATCCCTGTACCAATTTTCATAGCGCTTAGACCATTCACACTCAAAACCTGAGTAAACAGGAAAAGTAGCCTTTCGTTTTGATTCGCTTATTTTCGACATGTAATAAAATGATTCTTCGCTTTCCATTCGGATTTCCTGCCAGTTGTCGATACTGTCTAGTGGTAGCGGTACGTGGTCTGAAAAACCAAGAGCCGAACAGCCTTCCATTTGGGCCTGTTCGACGTAATCTGAGATATCACCTTCAGCGTGGCCACAACGATAGGTGTGCGTATGAAAATTTGAGATTGGCGTTTCCATGTTTTTATTTTATCATTTTTTAGCGAAAAGTGTAACAAAAAAATTTGTATTAAAAGGAGTCTTCTTGAAGAATGCCAAAAGTAGATAAAAAATGCTCCGATTGAAATTCAACCAGAGCCTTTATTTCAATTTCGTTATCGACTGAAATTAATATGAAGTAGGTGACTGATAGTATGTCAATGTTGAAAGGTCAAGAACGAGTTTTGCCGAACCATTCTTTTTCCCAACTACATCATATTTTCCCCAAACATCGCTTCGTGCATAGCTTTCGCAGTGAGCTGCAATAGCATCAGTTCCGTAACCACCATTTTCTCGGTTAAGTCCGCAAATTGCCCAAATCGTGTTGTTGAAAAGACTTCCGCTAAGATATGGAATAACGTCTGATGTATCTCCAAGTCGAATTACTGTTCCTTCTCTGCTTCCAGCTGAAAGAAGAGGAGAACCGAATGTTACTGTGTTCAGAACGTTGTAGCCGTTTTTGATATCACTGTTTGCAGCTATCTGCTGAGCGATCATTCCACCAAGGCTGTGTCCTGCAATAACGAGGTTAGCATTTGCAGGAATATTTTCTTTGATTACAGCAACTACATTCTGAAGATAACAGCTGTCAAGATTGAATCCTGAAAGCAAATCTGTAAGAACTCCCGTTGACTGACCTTCAACCAATTCTGTTCCAGAAAGACCAATAAGATATACGGTTTTTGAAGATGAACCTGATTTGAGTGTTCCGCATGTTACAGTGATAGGACCGAGCTGACCTTCATTGTAGCCAAGACCACAATGCTCAAACACTTCTGGGGAAGTAGTGTAGGTAACCGATGAACGACTTGTGGCTTTATCAAAAGAACCACACCCAAGTAGAGCTAATGCAACTAATGATGTCAAAATAACATACATTACTTTTTTCATTTTTTTTCTCCTTTTTTAACTTCGCTTTTTGCGAATACTTTTTTTACAAACAGACAAAACTTTTTACAGCAACACCGTTCCGTCCGTTTACATTTTCATAATGAGGCCAAAATTTTAATCTGTCAAATTAAATAATTAAAATAATTATTTAATTAAGAAAAGATTTATTTTATCCCTTTGAGAAAAATAGTGTTTTGGAGATTTTAGACTTGGGGATTTGACGAAACTATCGGGGATCCCAGTTTTTCTTTGAACCTCGCTCAAGTGTATCAGCATAGGATTGAAGGATTTTGTAAAGTTCAAGATACGGCTCGTCAATCACTTTGATTTCGGTTCCGAGTTCCAGGACTTTAGTTCTGTCGTTGTTGAGCATCGGCCATTCCGGAAGTTTTTCATCCTTGATGCTTACTCCATTCGGATTGCCAGTTTTTGCAAAATTAATCCAATAACTCATCATTTGAGTTTCGAGAACATAGTCGCTTTCATCATAATTTTTAGCATCTTTGTTTGGTAGACGCGGAACATTTCCATAACTGTAAATCATTTCACCGCTATGATTTGTACCTACGCCTCTGTTGTTTTTTGTGAAATAAAATTCATAAACTTTCACACCATTATCCATTGCTGCGTTGCTCCATGTGTAATGCGAAAAACTGAAAGCGTTTGCGGTGAAAAGCTTATCGTACTGAAGTCTTGCTTCATTTTTGTCTTTTGCAGGATACAATTGAAGAATTTGATCAGCGAAACCTGGAAAGGCTTTTTCAACAAGTTTTGGATAAGTTTTAGCATTAATTTTTTCAAAGAAGGTGAAAGCGAATCCTTCGTGCTCGTTGAATCCATTTAGAAGAGCGACTTCGTTATTTTTGCCCTTTTTGTAGCTATCCCAAGGATAATCTGGAAGGACATATCCATCGACGGTCATGCCGTTAAAGCCACCTGTATATTTTACGAGTTTTTTTGCAGGGAGCTTCCTCATTTCCTGTAGTGATGAAACTTCAAGGTCAACCATGACCCTCTTTGTTTTTTGCCTTAGTTCATTCAGTGTATAGAACGTGTGCGGTGGAATTTCTCGAACGACTGAAGAACTTGTTCCGATGGCTTTCGTAAAAAGACCCTTTGCAAGCGGACTTGCGCATAATGCGCTTACGCATGAAGAACCAGCCGATTCACCGGCAATGGTGATGTTTTCTGGATCTCCTCCAAAGGATTCGATATTTTCTTTTATCCATTCGAGAGCCTTGATTTGATCAAGAAGTCCGTAGTTTCCTGTTGTAAGGTTCGGACTCTCTTCTGCAAGTTCATCCATTGCAATAAAGCCAAAAATTCCAGTTCTGTAATCGATGTTTACGCGGATGATGTCGTGATGAGCCATGTTTTCGCCATCAAAGGCCGAGAAAAAAGAGCTTCCTCCGACAAGGGAGCCTCCATGGATGTAAACCAACACGGGAAGCTTTTTCTTGTCGCCGGCTGGTTTCCAGACATTAAGGTACAGACAGTCTTCGCTCATAGGTGCAAAATCTGTTCTGTCACCTTTGGAATGCATGGCAAAGGTATTCCAAAGCCAGTTAAAAAATTTTGAATTCTGATGTTGCATCGACATAGGTGCAAATCGATTGGCAATCAGGGTTTCTTCCCATTTTGCACAATCCTGGGGTTCTTTCCAGCGTAAATCGCCAAGAGGTGGTTTTGCATAAGGTATGCCTGCAAATATTTCGACCTGGTTATCAGCGCTATAAATGCCTACAACAGATCCTTGCTCTACGACAACGGGGTCTGTGTATTTTGACGTTTCAGCAGCACGAACTAGTTCTGTTGTAGAAGTGCAGGAAACAAAAATTGCACAAAAACCGATCAATGATGCAAATAGAATTTTTTTCATTTGAACCTCCTGGCAAGTGCGTTCGTTCGCGAACACCACGAATTATTTCATAATTCGTGCAGCTATTTCATCAATAAACTCCCATGAATTCAGAACTTTTACTGGAGCTGGATTTGCAAGACGTGCAAGGTCTCCTGTCATGATTCCATCTTCGATGGTTGAAAGAGTTGCTTTTTCAAGTTTTTTGGCAAAATCCACAAGTTCTTTTGTGCCGTCGAGTTCCCCTCGTTTTGCAAGGGCGCCTGTCCAAGCGAAAATCAAAGCAACTGGGTTCGTTGAAGTTCTTTCACCTTTCTGATAGCGATAATAGTGTTTTTGAACAGTTCCGTGGCTTGCTTCATATTCATAGCAGCCGTCTGGACTTACGAGAACAGATGTCATCATTGCAAGACTTCCGCATGCAGAAGCTACCATATCGCTCATGACGTCTCCGTCGTAGTTTTTACAAGCCCACATCAAACCGCCTTCGCACTTCATGATTCTTGCAACAGCATCGTCAATCAATGTATAGAAATATTCGATTCCAGCCTGCTCAAATTTTGCCTTGTATTCGTTGTCGAAAACTCTCTGGAAAATTTCTTTAAAGTTGCCGTCATAAGTTTTGCTGATTGTGTCTTTTGCGCCGAACCAAACTGGAACTTTCTGATCGAGTGCGTAGGTAAAACAGCATCGTGCAAAACTTTCAATTGAAGAATCAAGATTGTGGATTCCCTGAATAATTCCAGGTCCTTTCATGTCCATAATCGTTTTTCGGATTTCAGTTCCGTCAACGCCTGTGAAAACGAGTTCAGCTTTTCCGGCTACTGGCGTTTTGATTTCGCAATTTTTGTAGACATCACCATATGCATGTCGGCCAAGGATGATTGGCTTTTTCCAGCTTGAAACGTTGCAGTGAACATTTTTTACGAAAATAGGAGTTCTAAAAACTGTTCCATCAAGTTCGCTTCGGATGATTCCGTTCGGGCTTGGTGTAAGCTGCTTGAGGTTG
>JAQYSN010000007.1 GCA_028725265.1 Spirochaetales bacterium | reverse complement strand
CTGCAAGGAATTTTTCTTCCGCCACTTGTTGCTTTCTTTTTGCATTGCGCGGACGATTTTCTTAGCACTTCGTTTTTTTTCATCTGTGCCACGGCTTGCATCGCTTACAACGATGATTTCAAAAGAATCAAAATTCTGCTTGTAGACTGAACGCAGGCATTTTACCAAATACGGTTCTGTTTCAAAAACAGGAATACATACGGAAATTTGTGGTGAAAACGGATAGTGTTTCATGAGTTAGTTCTTGTTTTCAACAATTTCGGAAACTTGCTCCTGTGTCATGTTCAGCGACTTTGCGATAATTTCGATGGAAATACCATTGGCATAGAGATTTCGTGCATTTTGAACGGCGTTTTCGTGCGCGCCCTTCATTTCGGCAAGTTTGAGACCGTTGTTGTAGTCGATTTCTGCACGGTCATACGAAAGGTGGTATGCCCATTCTTTTTCTTCCTGACTTACTTCCATCATATTAGCACCTGCCATCTTGATTAGTTTAGCGCGAGCGTCCGCACGACCTTCGGACAAGCCTTCTTCGCGAGCTTCTTTGGTGACAATCTCGCGGACACGACGTTTTTCCTCTTCTAGGACATCATAAAAAAACATATATTCTTTTCTCCAGCGGACATTCTGTTTGGCAAGAAGCGATGCCTCGTCAATCTTTGATGTGAATTCGTCCGATGCGCTATGCGTGCAAACGAAACGTAGGAAATTCTTCACTTTTTCATCTTTTACCTTGTCGTATGCAGCGACATTGAAGAATATCCTATGAGTATCATCATTGTACATCGTATCAGTGTTTTTGAAAACCGTTTTCGTCTCATAGACTGGAAGATCCAGGTTGAAAGGGTCTTGTGTGCATATGAAGATGATGTAGCTTTCGGGAAGATCCTTGTAGATCATGCCATGCTGAAGGTTGTCCATGTCGAGCACGCTCTGATAGAATCGTACTCGTTTTTCGATTCCCTGATCCCTATATGTCTGGATTTCTACGTCGAAAATTCTCTCGCCATTGCCGTCCGAGTCCTTTACGTAGAGGTCCAACCTTATGCCCTTCGATTCGTATTGGGGAATTAGTTTTTTTTCTGTCTCTGGATAGGAAAGCCGCTCAATTTTTATTTTTACCAGCCTTTCCAATAGCTCCTTGCAAAGATTTTCGTCCTTCATCACCTTGCAGAAGATGAAGTTGTCGGCGAATGTCAAATCCTCCCATGGTTTTGACCACTGACCGGTTCTGTCCTTTTCGGTGTAATTGTTGTTATGTGGACGCCCGCTACTTGAGGCGCTGATTAAAAAATATAAAAATAGAAGTTGCCTCTATAAATTTCTTGTAAAAATTGCTATATTTGTTGTATTGATTTTTTTTAGAAAAAGAGGAATTTATGAGATGGAGGTGGGATCAAGGTAGACTAACATATTTTCAATTTGAAAATATTTGTGCAATTGCAAAGGTATTAAAATCTCTTGATGGACTTGCACTTGATACAAAAGATGACTTGCTTCGCCAGCCTCTAGAAATGAATACTGGATTGCCATTTTCTCCAAGTCATTATAAAGTATGGAGAAATTATGCTAGAGTCTTTCAATGCTCAATGCTTGCAACAAAATTTGAAAATCGCCTTATAATAACTGAACTTTGTCAAAATCTAGCAGGAAAAAACCCCTTTTCTCCTGATGAATATCTAAATTTTGTCTTTTCTCATTTTCAATATCCTTATCCCGCATTTGAAGAATATAGCAAAGAAAAAGAACCTATATTTCCTTTTATTGCAATTCTAAAGTTTTTAATAGCACATAAGGAAAATGCAGCGTCTTTAGATGATGTTTTTTCTTATGTGATTGGTAATGATTGTACAGGACTAGAAGAGCTTTCTCATTATAAAAATTTACGAGCTACCTCTCGACTACCAATTGGCGATGAAGAGCGTCAAGTAAGAGAAATGCTTGTTTTTATGGGACAGGCTTCATATATTCGTTGGTTTGATAAAAAACTATATATCGATACAAATGATTTCGACACAGTATTAAGTGCGACAATTCCTTTTTTATCCGCTGAAAGAGAAAACGAACCTAACAAAGAGTTTTTAAGACTTGCATCTTTGCGAAGCTATGCACAAATTAAAAATCTTGATATTAAACTTAGAGATAGAGCAGTATCAGAATTTGCAGTTACAGAAGGCAGAAAAGCTTTTGATTCGCATCAGAAAATTGAGCGAAGTCCTTTGCTACGGAAACGATATTTCAAAATTAATCCAGTTTACATTTGTGATGTTTGCGGATTGCATCCTGTTGAAAAATATCCATGGCTTACAGATTCTAATATATTGGAATTACATCATATTCTTCCTTTATCTGCAA
This sequence comes from Spirochaetales bacterium, assembly GCA_028725265.1. Classification (GTDB taxonomy): domain Bacteria; phylum Spirochaetota; class Spirochaetia; order Treponematales; family Treponemataceae; genus RGIG9060. Next base: position 1,575 of record JAQYSN010000007.1, on the reverse strand, counting down.
CGCTAAACACTAATGGTACAACTACGACACTGGATGATTTAAAGCCTTTGTGTCCTACATGTCATAGAAGTATACACATTTTTTATAAAATAAAACTTACAGAATGGGATATTCCAGATTTTTCATCAAAGAAAATGGCTAGAGATGTTTATGAACTAGCAAAAACGGAGATTGTTTAATGGAAAAACTAACATATAAAACTCAAAAAGAGTTAATAGAATATTCGATAAAAAATGAAATCCCCTTTGAAGAAATCCTCTCAAAGAATGGTTTAGACTATAATTCTTTAGTTTACTCAGATGAAGCTAGAATAGAAGATTTTTCATTTTCAGAGTTTACTCCTGTAAATGAAAGAAAACCTGTTGCTTCTAACATTCCTTGTGTAAGTTTTTTCTCTGGTGCTGGCGGTCTCGATTTGGGATTCAAGTATGCAGGGTTCGAAACAATTTTTGACATAGAAATAAATGAAATGTTTTGCAATACATTACGTGCAAATGGTGCAAAAAAAGTCTTGGGACCACCAGATTTTTCTGGTAACATGCAAGATTTTGAAGCTGTAATTGCAAGGCTTGAAAAAGAAGGATTGGAAAAAAATTTCAAAGGGGTTTTTCACGGCGGTCCGCCCTGCCAGTCATTCAGCATTGCCGCGAATCAACGTTTTTCAAAAGACGGAGAAAACTTTAAAAGAACAGGATTCATGCATGAAAAATATGGAAATCTACTTTTTTGTTATATAAACATTATAATTCACTTTATGCCTGAAACATTTTTGATAGAAAATGTAGATGGACTTCTGACGATTGACGGAGGAATACAAGTAAAAAAAGCATGTGAGCTTCTAGAAAAATCTGGTTATTCTGTTGCAGCACCTCAAGTGATAAATGCAGCTGACTTCGGTGTGCCACAGAAAAGGATGAGAACGATAATTGTAGGAAGCCGAAAAGGGAAATTTATTTTTCCAAATAAAATTCTGAATCATATTCCTTCAGGAAGCGTTTTTACTTCTCCAATAGCATCATCAGTGAGTAATATTCCACGGAATCATAAAGCAGAATCTTTAATGCGTTATATGATTTTAGAATTTGGACAACGCGATAAATTAGGAAGAGTTGACAGACTGAATCCTCTATTGCCATCAAAAACCATAATTGCAGGAGGGACAGGTGGTGGTGGACGTTCACATCTTCATCCATTTATTCCAAGAACGATGACCGTTCGTGAATGTGCAAGACTTCAAACTTTTCCAGATGACTATGTTTTTACAGGACCAGTTGCAAGGCAATTTACACAAGTTGGGAATGCCGTTCCTCCTTTACTAGGATATGAATTGGCTTGTGCCATATATAATTCCATATATGAAAAGAAAAGTGAGTCAATTGCATCATAGTAGCACATAACATAGGTTCGTAGCCGACACGCGGTCAAGCCGAGTGTGGTACAACCAGTTGATATGGTGAGCCAAAAGTCAATATGTAAAAAACAGGAAAAGAACAGTGTCCGGGCTTGTCCGGTAGTGACCACTATGATATTCGTGCATAGGCTGCAAGCCCGCTCCAGGTCAATGATCCGCCGTAG
>JAQYSN010000006.1 GCA_028725265.1 Spirochaetales bacterium | reverse complement strand
AAAATTGAAAGTTTAATAACTCAACCGTTTGAAGAAAAACTTTCGGAACTTACTGATGTAATCGAAATCCGTTCGAGTTGTGAGTATGGAAAGTCCATGACAAGCATCTATTTTGACAGAAAAAGCGACAATGAAAGCCATTATCTTCACATCAGGAACATAGTCGAAAATTTTTATAATGAACTTCCATCTGATGTTCAGAAACCCGTGATTTATAATTCAAATGCACAAACTAAAAGCCTGATGAATATCTGTGTTTATCAGAAAGAAGAAAATACGAATCTTAGCGAAATTAGGTCGCAATTGGAAGCAAAGATGAAAAAGAACCTTGAAGGAATAGAAGGTCTTTCTCAGGTTGTTATAAGCGGAGGTGGTCAAAAAGAAATTCAGTTGCTATTCGATAGCGAAAAGTCTGCATCATCCATGCTAAATCCGCAACAACTTGCTTGTGTCGTACAGGATGCAAATTCTGTCATGAAAAGTGCAAAAATTTATGGCAACAGGAAGAATATCGACCTTGACTTTGATATAAGGCTTAAAAACCTTGACGAAATAGCGAGTCTTCCTGTCAGAATCGGAGAGTCTTCTATTGAATTGAAATTTTTGGCAGATTTAAGGGAAACTAATCGTTTCCCGGATGAAATTGTAAGGGTCAACGGAAAAGAATGCGTGCTTATTTCGATAAAATCAAATTCTGATGGTAATGCAATAAATATCTGTAGAAGCGTCAGAAAAATTTTGGATGAGAATTCTTCGCTTTTTGAATTTAACGTGCTTTATGATGAAGGCAAAGTTCAACTGAAATTATTGAAATCTGTTTTATTTGCCTTTTTGCAATCCTTTGTTCTCGTAATTCTTCTGCTTCCGTTTTTCTTCAATTCTGTGAATAAAATTTTTCTGTCTATAATTTTTATGATTTTGAACACTGTTTGGTCTGTCGGCCTTTTGAGAATTGCTGGTTTGAATTTAACACAGCATACGATAGCAGGTTTTTCAATATCCTTGGGACTTATCGCTGATCCACTTCTGGTCATTTTTGAGGCAGGCAAAAATCATGTAGCAGAAAACGTCAAGTCAATAGTTACAGCCTCTTGTACGACCTTGATAGTTTTGGTGCCTCTTTTGTTTTTGGATAAGATGGTGCCTGGAGTGAAGGATTTGGCCATTACAGTTGGCTTAATGATAATTGTTTCTCTGATTCTTTCGATAGTCTTTTTTCCAAGTTTTATGGAAAATGGGACTATCGACAAACAGCTTATTCCTGGAAATATTAGCCAAAAATTTGAAAAATTTTATCTTAGATTTTCTTATTATTTTTCTGATTTGAGTATCAAAAAAAATGGGATTTTTACAATCATTTATTTTTTGCTTTTATCTTTTGCGCCGATAATTTTTGTCTTTAGCGGTAAAAATCTGAATTTTGAAAATACAAAGGACATCGTTTATTGTTCAGCAGAATTTGAAAATGAGGTTTCTCCTCAATATATTAGTGACCGAGTTAATCTGATAAGCGAAAAGTTAAAAAAAATTGAAGGCATCAGGTATGTAATCTGTAATTCGACCAAGGGGTCAAGCGAAATCGAGGTTGCCTTCGATCCGAAAATCATTTCCAGAAAGAGAATTTCAAATACCCTCGAATCAATGAAAACCGAAATTCCAGAAAGTTTTTTGTATGTTGCAGATTCGAATATGAAAGTTGCAAAAAAGCATCTTCAGTTGGAAATTGCCATAATCGGCGATGATGATGAAAAATGCAGGGAATTTGCCAAATTGTGTGGCAAAAAGTTGCTTGAAAATCCTAGATGCGAAAATCTTGTTTTGAATTTTAAGCGGCAGGATAAAGAATTTGTTTTTATCCCAGATCTCGTTAAGTTGGGGAAAAACGGACTGAGCGTTGAACAGGTTTCTTCAATTTTGCGATGGTTTATGTTTGGGCCTGTTGCTGACAAGTGGATCAAAAACGGAATTGAATGCGACATAAGAATTGCAGGAAAAAATTTGGAAAGATGCAGTCTTCAAGATCTTGAAAACTTAAAAATACCGACGAAAACAGGTTCTGTAAATCTTACTGGACTTGGAAAAATTGTGGAAAGTCAGGCCAACGGAAAAATTTATAGAAAAAATGGCCGTCATGCAGCTTATATTACCCTTGAGGTAAACGGTCTTTCCTCTAGCAGAGCAATGAAAATGGTAAAAGATGAACTTGAAAATATTGATTTTGACAAAGGCTATGGATATTCATTTTCGCATGAACTGGAAGAAATGGGCTGTAACTATTTGAAACTTGCCGTTTCTTTTATAATCAGCCTCATTTTAATTTTGCTTTTGATATGCGCACTGACGGAAGATTTGAAAAAATCAATTTTGCTTGTGTCTTCAATCGGAGTGACTCTTTTTTTTCCGCTGATTTCAAATTTGATTTTTGATGGTGCTCTCGAAATGGGAGATGTGATAGCCCTCGTCATTTTGAGCGGTATCTGCATAAACAATGCAATCTATGTTTTGGAAGGCAAAAGTGAAAACGTAAAATTCAAGCTTAGGGAAAAAATCAAAAGTATTTTGGTAACTAGTTTGACGACCATTTTGACCAGTATTCCTCTTTTGATTTTTGCCCAGGATGCATTTTCGAAAAGCCTATCATTTTTCATGCTGACAGGAATCTTGAGTTCTTTATTTGTGATATTGATTTTATTTCCAGGTTTATTGGAAAAAATAAAAAAAAATAAATGAAAAGGAAGGTTGTAGATGAAAGAAAGTTTAAAAAACAGATTTTTAGCAAGCCTTTTGCTTCTGGCCTTTTGTGCACAAGTTTTACCAGCCAAGCCTATGTATGATTCATACAGGCAGGCACAGACAAGACTCGATCATTATCTTGACAGGGCCACTCTTGAAAGAAGCCAGGAAGGATTTGAAAAACTTGCAAGTGAGGCTCTTCTTCAGGCCATGCAGGTTTGGGAAAATGAAGAACTTGACGCTTTGGAAAAAGAGAAAGTCTTACAGAATTATCAGAATGAGATTGAAAAAAAGCGTGGCGAGTGGGAAATAAAGCAGGAACTTGAAAAAGAAATGCTTCTCAAAAGGAGCCAACTTGCACAGACTTTGGAAAAAGAGGCTGAGGAGTGGGCTTTCAATAAAGGAACGGACGCTGAAGCCAAGTACATAAACAAAACCCATGTCGCAGAAGCTAAAAAACAGTGGGAAAATTATGCAGCAAATATTATAGAAGAATTTATTCAGAAGAATAACACTGTAGGTCAGATTGTCCTTGGAAATTCGACATTGAGTGATGAAGAAAAAAATGAACTTTATCAAACGGTATGTGAAAAATACGGAGACTTTGTCGATGAAGAATACAAGATGATAGCTCAGTCTGAGGGAAATAAAAAAATCAGGAGTATGCTTTATGATTCGCAAAGTTTGAAGGCTTTGAGTGATGCACAGGCTGCAAACTTGATAGCCGAGGCTCTTGCAGAATCGACTAAAAATCAGACAACGGCTACTATCGATAAGCTTATGGCAAGTCTCGATAAGGAAATAGAATCCCAGAGTGAAAAAAATGTCTCGGACAAAGATGGATGGATTGATCGGTTCAAACTTGAAATGAATGCATGCCTTGCAGAGTGGGATAAAGCCGAAAAGAATTTTTTGGAAAGTCGTCTTGAATGGGAAGAAAATGCAAACGAAATTTATGCGAAAAATGAAAAGGTCTGGGACGAGGCTCACTCTCTTCTTCTTGAAAAAAAGAATGAATGGAATTCTGCCGTACTTGAGCAGATAAATACAGGTCTTGCAAAGTGGCAGGCTAAGGAAAATGAGTATTCTATTGAAATTAAGAACGCTCTTTCTGATTACATTGTGAAACTTCAGAATGATGAAGAATCGAAACAGAAAATTGTCGAAAGTTGGCTTGGAAATTATAATCAGAGCCAGCAAATTCTACAGATGGTTTGTGAAGGATTCCGAGGCTGGTATAATCTGAACGTCGGTTCTTACAACGGGAAATATTCTTATTGGAAAACAGAAGATAATCCTGATGTTGACTTGCAAAATTTTGAAGTCAACGAAACGAATTTAAAAAAACTTATCGAAAAATTCAATGCCTTTACAAAAAAGTACGACAAACAATGCGGTGATATTTCATACGATGACGAAGAGAAAAAAACAATAAATATTAGCGGAAATCCAGAAATCAGTGTGTTATATGAATGGATTTTTATGGCTACAAGTTACTATAAAACTGAAATAAAAGCAGTTGAAGAAATTTATTCACAAACCGGAAGTTTTTCTTCTGATTTGGATGAACTTGAAGTCGAGCTTATAAAACAAAAATCTATGCTGGATTATCTTGAGGAACAGGAAACGATTTTAAAGAATGTCTGCATCTATATCAAAGGAAATGGAGCTCAGAGCGAAACTTACGAGCAGACAAAGACAAATCTTGAAAAAGCAGAAAAATCTTATCAGCAATCTTTGGCCGATTACAATCAGTCGGTTGAGGCCATCAAAAAGTATGCAGAGAACATTACAAGTGCAAAGAATGCTCTTTTGATTGAGAACCAGAATCTTCAGAAAAAACTCGAGGAACTTGAAACGGCTCAGATTGAATATCAGAAAGCAATCGAAAATAGCGATGACGG
>JAQYSN010000005.1 GCA_028725265.1 Spirochaetales bacterium | reverse complement strand
CTTAACTTGATTACTTCTTCTTTTGTCAGAACTCTGACATTTTCGTTTTTTACATTCATTTTTCTTAACCTCCTAAAAATTAATTTTGTTTTCTTGCTGCCTGATTTTAGATTTAGCACAATCATAGGTAACCTCTCCTTTCTAAAATTTATCTAAAAAGCAAGTTCCTGCTTTTTGACAATAAAAAAAGCAGAAACAAATAACTCTAAAATGAGTTAGTCATTTCTGCTATATAAGTACGGAAAATCCGTATAAAAAACAAAAAAAGCCAACAGTTACTCGCCTCAAATGGGCATAGTTATACTGTTGGTATTTATTACAATCACAACATCTCGTATGCTAGGACTTTTAGAAAAAAACCCGGGAACTTCCCACGCACAAATCAATTAACAATTGTATTTTAGCACAATATATAGTGTTTTGTCAAGTGATAATATCTATATATTATGTTTTTTAATTTTATTGTTGCGCTTTTAATGTTTTTTCGTAATAGTATATTAGATATAAAATTCAGGAGGCAAATAATTATGATTATAGGAATTGATCACGGCAACAAACAAATAAAAGTTCCGCACAAGATTTTTACATCAGGGTTATTGGAAAGTGACATACCATTTCCATTGTCTTCAGACTCACTTTACTACAACGGAAAATACTACGCATTAACGGATGAACGGATACCATATATGCGCGATAAAACCGTTAACGAGAAATTCTTTATTTTAACTTTGTTTGGAATTGCATATGAGCTTATGTATTCCAACAAATATGTTCCAGGAATGACAACTGAAATTCAATTAGGTATCGGTCTTCCTCCGGGACATTTCGGTACCTTGTATAAGAAATTCGAAAAGTATTTTACAAGGAGTGAGCCGATAACATTTGAATTTAACCAGCGAACATTTAGCATCGCCATCACAAGTGCTCATGCTTACCCGCAGGGGTATGCAGCAATAGTACCCATTCATTCAAAAATCAAGCAGTACCCTCGTTCTATTATAATCGATATCGGCGGATACAGTCTTGACTATTTACAGCTTATAAACGGCAAAACGGATATGTCTGTGTGTGATTCGCTTGATATGGGTGTAATAACTCTTTATAACGATATTAAATCGAGAATTAATTCGAGCGAGGATTTGCTTATTCACGAAAATGATATTGATGCGGTACTTCAGAATAAGCCGACAGTTTTTGAAGAACGCGTGAAGAAACTTATTGAATTACAGTCAAAGGAATTCGTTGAGAGAATTATAAATTCATTGCGTGAAAGAAAAATTGATTTAAGGACAAGCCATGCTATATTCGTTGGCGGTGGTTCTCTGATCTTATCCAAATACATAGTTGCATCGGATAAAATCGCAAGCCCTGACATAATCGACAACTTGACAGCTAACGCAATTGGCTATGAGTCATTATTAAGAAATGAATTAGAGCGTAGAAGGTGATGCTGATGGTAAATAAAAAAACGCCTGAAAGGTTTTGCATCCGGTTTAATCTTTCTAATCCGGAACATCTTGAGGTTGTCAACATTCTTTCAAGCAAAGGCAGAAATGCTGCAAGTTACATTGCCGATGCTATTTTATGTTATGAGAAAAGTAAGCAGAGTAACTTTGGTATTTCATTTTCTGATGTTGTCCGGGTTTTGGAAATGAACTCTACCCCATCAGAAACGCATACAAATACAGAACTCGTTGATGAATCTCTCGACTTTGATGATATCGCAGATGATTTGGAAGGGTTTAAGAAATAGACAATAGGTTTACCATTGTCATAATCAACAATAAAACAATTGTCAAACAGCGATGAATGTATGGTAGTCGGTTTCATTTTACATGGTTGTGTGTGGACATTTGGGATAAGTATTCAGCATTACCGATTAAAAACAAAAAAACCGGCTTTAGGCAAACCAAAACCAAGTTTTTTGTATTTTTGTATTACTTAGTTGTCAAATTTATTGTTCATCATATTGGTATATCCAAATTTCTATATTACATATTGAGCCCCGTTGAATATTCAAACGGGGCTTTATCGTCAAGCGTTTCCGCTTGGCATACTGTTTATTTA
>JAQYSN010000004.1 GCA_028725265.1 Spirochaetales bacterium | reverse complement strand
CATAGAATTTTTTCATCATGAATTGCCTCCCATTTTTTTCCCTTTTTCCCTGACTGACATCCCGACATAAAGAATTTTTGGCATGATAAGCAAAACAGTAATAAAAGAAAATGAAAGTCCGCCGATAATTGCAATCGCCATTGAACTCTGAGAATTTTTATTAAGCGGATCTATTGCAAACGGAAGAAGAGCAAGTATGGAAGTCAAAGTCGTTATGACGATGGAGCGAAGTTTTTTTACGCTACATTCAATAACAACCTCTTTCGTTAAAACCTGATTCTGCAAACGTTTATAAACCAAGCTTTTATGAAGCAAGCTTTTATGAAGCAAGCTTTCATAAAGGATTATGGCATTATTAACAGAAGTTCCGAAAAGAATAATCAGGGCAACAATCGAATTCACGTTAATGCTCTGAGCAAATACAAAAAGAAAAAGGAATGCTCCTGCAAAACATGGCAAAATCGAAGTCATAATCAGAAGCGGAATTAAAAAAGACTGAAACTGAGCGCCCATAATGCAATAAAGGAGAAGCAAAATTATTATGAGAAGAACAGCAGCATTAGAAAAAAGTTCTTTCATCTGTAAATCTTTAAGCGAAACACAGTTTAGACCTTGTTTTTTAACGTTATTTATAAATTTTTTATTCTCCCCTTTTATGTACACTTTCTTTGCATCTTCTTTTGAATAGCGATAAAAAATTTTTTCTTTTTCCCGTTCTTCAATTTTACCGAGGACCTTTAGCGGAACATAACCAGAGTCGCATCCTACCAAAAGACTTTCCAGTTGTTGTTCATCAGAAAACGTTTTTTCAGGATATGTGACTCTTACCGGTATCTGGCGGCCGTCCTTAAAAAATCTTGTCGCAACGTTCCCGTTCAAGTTATTGTAAATAATTTGGGCACAATCAAGGGCAGAAACTGAATATTTGGCCATTGCCTGCCTATCTGGAACAAACACGTAGTCCTTTAATACATAATCTGGGGCAACACTTATATTTTCAAAGTCTGAAAGAAAATCTAAAACATCTGAAGGTGAAGATACGATAAAGCAATTATTTTCGATTGCCAAAAGTGAAGAAATTATATCAGGCCGATCTTGAATCACATAATCCAGATTTGTTTTGGAAAAAAGTGAAGTTATTTTCTTTTTCAGTTTTTCGCTTTTTTCACTCATGCAGTGAATTTCTATGCTCTCAGGAATTTTTGATTCATCAGCGAAAGATGAATAATCAGATTCGTCTATTCCGCCTTTTACGTAATAGGTTTCAATTTCCTCAAATCGTTCTATTTCGCGGCAAATAAGTTTTGTCTGTTCAAGCACAAGACAAATATTTGTGTTCTTGGGAAAATCGATTTTTACTACGATCTCTCGGCTGAATGTCTTCGGAAGGATTTCCTTTTTCAGAGTGAAGCCGAGCAAAACAGAAAGAACGAGCGAAAAAATCAGCAACAAAGCAGTAATCCATTTTTTATCAAAAGAAAAATTCAGTATTTTTGAATATAACGACTCCAGCCGAGAAAAGCTAAGTTCCCGACTTGCTTTATATGGATGTCGTTTATAGACCAAAGAAATCATTGAAGGTATAAAGGTCAGCGACAAAACGCAGGAAAATGCAATTGAGGAAACAATCGCAATCGCCATATCCTTAAAAAGCATGCGTGAAAGTCCTGATATAAAAAAAAGTGGAAGAAAAACAATTATTGTCGTAAGACTAGAAGAAAAGTTTGAAAAAGATACAGATGAAACTCCTTGAATAACGGACTTTTCAAGACTAAGGCTTGAGGAATAGTTTTTCGAAAAAGATTCAAAGGCAACAAGAGACGTATCGATGACCATACCGATACCGACGGCAATCCCCGAAAGACTCATCACATTTATCGAGGCATGAGCACATTTCAGAACCAATACCGAAAAGAAAATCGAAAGAGGTATTATCGACGAAAGCAAAAAAGAAGCCCTAAATGAACGGAAAAAAATCAAAAGCAGAATAATCGTAACAAGGCAGCCAGAAAGGGCGCTTAATGATAGCTGAAAAATAGAAGACTTCAAATCTTCTGCTTCATCATAGAGAAGATTAAATTCATAATAATTTCCGTAAAGATTGCAAAGTTCTTTTATCTCGCTCTTTATCTGACGACTTAAATCCAAAGGGCTTGCATCGCTTTTTTTATAAATCTCCAAACAAACAGCAGGTGAATCTTTTTGTAAAAAGAATGAGGAAATTTCTTCGCTCGTATTTTCAACAAATCCTATGTCAGAAACTTTCACGAAAGAATCGCTCGAACAAAAAAGCGGAGTGTCCAGAATATCCTGCAAGGAAGAAAAGAGTCCGGATGTCTTAAAAGAATATTCATTATTGCCTTCCAAAATTTTTCCTGCAGGATATTCAAAATTCGAAGAAGCAAGCATCTGGCTCACCATATTTATATCCAGATGGCTTTTTTCAGCCTTATCCTTATCAAGCACAAGCCTTATTTCTTCCTTTTCACCACCTAAAACCATTACAGAAGAAACGCCCTTGATTCCCTGAATCCTTTTCTTTATGTCTTTCTGGCTTATATGTCGGGCATACTTCAAATCGCCATCAAGAGGTGTTATGGAAAGGATAAGAGAAGCTTTTCGTTTTGGGTTAAAAATCCTGACTTCAGGCTTGGAGCACATGGACGGAAGGTTTTCATAACACTCATCAATTATACCCTTACACTCTGTCAGGGCTAGGTTGATGTTAGTATTCCAGTGAACTTCCACAGTCACAAGACTAAGCCCGTTTCTGCTGACGCTGCTGATATTTTTCAGACCTTTAAGGCTGCTTGCTGAATCTTCGATTGGTCTTGTAACAAGAATTTTCATATCATCGGCACTCAAACCGCTGTACTCAGTTGAAATCAGAAGAAATCTATCGTCAATTTTTGGGAGTAAGTCAAATTTTATTGTAAAAAGGCTTACGATGCAGCACAAAATAAGTGCACAATAAAGAGATAAAACAGAAACAGGATGTTTGACTGAAAATTTTACAAGGACGCTCATTCACATCTCTCCTATAATTTGTTGATAACAAAACTCAAAGAGTCTTCAAGACAGTTTCCATTTGTGTCAGAAATAGAAGACGAAAGCTCAAAATTTATAAGGCCACAATTTTCCCTTACAGTAAAATCAAGCCCCAACCTTACAAAAGCAAGTTTTTTTTCTTTGTCATCGTCACTTAAAAAAGCAAAAACCTCAGGAGAATCGGTTTTAAATTCATTTTTTGAATAGACCTTGCAAGTCAAAATCATAACGGAAGCGCAGTTGTTGGTCGGACTTATGGAAAAAGATGTCATTGCACTTATCAAATCGATTTTTGCATCTTCGCTTGCAACTTCGAAAACATAGACAAGATCCAAAGGTCCTGTGGTAAAAAGAGGATCAAAAGTTAGGCTTGCATACTGATATTCTGAGTTTAATATTTTCCAGTCTGACAAGGCTTTTGAGTTTTCAACAGTCTGAAAAAATCCGGTCACATATTTAATGTACCTTTCATTTTCATCTTTAAGAGACAATTCAATAATCTTATCTTCCTTGAGCAGATTGCCATAAATATCACTGAGCCCATTTTTTATCTTCAGGTTATAAAGCTGACCGTAAAGAGCCTGATCAGAAAAAATCAGGGCGGCTTTTTTCTTGTCCGTATAGTCAAATTCAAAATCAAAATCGATTTCTGGTCTTACGCTTATATAGTTTGCAAGCTGGTCAAAATCTACTTCATCCGAAAAAGAAATTTCTATTTTTCTTCCTTGCTGAACAACATCGACTTCAAAATCCTGATTTTTTTCAAAGTATGAAAAAGTAAAATCGTACTCGCTCGAAAGATGATTGTTCTGTAAATCTTTAAGATCCGTGGAAATTGAAATCTGATATTTCTGCCCTTTTTTCAATTTTTCCTTAAAAATTACAGACGTTTGTGTTTCTGAAACATCACTGACAAAATAATCAAGAGATGGACTTATTCTAAAAGAACTTTCAAAACTTGAAAAATCGATTTTTTCGGAAAAAGTAATGCTTATAGAATCGATTTCTCGCACAACATTTTCTTCATTTTGGGGGCTGATGCTAATAATCGAAGGAGAACAATAATCTGTTTTTTCACTAAATTCATAACAAAATTCATCTTTTAGAGAAACTCCACGTAAGTTTTCTGCATTTTGTGAGACATTAAGTTTGTACGAACTGAACTTATCTAAATTTTTTCTTGCAAAAAATTTTACTGTATTACCGTCGAATGAAAAATCGCCCTGAATATTTTCCCCATTTTCTTTTAATGAAAAAGCTTTGATAAATGAATGGATTTGAGGTGTTGAAGAACACCTTATTTCAACAACAGATAGTTCATAATCAACTTTGACATTCTCAAGAGTAAAATCCGCAAAAAACAAATCAGCACAAGAAGAAAAAAGCAAGCAGAAAGACAAAGTTAAAATCCTTATTCTGTTCTGAAAGTTACGCATAAATCCTCCTTTAGGTACTGACCAACAGAATTTTTTATACCTCTTTTGCCACCTGAAATTTTGAACTGATAATAATAAACATTTTCATCTAGGCTTTTCGAAAAATTTGAATAGGTTAAACTTAGGTTTTTCATATCCTGACTCCACCTTGCACTTTCAAGGACAGGATCCGTTTCTGTAAGCGGAAAATAGGCAGAAAGGGAAATTCCACTAACCGCACTTTTCTGAAATTCCCTTTCTATTGCCGTCGAAAAAGAAATATAAAATTCTATTTTCTCACTTTCGCCGTTTTCGTCATTCACTTCAATCGAAGAGATGTTTGAATCAGAAATTCCTACTTCAGAATCGAAAATAACTTCCCCTTCACTTTCGTTTTTCAAAGTCTTTATTTCCGTTATTTTCAAGAAATCAGTGCTACAGAAAAAAGGATAAATCGGCTCTCCCAAAATAGGATTTCCGCTCAAATCTTTTGCCACACTCGTAATTTTTAGGGTATACTTTTGTGAAATATCAAAATTTTCAGCACTCTTAAATATAAATTTTTTATTTTCCGAATCAGGTAAAACAACAAGCTGTCCCCTGACAGAAGGCGTAAAATCGAGGGCATCTTCCAAACTTTCTATATCCATTGCCTTGGAAAATTCCAGCCCGACATAATCATCAACATCGACCGAAGAAAATTCTTCAGCTGACCAATCAAATTCTGTGACAAGCAAATTTTTTATTTCCCGCACCTTCCTGACTTTTATAATTTCAGGAAGGACTTTATCGGTTTTGCCCCTGAATTCACCGTGGCATTCTTTTTGAAGACAATAAGCATCAGATGCATAAACTTCTGACAGAACCCATTCATAGGTTGTATTCATTTTCCATTTTTCAAGCGGAAGAAGAATTACGTTTGAATTTTCGAAAACAAACTGACATGGAATCGAAGGCGTAATCGAAAAATTTTTCAAAAATGAATATTGATTCACATCCTTATTGAAGACAAAAGTTATTTTTTCAAAATCCGACACTTCATCATCTTTTTGGACTGACACACTTTCCAAATTCAAAAACTTGTCTTTTTCACCATAATAAAAGGTCCTGGATAGATTTTCCTTGAAAGTACCTTTATTCTTTGTATCGATGTTTCCTTCAAGCTCAAGTGTATAAAGGCTTCCTAAAGACCAGTTTTCCTTCGGCCAGATTTTTACAGACTGTTCGTTCCATTCAAAATTTATTTCAGCATTTCCGCCATCTTTGGAAAGCCGAACATTTTTTTCAAAAGATGCTTCTTCAATTGGAAACGAAAATTTCAAAATGATTTCATCTTCAAAATAATAAAGATTCGTTTCACTTACAGAACATTCAATCTCCAGAAAATCAAAGTTCAAAAATCCGCAAGATGAAATCAGGAACGATACCAATAACAGGAGATTGAATAAAACATAGTTTTTATTTAATGACACCTTTTTATTTAATGACGACATTCTGCCCCTCCTTCAAAAATGGAGAAGGTCTGTCGATAACAAGCTGTCCTTCTTTAAGACCATCTTTAATCCAGATTTTTCCATTACGGCAAGCCAATACTTCAATATCATGCAAAACTGCCTTACCTTGAAAAATGCAATAGACTTGTCTTTTTCTTTCATCCGTCGAGGCAAGGCATGTTTCAGGAAGACAAATATAATAAGATTTTTCGCCTTTTTGTATCGAACATCGGACGAACATACCAGGCTTAATCAGCCCTTTAGGATTATCAAGCAAAGCCTTCACAGCAAAATTTCCGCTTGCAAGATCTGCAATTGCTGAAATCTCATCGATTTTTCCATTCACGCTTTTGTTTAAGGACGGAAGGTTCAAGACAAGCTTAGTTCCTAAACTAAAATTTACCATGTCCTGCTCCTGAACGTAAAAAAGAGCATAAACTGTATCCGTATCAATTATCGTTGCAAGCTTTTCGTTTTCCCGGATGTATTCATTATTTTCATAATATTTTGATGCAACATAACCAGTAATTGGCGAGCGAATTGTAAGTTCATCAATCATCTTGTTTATCGCATCAAGCTCCTGCCTGGCATTTTTTACACTGGCTTCCATCGACCTAAGTTCAGCCATATAACTTTGCAAATTCAAAAGGAAAAACTGTTCTTTCTTTTCTTCCTCGTCTTCCGAAGGACAAATTCCATTCTTAATCAAATCTATGTCCCTCAAGCCTAAAAGTGAAATTTCCTTTTCTTTTTTCAAAAGAGCAATATCAGTTTGCTGAGATGCAACCGAAAGTTTCATTTTTTCCAGTTCAGCATCTGTAATTCCGCCCATCTTATGAAGTGTTATCGAATCTTCAAGATTGTTTTTGTTCGTTTCAAGCTCCATTTCCTTTTGCTTGATTGAAAGATCCGTCTTTTCAAGATTTAGCATGCGACTTTCTATACTGAGTCTTTCATCATTTAAGCGACTTCTTTTCGCCTCAAGGGCAGATTCCGCACTTTCAAGTGAAATTTCCGCTTCAATTTTTTTGATTTCAAGCTGTACGTTTTCAAGCACTGCAATCACATCCCCTTTTTTTACATAGGAGCCTTCTGTAATTTTCAAACCTGTTATTCTGCCGCCAGTTTGGGAAGTCAAATCAGTTTTTGACTTGTATGTTATCGTTCCAAAATTATTGAGACTGTCATCAAAAATTTCTTTTTTTGCTTCTTTGACTTCAACCACCATGGAATCAAAATTTTCATTTATGAGCTCCTCATTTTTACAAGAGAAAATACAAAATGTTATAAAAACACAAAAACCAAATCTAATAATACTTTTTGCATGCATTTTCTAATCCTCCGAATGGGATATTAAGTAGAATTTCAAGCTTATACTTGCTTTGAAGAAGAGCGACCTGTGACGAAATAAGCTCGATTTTTTTAGTGGCCAAATCCGTCATTTCCTGAAGAAAATCGATTCTTGTCATTTTTCCCACATTCAGCTGCTGTTCACTGATTTCAAGGCGGCGTTCCTGAATCTCCAGTGTTTCCTTCAGAAGTTGAATAGAATCAAGACTGTCATCATAAGATGTTATTTGATTGAAAAAACTTTCATACAGCGAATCCATATTTTCCTTTTTCTGTTCGACCTGCATTTGAAGAGAAATTTCTGAATTTTTTCTTTCGTAAACTGATTTCACGTCAGGTTTTAGCGAAAGCGAAGAATTGTTATTGAGACCTGATAGCTCATTTTTGCTTATGCTATATCCATTGCTATAATTTACAGGCAAAACTTTAGCATTGGGAAAGTTTACGTTGAATTTTATTGAATAATTCGGCTCTGTTAGAGGATAATCCTTTCCATTCAAGGACACGTTTGCATTCATGTAAATTTCAGGAAGATAAAACTTTTCCGAATAGTTTTTTTGCTTTTTTGCATATTCAATGGCAAGATTTTCTTTTTTGATGTCTATGTTGTTAAGACAAAACCTAGCCCAAAGTTTATCAATTATTTTTTCAAGACAAACTGGTTCTGTAACACATTCATTATAAGCAGACAGAGTTTCGCAGAATTCAACCTTACATTCAACTGGCAAATTCAAGGCAACATTAAACTGTCTTAAACAGGAATCTAATTCACGTCTGGCCTTTTTCGTCTCATTCTGAATTTGTTTGTAAGAAATCAGATATTCAAGGTAATCATTTTCTAGAGCCCGCCCTATTTCATATTCTGTTTTTAGAACTTCAATCTGACTTTTTGCATTGCTTTCAAGTTCTTCCTTAATTTTTATCAATTCTTTCTGCAAAAGACACTGATAATAAAGACTGATTATCTGCATTTTGAAAGAAAGTACGTTTTGCTGATATGAAAGCTTAGAATAATAGGCATCCGTTCGATTCATCTCATAACTAAGAAGCCTTTTTCCGCCGTCAAACAAAATCTGATTTAAGCCAATCGAAACCGATTTTGAAGACGAATCCAAAGAATCAAAATTTACACCATCATCTTCAGACCATGAAAAATCAAAACTCGGTAAAAACTGTACTAGGTCATATTTTGCAGATTTCATCGCCATTGCAATATTTTCTTCCTGCAGCTGAAAAAGCACTGAATTTTTAACGGCAAAATCAGCAGCCTGCATTCCGTTAGAAAAACATATCTGTGAATATGAAAAAGATGCCTTTAATGAGAAAATAAAAATAAAAACAAAAAACTTGCCTTTATTTCTCATAGACTTCTGACTATCCTTTTTGCAATTCTGTACTGTTCCCTGCTTGAAAGAAGGGTCTCCTTGCTTTCCTTGAAAATTCCTTTTTTTAAGACCAGATTTCCCTGACTGTCTTTTAAGCTATAAAGAACACAAATTGAATTAACCTGATCGATATTTTTCAAAAAACTTTTTTCCGATATTTCCAAATCAAGATGCAAAACTTTATCTTCAAGTCTTTCTCTTCTGCTCTCTTTTGCCAAAAGCATCGTCGAAAGAATTTCCTCCATCTGCTTTTCAATCGAGACCTCTTCAAGTTCTTCCTTGAACACATGAACTGATTCTATTTCAATCCGATAAGAATCCTTATCATCAGGGAAATTCTCAAAAGAACTTTCCAAAGGAAGCGAAAGACAGCCTGAGAACAAAAGGCTTAAGAGACAAAACATGCATATACGCAAAATAGTTTTATTGCACTTCAATTTCATTTTCTAATAATCTCCGATTTTTCTTTATATAATTGGGCCTTACTTTCCATACCCAAAATCTCCCAATTCTTTTCAAAAGCTTGATATACTTTTGCTGAATCCTTAAGGGCAGATTCTGCATTTGTCAGCATCACAAGTTCCTTATCAAGGCTTTCATCACAGCGATAACAAAGTGAATACAGATAAAAAATCCGCCAGTCACTGCCGTTGAATACGACTTCACTTTCCAAAAGTTTTTGGGCCTCATCCAAACTGCCTTGCATGATTAAAGTCCGTATTTTCCAGATTCTTGCTTCCGTATAGTGGGGATATTTTTTTATCAGAGAAGAAAATGTTTTTAAGGCGCTCTCATAATCTGAATTAAAAAAATATATTTTTCCCTGCAAAAATTCTGATTGAAAAAATTCAGAATCCATTTTTAATGACGCAAAACAAAGTTCAGACGCTTTTGCCAAATTGTGAACGGAATATTCTTCCAAAGCTGAAATATACAAACTCTGGGCTTTTTTCCGTCCATCCTTTCCTGTGCAGGAATTTACTAAAAGAGAAAAACATACTGCTAAAAAAAAGACAGTAATTCCCCTGATTTTAATTTTCATGTAAACCAACCTTTAGTTTTCTTTTGAATATATTTTTTCCAGTTCTGAAGCGGCTTTGCTAAGATAAAGATTGTCATTATCCAAATCGATGATATGTTTCAGAAGCGGAATATAATCCTTTTTGAGAGACGGATTAATTGAACAAAACGAGTGATAGCAAGTCCAATAATACGAAGGAAATTTCGAAAAAAACTTTTCGAGCTTAAGAAATTCTGCAACATCAACCGACGAAAAATTTTCATTTTCTAGTTTTTCAATAAGATATATATACTTTTCCGCAATAAAAGCATTCTCATTTGGTATATCGATTGGCAAAGTGTTTTTAGTAAATCGGGCCTTTATCAAATTCACTGCAAGATTTCTTTCTTCCAGGCCTTCAACTCCAAGCTGGTTTTCAAATTGCTTATCCAAGTCCTTCATATATAAATTCTGATTTAGATGGCTATAATTTGAAAAATATTCAAAATCAAGAAATACCGAAAGATACGCCTTCTTTATTTCACCATTTTTTTCGTAGATAGAAGAAGTAATCTTGGAAATTTCTGGAACATATTCAAAATTCTGATAGTAATAGTCTGCTGTTTTCGAAGCATCAGCAAATCGCTCTGCTTCATAAAGCAAAATCATATAAGTCGAAAGTTGCCCCGCTGTAAGTTGCTCTTTGTTTGGTTCAAAATATTTGTCGAAAATTTTGAGGGCTTCATCATTATCATTAAGTCCGGCAAAAATCTGAGCCTTCATAAAAGGCATTGACGAACTCAGATTCGAATCTAATTTACGAGCTGTTTTCTCGGCCTTGACCAAATATTCAAGTGCATCCTGATAATTTGCCCTCAAAACTTCAAGCTGACATCGAGTCCAATAAAGTAGGAATTTTTTTTCTCTTTCCTCTTTGGAATTGCCGCATGTTTTTACGAGGTTCTCTGCCTTATAGCAATATTCCAAAGACAAATCATAATTACCGTAGGTAAAATACAAGGCTGCTTGCTCTGAAGTTGCAAGAAAATCTTCAGAAGATGAACATGACACGATAGAAAAGACTAAAAATAGATCCACCAATAAAAATAAATGAGATTGTTTTAACTTTTTTAATTTCATAATTTCAGAATATATCATACGTTCTCCCATAGCCTAAATAATAACAACCACTTGAATTCGCACTAGACAATTATTTTCCAAAAATGCCTACATAATACTTATAGAGAGAAATTTTAATTTTGAAGTAATTTTAGGCGAAAAAAGTTAAAAAAAATTGCGTTTTGTGCAAGATAGACGCGAACTCTCGTGCAAGAGTGTCCGTTTGGGTACGCATTTGCACTGCGGGCGAAAATACGCATCCTCCCGCCGATTTTTTGCCCGAAAAAAATACTTTCGCTGCAAGCAAAAAAGCGCGTCGAACTGCCATGTATCTGCGAACTCTCCCGCAAGAGTGCCCGTTTGGGTACGCATTTGCACTTCGTGCAAGGCGTCCCAACCGGTTCCCCTCTTGCTCCGAGTTCCGTATTTTTTTTGGTTTGTCGTAGAGGCTCCGGATGTTAGTTTTCTTTTACAAAAAATCGGCAGTAAAAAAAGCTTGCCGAGAAAGATGGGTCTTAGGGGCACTCGCAACGAAGTTTCAAGCGGAGGAAAACATCACTTCGTAAGCAGGGGGTATCATCCCCCTAAAAAAAAACTCAGTCAAGTTCCCCGGTATATGAAACAGAATGTTCGATGACCTTGTTTTTTTCGGCCTTAACTTTCAGTGAAAGTGAGCCATTTTTGCATTCGATACTTATCGTATCACCTGAGCTGCATTTTCCACTGATTATCAAATTTGCTACTCCGTCTTCGATTTCTCGCTGAATCAGCCTTCTCATTGGGCGGGCACCCATACTTGGCTCATATCCATGTTCAACAAGATAATTTTTGGCAGACTTTGAAAGAGATATAAAAATATTCTTTTCTTCAAGACGTTCCGAAAGTTCTTTTATTTGGTCGTTCATTATTGCAAAAATTTCGTTTTTTGAAAGTGGCTTAAAGACAATAACATCGTCAACACGATTCAAAATTTCAGGACTCATAATTCGTTTCAACTCGGACATCGCATTCGTCTTTATCTGCTGATAGCTCATCACCTGCGAATCATCGATAGAAAAACCGAGCCTGTTCTCATTTGAAATTTGCCGAACTCCCGCATTACTTGTCATGATGATGACAGTATTTCGGAAACTGACCGTATGTCCAAGATTATCAGTAAGTTCACCTTCCTCAAGAATCTGCAAAAGCAAGTTGAAAACATCCTGATGGGCCTTTTCTATTTCATCTAAAAGCACTACAGAATATGGATTTCGGCGAATCTGTTCTGTCAAAACACCGCCTTCTTCGTATCCGATGTATCCAGGAGGCGCACCAACAAGACGACTCACGGAATGTTTTTCCATAAAATCGCTCATATCAACGCGGACGATGGCATTATCCTTTCCAAAAAGGAA
Source organism: Spirochaetales bacterium (assembly GCA_028725265.1). Classification (GTDB taxonomy): domain Bacteria; phylum Spirochaetota; class Spirochaetia; order Treponematales; family Treponemataceae; genus RGIG9060. The sequence continues at coordinate 1,933 of JAQYSN010000004.1, read as the reverse complement.
CTTCGAAAGAGTTTTTGCAAGCAATGTTTTTCCAACACCAGTCGGTCCGAGAAAAATAAAAGACCCCATAGGACGACGAATTGAAGAAACTCCAGACCTTGATCTTCTGATGGCAGAAGAAATCTTAGTGACAGCTTCATCCTGAGCAACGACAGTCTTATGAATCTCATTTTCCATGTTCATAAGGCGAGCCATTTCATTCTTATCAAGACTTTCCAAAGGAATGCCAGTCATCGTCGAAATTACGTCACAAACATCCTTTTCCGTAACTATATTTGCAGTAGAAACAGAGTTTTCTGAAAGCTGCAAGGCAATTTCATCCCGTTTTTTCTGAAGCCTCGTAATCTCATCCCTAGCAGAAGCAGCTTCCTCAAATTCCTGATTTTTAACAAAGTTTTCTTTTTTATTTTTTAATTTTGCAAGAGCAATTTCAATTTTTTCCAAATCCGATGGATCTGAATTAAATCCAATTTTTTTGATGGCACCGGCTTCATCCAACACATCGATTGCTTTATCTGGTAAAAAACGTCCTGAAATATAGCGCTGAGAATAAAGGGCTGCAAGTTTTATAGCCTCGTTAGAATATTTTACTCCGTGATATTTTTCATAATATGGTGCAAGTCCAAACAAAATTTCTGTCGTTTCGTTTACAGAAGGTTCATTTACGTTTATATTCTGAAACCTTCGAATCAAAGAAGAGTCTTTTTCGAAATATTTTGCATATTCTTTGGTCGTTGTAGAACCGATGCATTGAATTTCACCGCGCGAAAGTGCAGGTTTTATCATATTAGCAGCGTCCATTCCGCCTTCAGAACCACCGGCTCCTATCAAAGTATGAATTTCATCGATAAAAAGTATCACGTCTTTTTTTTCAGAAACTTCTTTCATCACTCTTTTCAGGCGCTCTTCAAATTCGCCACGGAATTTCGTTCCGGCAACAAGAAGCGCAAGATCTAGCGAAAGAATTCTTTTGTTCAAAAGAAAGACTGGAACATCGCTTTTTGCAATCTTCAAAGCAAGACCTTCTACAATTGCTGTTTTTCCAACTCCAGGTTCGCCTATCAAAACAGGATTATTTTTCGTTCTCCTCACAAGGATTTGAATGATACGCTGAATTTCCTTTTCTCGTCCGAAAATATTATCAATTTTTCCTTCGCGCGCCTTCTGAGTCAAATCAACTGAATATTCGTCGATAAAAGACTTTTTTACCGACTGTTTTTGATCCGTTGAAAATCTTCCAGATTGAGAATCCTTTTGCTTTGGAGAAACTTCTTCTGAATTCAATCCAGACTCATCAATCTTAGACTTAATTCGTCTTAAATCTGTCAGCGTAATGGAATTTTTTATCAAGAATGATTGAAAAAGACTATCTTCTTCTCGGGCAGCAGCAATCAACAAATGTTCAGTTCCAATATAATCACTGCACATACTTCTGGATTCAACGGAAGCAACATCTACAAGAGTTTTTAAACGGCGCGAATAGGCAAGATCCCCTGAAGCACCGGTGTCTGAACTTTTTTCCATAAGAAAAAGTTCCAGCGCAACCTCAAGAGAAAGTATATTAACTTGCAATAATTCAAGTATTTGATATCCCGTTCCAACCTTGTTCTTTAGAAGGGCAAGTAACATATGTTCAGGATAGAGAAGATCGCTACGATTGACATGACCTTCCTGCTGTGAAAGCGTAGAAAGCAGTCTGTTTGCAGTCCTAGAAAAACCTTTTATCATACAAAACCCCTTCGGAAAAGATATCCTTAAAAATCTTACACCTATACCATTCGATTTTCTGATTTTCGTCCTTAACGTCAACCGGAAAAAGCGGATTTTCGGCAATAATTTTTTCAAGGATACATGAATCCGTTGTTTCAAAAATCAATTTCAAAAATATTTCAGGCTTGATTGTTGGACAAAGGCCCAAATCATAACCAAGTTT
>JAQYSN010000003.1 GCA_028725265.1 Spirochaetales bacterium | reverse complement strand
ATTCAGGTTGGATTGTTAATTTACCACCAAGACCGAATAATCCTTTGCCTTCGTATTCATTATAAACAAATCCATTACATATATCACCGATTGTTATGGTTGTAATTAAATCAGTTTTCATTTTCAACTTCTCCTTTTGATAACAATTCTATCATACATTCGTTTGCCATTTATGTAAAATCTACCGCTTTTGCGTTTTCCGTCAATATATATAGGCTCTGCCAACTCACCGCTTATACCCACAATCTCAAATTGGTCAGGGCAATACTTATCCAAAAAAGTAATAGGAACGCCCATCAAACCGTCATAATCGTTTGGAATTGAGTCGGTAAATGGTATGTCTATTCCATCAAAATTATCGTATTTTTTATAGCCGTTTTCTCGAATATCCTTGTGCTTGCTGTATCTCTGATTATCCGATAAAGTCATTAACTGCAATGGTTGATGTCTTCTTCCGTGTTCTAAATTTGTAAGCCATAAACAATTATTTGTTGATACAACTCGATTACCATCTTCGTCAATACGAGCTTCCGTTCCGTAAAGCTCGTATGAGTCAGGAACTATAAATCCCGAAATCCATCGCCCCATACCATTTCCAAGCCAAAATGAGTTTTCCTTAATTCCTTTAAATACTTCTTTGTATGTAATACAATTTATATTTCCAATAATTAAAAACTGCTTATTTGCTTCAGTAATCCAACCAAGAAAATCACGAAACAATGAAAATGGTGGATTGGTTATAATGATGTCTGCTTCATCACGAAGTGTCTTAACCTCATCACTACGAAAATCACCATCTTCATCGAGATAATTCCATTCTAAATCATTCCAATCTATTTTGTCGGAATTATTTTTATCTCTTGTTAATGTGAAAATTTTTCCGTGTGAATTAGTTTTTGTTTCATCATACTGCGGACTATTTTCTTCAAATAGAGAAAGTTGCTTAAATTTTATCTTTTTTCTATCCGCAGCATAACTTGTACTTATCAATTTTTTTAATCCAAACTTTTCAAAATTTTGAGCAAAAAACTTTGTAAAATTACTCCATTCGGGGTCATCACAAGGAAGAAGGATGGTTTTATCCTTAAATGTATTGGGATTATATTCTAAATAAGCGTTGATTTCTTTTTGTATATCAGAAAATTGTGTGTAAAATTCGTCATTTTTAGCCGTTTTTGCTTCTCCGAGAAAAGTGTTTCCCATTGTAAAACCTCCTTACTTTTTTCGTATAACTATTCTAAAATAGCTTGCCTTTCCATTTATGTTACAAGTATGCGATTTAATGCTTTTAACCATTTCGTTTGTCCCCATTACATCAAGAAGTGCGTATCTGTTTAAAGCATCTATAATCTCAAATTGTTCGGGATTATATTTATCTAAAAATGTTATGGGAACACCCATCAGTTCGGTATAATCATTAGGAATAGCATCTGTAAAAGGTATATCTATAGCATCATAATTATCATATTTCTGATAACCTATTTCACGGATTTGTTTATGCTTGCTAAATTTTAAATTATCAGACATAGACATTAACTGTAGCGGTTGATGCCTTCTCCCGTGTTCTAAGTTTGTAAACCAACAAGAATTTCCTAATCTTGTATAATTACCTACATAACCTAAACGAGCTGCTTTTTCTTTGTCGTGTGGTGCTACTTCAGTACCTTCAGGTACTGCAAAAACCATATCGGAACTATTTCCAGTTGCACCAAGCCATAATTTATTTGCTTTAATTAACGGAAAAATTTCTTTGTATGTTATACTATTCTGATTACCAATAACTAATAATTGTTTGTTTCCTTCAAAAATCCATGTTACAAACTCTCGATATAAGGAAAATGGTGGATTAGTTATAATGATGTCAGCTTCATCTCTTAAAGCAGTTACCTCATTACTACGAAAATCCCCATCACCCTCAAGGTATTGCCATTCCAAATCATTTATATCAATTCTGCCAGAATTGTTTTTATCTCTTGTTAAGGTGAATATCTTTCCGTGAGTTTTAGTTTTAGAAGCATCAAATTGAGGAGCTTCGCTTTCAAACAAAGAAATTTGATAATGTTCTTTATAAAGTTTACTTTCTATTGCATAGCTTGTACTTATTAACTTTTTTATACCAAACTTTTCAAA
>JAQYSN010000002.1 GCA_028725265.1 Spirochaetales bacterium | reverse complement strand
ATAAACATATTGAAACAGACTGATTTTTCTGAGTTTACAAAGGCAAAGAATCTGTCTATTTCTGGAAAGCAAATGCTTTGCGATAAACACGAAGGATGCCTTGAAAAAGTTGTAAAAAATGTATAATGCGGAAGCCCTGTAATTGCAATAAACGAAACTAAAGCATAAATTATATTCTTCATTTTATCTATTCTTCTATAAGCACCCCAGTGCGGGCGTCCACATAACAATGGGTTGTACCGCAGCGGGCTTGACCCGCTGTCGGCTACGAACCTTTGTTAGGTTTTATTTATAATCGGATAAAACTTTGTCTAAATCCCGTCTACCATAGGAAACATGAATTACCGTTGCCACATTATTTTCCGCAACATAAAAAATAGAATAATTTCCAACGGAAAAATAATGTACACCCTTAGATTTCCAAGGTTCATTCGGATATAAGTGATAGCTTTCTGCCATATAACTCAATTTGTTCATTGCTGAATACAATCGATTTAAGACAGATTCTGCATTTATTTCAGATTCCAAGACATTCAGAATATAATCGTAAATCTCAACAACATCTTCTTTTGCCTAGTCAGATAAAGCTACGCTGTATTCCATTATGCAAATCTTCTCTTGATTTCAGAAAAAGCTTCATCCAATGGAGTTACACGCTCATTTTTCATATCATCAAAACCTTTTTGCATTTTTGCAGAGAATTCTTCTTCCGATTCTGCCAGACTTTCAAATTTAGTCTGATTGTATTGATACAATAAAAAAGTGAAATATTTTGAGGCATCTTCAAGACAGACTTCCGGAAGAGTTTTTACCTGTTCGCAAACTGAATCGTATGACATTTCGACCTCCATTTGAGATATTATATCATATTCTTCTGAAAAAATCATCTGCTAAAAAAAGGCGGGCTTGACCCGCCGTAATTGTAATTGTAATTGTAAATGTTTTGATTTATTGCTTTAAGAATTCCAGTGAAGAAAAGGTTGCTTTGTTTGGATTCGTACTATCTATTATAAAATCAAAACCTGTAGTTGTTACATTCCCGTAATAAAAGAATGCCGTATGGTCATCTACAATCTTATAATTATATGTTTGCGAAACTGTGTTTTTTAATGTTACAGTTTTACCAGATGAAGCAAATGTAATTGTTGTAGCTCCAGCAACTGTTATTAGCTCCCCATTTAGAGATTGCTTCCAAACTGTTCCTGAGAATGGATTAGTTGTTGTACTTGATGAATCATCACCAGAATTTGGATTACGACATGCTACAAACGTAGAGGCAAACATAACTGTAGCAATAATTGTTACAACCTTAAATAATTTTTTCATAAAATCCTCCAACGATTTTATTTTTGAGAAAATGTGTCGGAAGATTTACCTTATTAACAATAAGTGGCGCAGTGCGCCATCAACCTAACAACTGGTTGTACCGCAGCGGGCTCGACCCGCTGTCGGCTACGAACCTTTGTTAGGCGTTCTTATTATTTAGATTATCTATTTTTCTATTTAAAATATCAATTTGTTTTGCAATTGAATTGAGAGTTACATTGGATTCCGGTGTTTCATCTTCTTTATCGATTTCTTTTCTGCTATCATTCACTGCATCAACAATTACACCAACTATAACATTCATTATAATTGATGCTTCTAGAAAATTGTATGATACAAAATAAATCCAAGCCCACGAGAATCTCGAAATAATTTCTGAGGAATCTATTCCTGTTAAGCCGAATAATGATAAAAATGCAAGTTTTAAGCTACCAAAACTTTCTGGAAAATCTATTCCAAAAATACTTGTACCCATTATTGCATATACATAAGAAAAAATTAAAAGCAAGAAAAAAGTCCACAATACGCTTGGAAATGCTTTTATTATTGCCTTTACCATTACACGAAGGCTCGTTATTCCATTTACTAATTTTAGTGTTTTAACCACTCGTAAAGATTTTATGCCTTTTACAAGTTTAATAGATTTAAATAATCGGAAAACTCTGAATATAGCAAAAAAAGGAAGAGTACCAATTGTTGATATAGCCACAATTATTAAATCAAAGATATTCCATTTATTTATATGAAAATATTTTTGATTGTTTGAATCATACCTAAACTCACCAAAGAAATTTCGATTATAAGCAATTAATTTTATTATTAATTCAAATATAAATAACCATAAACATATCTGGTCAATCCAAAAAAGAATATTTCCATATTTGTTTAGGATTGAAGTAGAAGTTTCTAATCCAAGTGAAACAGTATTAACAATTATGACAAAAAGCATAAAATACTCAAAAGGAGTATTTGCTTCTCCATCTACAAATGTCCGTAGTTTTTTAAGAAATTTATTTTCCTTCATTTTATGTTCTTCTAAAAGTAAAATTAAAGAACACAACTTTTTTAATATAAAAGCTGTGTTCTTTTCAAAAAAATTAAAGCTGGCCCATTAATTTGTGGCTTCTTGTATTCCATTCTGCATGATTTTCTCTATCAACAAAGAAAACTGTTAAATCTGCATGATTCTCTCTGTCAACGTAAAAAATCTTTGTTGTTGCATGGTTTTCTCTGTCAACAAATTCCCAAATTGCGTCTTCACCTTTTGCATGAGAAGAACGGTCTGTTTTGTAAACGAGTAAGTCAGCGTGATTTTCACGGTCTGCGATATAAACATTTATATCAGCATGATTTTCTCTGTCTGCTACATAAATTGATGCCATAAAATCCTCCTAAGATTTTATTTTTTTAATTTGCTGGAGGACTTTACTTATTAACAATAAGCAGCCCAGTGGGCTGTCCGCCTAACAATTGCTTAAACCGCAACGCGGCTTGACCGCGTTGTCGGCTTTGAAGCTTTTGTTATGCTTTCTTTTTCTTTTGCACAAGCAAATAATGCTTTTGCACAATTTTTGATAACTTCTACATTTACGCTATTTCCAAATTGTTTGTATGCTTGCTGGTCGTTACTATCACACAGAAATGAGTTTTTACTCATTTTTGTTTCATCTCTTGTTGGATTAGGAAAACTTTGTAATTTACCAGCTTCTTCAACTGTAAGCCGTCGTTTATATTTTCCAATGATTGGAATTTGCACCATTGCAACTAGGGCAGGAAAACAAGTAGGAACTTTTACTCTTATTCCTGACGGTCTAAACTGAATTACTCCTTCCCAAATTGAATTTATTGCTGTACCAGCTTGCCATTCAAACTTTCTATGAGTTGGCGTAAAGTCTTTTAGATTATTATATTTTGATAACCACATATCAAGAAATTGTTTATTTTCTTGATACAATTTTATGTTCTTATTTATAAATTCTTGTTTCCATAAAGGCAAAGTTTCATCTGCTTTTTCATCTTTAAAATACTGCGTCCAAACAGGAAAGCCAATTACTTTTAAATTGATACCTTGATAGAATTCATTCCATGCTTGTAAAACTTTTTCTTCATATTCTGAAATATAATATTTATCTTCGACTTTTTTGTCTGTTAAAACGGAATAAATAGAATTTTGTGATTTATCAATAGAACAGTCAATATGAATATTTAGAGGAATTTCGGTGTTTTCAGGTTCATATTTCCCTAAAATAATTACACGTTCACGAAGTTGCGGAATTCCAAATTGGTGAGGACTAATAATTCTTGGAGTAGGTTCAAGTCTATAACCAATGTCTTTTAAAACACTTTGAATTATTTTCCAAGTATTACCTTTGTCATGTGAAACTAAATTTCTTACATTTTCAAGAATAATAAATTCTGGGTGTTTATCACGGAGGATTCTTGCAATTTCAAAAAACAAGGTTCCTCGTGTTTGATCTGTTAATCCCGCCTGTTTTCCTGCTTTGCTGAATGATTGGCAGGGGAACCCCCCGCATAATACTTGATGATTTGGAATGTCAGTTTTTTCATTTAAATCTCTAACATTAACATCTGAAGAAATTCCATAATTTTTTTCATAAAGAACATTGCAAAATGGATCAATTTCTGATGCTAAAACACAATGACCACCTAATTGTGTCATTGCTTGATGAAAACCGCCAATTCCAGAAAATAAATCTATAAAATCAAAATGTTCCATAATTAACTTACCAACTCCATTTTTGCAACAATGAATTCTTCGATTTTTTCTTCGCTTATCATAATTTTAGGTTCTCGTAATTTTCCGTTACTATTGATACCTTGCTTGAAAATAGAAAGACTAGAGAAATTTTTACCATTAATATCAAGTATGAAAGAATTTCTTAAAACAACACGATTTTTCATTTTTTTAGAATAACTGAGTATATTATCTTTCTTTTGAACTGTATTCCAAAACTTTGTAACTTCAAAATCGTAATTTGAGTCTTTGTATGTATCATGTGAACATACAATATAAAATACATGGCCATTTGTTTGAATCTGTTTAATAATGGTGGCTCTATCATTTCCTTGAATACCACTAGAATTTGTAGAATGAGCCTTTAAATCTCCATAACATTTAATTGTGGAAAAATACAAATCTAAATCAATTCCACCTTTTGTTTTATCTTGTGCAAAGTCAACAATTTTTTCAAGTTTATTATTTTTTATGTATTTTTCAAATTCAAATTCCAAATAAAAACCAGCCCATTCGGGTTGAAATTTATTTCTATAATTTGCATTTATCATTTCTTCATAACAAGTTTTTCCTTTCCATTCTTTTTTTGTATCAACGAAGAATTTCATAATTGGGTAAATTGTATTCATTGGCATTATTGTAGGTTTTACAACACAACCTATACTACTTGCCATCTCTTTTTCTTCAAGAGAAAAATCTTGTATGATTTCTGAATTAAATGAAACAACTTCTTCTTTTTCTGCATTTAAATAATCATCTAAAAAGTAATTTACATAATTTTTTTCAAAAACTGTAATAGTATTATTAAAATAGTCTGTTTTTTGAAAAATTCCATCGATTACCGCTGCAGAAATATCTTGTGTATAAACATGAGCAGAAGAATTATGAGCCTTTTTTTCTATATAATCCTCTATATTAAAGTTTGCAAATACAAGAGTATCGTTAAATGTATAAATACCTAATAAAAGAGGAACATAATCTAAAGATTTAGAATGTTGATAAAATTGAGGTAAATCCTCTGGTATTTGTATTCTTTTTTTATATTCTGCATGGGGATTACCTAAATAAGTTATATTTTTAATACGTATAGAATATTTAAAACCTTTATAGTTACCATGTATGAAACCATCTGTATCTTTTTCGATATTAGGGAAATATTTTTGTAATCTATTAAAAATTTCAGAAGTTGAAAGAGAATAATCACAACCTAAAATTATATCACCAGAACTTGTTACCTGTTCAACAAGAGCCAAACCTTCTTTCATACTTTATCCTTTGAAACAGAATTTTAACAAGTTTTATTATACTATATTTTAGGTTTGTTTTCTACTATCCATAACCACGCCAGTGGCGTGTGGGCATAACAATAGGTTGTACCGCAGCGGGCTCGACCCGCTGTCGGCTACGAACCTTTGAAAATCATTAAGG
>JAQYSN010000001.1 GCA_028725265.1 Spirochaetales bacterium | reverse complement strand
CGTTCAGCTCGCTTCGAATCTGTTTCATTTGTTCCGAAGAGAGCTCGACCGAGCCAGATTCCTGCGCCAAGGCACATACACATAGCAACAAGGCCGAAAACAACAGGCAGGATATAAACCTTGATTTTTTCATTCATTCCGCATCCTCGTTTTCAGATTTCTTTTTCTCGTCCGAAAGACCGAGCTTCTTGTCCAGCCATATCGAGCGGTAGACCGGCGAACAGGCTACGACGAAGAAAACTCCGCTTCCGATGATTTCGGCCGCATCAAGTCCGAGGCACTTTCCGTCCCATATCACAGGAATGAACGCTTTTGCCAGGAAGAGGAACGCAACCCACACGATGGCTATTACGATAGCCCAAAGGCTTATGTCCTTCGCTTTCATTCTTCGCCCGCCTTGTGCACGATGTGCGCCATCTTGATGACCTGACCGCAATTCCGTATCATCGCAATGAAATCCGCCAAAGGCATTTCGATGTCATTGCCGTTGCGGTTTGCGTATTCTGTTCTGTAGTCGCCCCAGCTGTCGTCTATGATGAAGTGAGTGAGTTTTCCGTTTTCGTCTGTCCGAAATCCTACGCATGCGACCACATGACCGATAGTGCGTTTGCCTTCTGCCCCGAAAACTCCAGAAAGCACGGCAGCCCCGCCGTTCCTGATTGCATCCTGGATATCTGAAATTTCCCTGTGCTCGCCCCAAAACACAGCGTTCTTGCCGTCTCCCAAAAGTCCGCACTCTCTAAGATAGAGGTTCGTGCCGTATGCAAGGACAGAATGCCATTCGTTCGGCGCATACCTTCCAGCAGGATCTGTTTTTCTCCAGTAGGAATCAACGCGCTTATCTGCCAGAATAAAGTGCATAAGCGCATCTTCCGGCTGAGGAAATTCTTTCGTCGAAAGTTTGTCTACATTCCAGCCGGCCGCAGAAAGAGCTGCAATCATAGAAGTGACGTTACAAGCACCATTAGGTTTGAGCTTATTGTTTCTCTGAGTGTAATAAGGTTTGTTATCGGAATTGTTCTTTTTCATCCTGCCACCCTCCGAAAACTAGGATAGCAGACAAAAAAAATCCCCAGCGAGTGCTGGGAAGAATTATGGGAAGTGTAGGTAAAGATTTAAAGTTGAGAAATTCTTTTTAAGACTTCTGTAGATAATTCTAGAACAGAACGAAAAAGTTTTTTCTTGTTAACTTCGTCATTTCCTATATTCAAAGCCTCTTCACAGAAATCCCCAAGTGAGAGTTGTTTATCAGCATCAGAAATTGCTCTTTGCAATTCCAAAACTTTTTTTTCATTCTTCTTGTCTTTCAAAAAAGATAAATTTTCTATTTTTTGTTGCAACGATAGTCTGAATATCATGCTATTATATACATGAGGATTTTCTATCAGATTCTTCAGTTCGTTTTTCTGCTCGTTCCATTCATTGATACAAAATTTTTTATAATCATTCTTATACTGCCGTTTTTCAGAATGATTGCTATATATGATTTGGATAAACGCCCCAACTAGAACACCAATTATTCCAGAAACAAGAGATAAAACAAGAGGTATGATAATTTCCTTCATAATCATTTCCCTTGAGGATATTTTTGTAAAGCCTCTTCGATATATTTCAATATATCTGTTTTTTGTTCATCAGGTAAGTTTATAAACTTTATTTCTTTTACTTGAGGAAAACCTTTTCTTACTGCTCCGCCAAATGTTTCTTCAAGAAATGATGGAGTATATACAATCGTACCATCAAAATCTATACAAAGATCATGTTCACCTGAAAATTCTTCTAGCCATGGAATAAAAAAAGTATCTCTAAACTCTTCTCCTGATTCAGGACCCAATCGAATATATCTTGGACCTTCATACGCGTAATCTTTTTTACAATCTAAAATTCTTAAAGTTTTATTCATAAAACACCTTCTCCATTAGTTTATCGGCAAATTAACAGTTATTATTGAGCCTATTATATCGTACATACGTTTTTTTAAGCGTTCCTTGTCAGCATTTAACATATAGGTGCCCGCATCGCTATATATATGCAGTCCTCCATTTACAATTTCTACGCTTTTCTTTACCGCAGGAAGTCCAGTTCCTCTTCCTGAATTTTTTACTTTGTTTGCATTAAATCTACTGTCAACAGCTTCTTTTATTAATTTTTCATCAGACAATATACCAATATCGCCAAAAAACTTATTAAATCCTGAGTTTTTATGTAAACTAGCACGGAATCCTTGTCCCATATCAATTATGCAGAAAGAAAATTCGTTCGACTTTCCAGTATCCATATTATCATATTCGCCAGCTATTAAATAATAACCTTTAAATAAATCCTCATCGTTGTATGCATGTTCTGAACAATTAGATAACAACTCATTCAATCCTGATGCAATTCGAGAAAATTCTTTAGATGGAAATTTATTCTCAAGCACTGAAGGAAGGATTTCTTCCATCAAGACTTTTCCATAGTTTTCATGTGAACTTTCGTGCCATTCACGGACATTCCAACATTTTATGTCGCTATAGGTTATGTTTATTCCGTAATCTTTTAGTTTCATATGCTGCAAAATTTGACGCATTTTCACATTTTGAGGAGAGCAGGAAATCTTAATATAACCACCTAGCTTTGTTTTGTAATCTATAAATGCCTTTATATATAGCATACTTCCCACATCAACAGATTTTACATCAGAAAAAGAAAACCTTACTGCGGATTTATTTCTTGCAATTTTTATTTGTTTAAAAATTTGTTCATCCGAACTTGAGAGATATAATCTATTTGAAAATTTTATTGTTTTATAGATTATAATATTTTGAGATTCGTGAATCAGACGTATTTTATTGTGATACCACCAGTTTTTCTTTGCTATAGCTCTTTTTATGTTACTTTTATTTTTTTTCTGAGCCTGAGAAATATATATGTGAGTTTTCCTGTTTTTTCGAGCCATAATAAAAAGTGACAAGATTTATTATAAAGTTTTATTTTAGCTTACTCAATAGACACTTACGTCTATACCAACTTTTCTGTAAATATCTGGAAGTTTTTTAGTATTCAATTCACTTTACTCGGAAAGATAAAAAATGATGTTTTTTTTGTAAAAGTATTGACAAAAACAAATAGAGATGATATATTATAACCATCAGGAGGTAAATGTTATGAAACAAAAACCAAGCATAACAGAGTGGATTGTTGCAATAGCAACCCTGATAACCGCAATTGCAACAATCCTTGAATTACTTATCAAGTAGTTCATTTGGCAGGCTCTCGGAGAGAGTGCCTGCCTCCAAC